>CAYOHX010000163.1:0-11337 GCA_964403875.1 uncultured Anaerolinea sp. | reverse complement strand
GAAGAGTGGACTTTTTAAACCGGCGATTCAGGGACTTCTTATTTCGGTCTTGACAAAAGCCAACCTCGAGCGCCTCATCTTCGTCTACCTGGGCGACTGGATGAACTTCCAGCGCTCGCGCCGCGATCACGGCGAGCCCGGCGCCGATGGGCGCCTGGTGGCGGCCCTGGCCCTGCAAGACAAACTCAAAGCTATCCTGGTGGGCGAACCGCCCCACGACATCTACGTGCGCTGGAAGCCACTCTCCCAGCAACCCATCGGCTGGGACCCCGACCTCAACGACGGCGTGCGCCTCAACATCCGCCCCTTCGTCCAGGCCGGCGTCCTGCGCTCCAAATTCACCATCAACTGGAACAAAGATCGGGGCAAGAATCCCGACGGCAGCGAGCGCCTGAACGAACTGCACTACACCATCGCGGAGAAGAAAAAAGCAAGGGGAGGGTGAAGAGATGGACAAAAAAGTGGAAAAGCAGATAGAAAATATGGTAGTTGATCTAGTTGAAAAAGCAATTTCCGAAGAAAAAGATATTGCCGAAGGAATGACCCATCTACAAATTTCGCTAGATGAACTGCTGACAACACTAACAAACACTATCAAACAACAATATACAGATGAGCTTGGCCGCAGAATAGCAATAGAAGAGAAAGCTTTCAAAAAGAATTCAGTAATTAATTTAATTAATTCTTTATCAATAACAGCAGCTGTGGTTGGAATCCTTAGCAGCCCTATATTCGAGACGTATAACGTTGCTCGTTTGCCATGGTATATTATTGTTTTAATACTATTATTCGGAACTGTTTTGATCACCGGTGTACTTTATTACCTCGCAATAAAAAGAAGAAGAGGAAAAATAGAATCCCTCAGCTTAGCATATGTTGATGAGGTTTTTCAAAACCAAATGGCCGAAAGAATTATTAGGGAGAGCCTACGTGAGTATATCAACAAGGATCGAGAATCTCTCATTACTGACTTTGAAGTTAGGTCTACTACTGGTTTGTGGTCTGTCATGGATGCTACCTATGAAGTGCCTACTGCAACCAAGGATCGTGTAGAAAAAATGTTAGGAGAGCTTTCTGGCGGGAGCATTGGACTTGCTGGTCCACGAGGTTCCGGCAAATCCACTCTGCTTATGAGCATATGCAACCCCGATCGTAAAACTTTTGAAGACCAACCTGCCCTGACCGTTTTGACCTCTGTTCCCGTGCAATACAACCCAAAAGAATTTATTTTGTATTTGTTTTCTCAAGTGTGCGATAAAGTTATACAAAGGGAAACTGGAACTACCGGTCCAATCTTTGAAAATGAACAAGAAGATGTATACGATCAAGCATCGTCTGGCTTTCGTACTCTGGTTCTAAAGCATTGGGACATCCTTGCTTTTATTACGATTATTGGTTTATTTGGAATGACAATCTCACTTGGTTGGGCACGATTATTAGCAAGCGGAGAAGTTGTTCCTGACTTTTGGAAGCAAATGGCTAAGCTTATAGCTCCTAAAGATATCTTTCTCATCAGCCTGATTTTGTTGATACCTATTTCATTTTTCTTGTTGCGGTTGTTATTACAAATTCTTATAACATCTGTGCGACTGTTTGTTGGAATTTTCAGTTTATTTCAATCGCATCAGCTCCGAGAAGAACGTAAAAAATCCATGTTATTAGTTGGTGAAGCCCAGCGACACCTTGAAATGATCAATTATCAATTAGGCATGTCCACGGGTTGGTCAGGAACCATTAAACTTCCTGAAGCCGTGCAATTTTTAGAATCCAGCGCGAATTATTCATTTTCTAAAACAAGAAATCCGCAGACCCTTCCAGAGATCATTAGCAATTACCGTGACTTTCTGGCACTTGTCTCACAAAAATATAAAATCCTGATTGGGATCGACGAGTTAGATAAAATTTCTTCCTCGGAGTCTGCTCAACAATTTTTGAATGAAACAAAAGCAATTTTTGGAATACAAGGTTGTTTCTACCTGGTATCAGTTTCAGACAATGCTATGAGCAATTTTGAGCGGCGTGGAATTACCTTTCGTGATGAATTTGATACCTCATTCGACAATGTTTTTGCAATGGAATTTCCTAGTATCAGTTACAGCCAACAATTACTACGGCGAAGAGTAATTGGACTGTCCCTACCATTCGTTTACTTCTGCTATGTTCAATCCGGTGGTCTGCCTCGAGACCTGATTCGCGTTTGTAGAGAAATAGCAGGCCTCGCCAAAGAAGAACACGGTGATGATTTACATCTGGCCAAAGCTGTCTCTCAGAATACTCTTGAGGATCTGCGCAGGAAAATCCGCGCAATATTTTTCATAGCTACAGAAAATTCTATAGAACCAGATAGTAGTTTGTTGTTGGATGGTATCAATGAAATTGATACGCAGAACATAAATATCTCGAATTGGATAAATACCGCCGACAGTTTGGTCAATTATTTGCGGACACGGGAATCAATCGGGAAAGCCACCCTTGAAAGTAGCCAGTATAGAAAACTTATCGACGAAATGGCTGCCCATTTACTTTTTTCGTCGACAATTGTTCAGTATTTCCAACAAATGGGACAGAATTATGAAATCCAGCGACTTGATGAAGTTGAAAAACTGTGGTTAGAAAAGTTGGCACTCGCCAGGCAAATGATCACCTCCAGGCCGAAATATGCTCGAAGTATTCTGGAAAAATTCTGTGAGCAGCATCCAAACATACTCTTTTTGCCATTAAATCAGCCCCAAACATGGTCAACTTTTTGCGAATGACCAAAGGATTTGACTTGACCAACTCGACCACCTTTCTGGATGCCCTGACCCAGGCCCTGCAAACCGCTGGCGCTTACAACGCCGAAGACCAAACCGCCCCCGCCGCCGTGTTGTGGCCGGACAAAGAACGCCAGTGGGAAGCGCTCATCCCCGCCCTGCGCTCGCGCCTGCCCCTCTTCACCCTGGGCGACTACAACCCCACCACCCGGAGCGGGTCGGCCTACTGGATCCGCTGCGCCATCGCCGGGCAAATCCCCGCAGCCCAGGTGCCGCCAGGCGCCGTACCCGTCATCTACCTGCCCGGCGTGGGCCGCGCCGACCTGCGTGCCATTGAAGACTGCCCCAAGCACCTGCAGCCTTTGATCGAGCTGCAATTTCGCGGCACCATCTGGTACCAGCGCAACGGCCACGACTGGACCCTGGCGGCCTTCCTGCAATCGGCCAGCGGCGGGTTGGGCTTGGCCGTAGCTGCCGATCAAGCCACCCAGGATGCCCTCAAGCGCGCCCTGCTCAAGCTGGCCGCCGAAACCCTCGACCGCCTCCAAAAAGAGGCCCCCCTCAAAGCTGCTTTTTTTGACGGCTTGCTCAACCCCGACGAATCCCGCTCCTTGCTGCGCTGGCTAGAAGATCCAACCGGCTACCGCCAGGAGCTGCAGCCCGAAGAATGGCACTCATTCTGCAATGTGTGCAAATCGCGCTTCGACTTCCACCCCGAAAAGGACGGCCCGCTCAGCGCAGCCCAAATGCTGGGCCTGCGCGAAAAGAACTGGGCCATGGTGTGGCACCGCTTTGCCGAATCCCCCGCTGCCTATCCTCACCTGCCCGAGCGCCTGCGCCAGGCCCGTCCGCCCTTCGGCTTATTCGACGATCACGAGGAAACCTGGCCCCAGGATAACGAACGGGCCGAAGAAGAACTGCAAGGACACCTGGCCGCGTTGGCGTCCTTCTCACCCAAAGACGCTCGCGCCGCCCTGCTCGACCTGGAAGCGCAGCACGGGGTGCGCCGCGAATGGGTGTGGGCCAGGTTGGGGCGCTCGCCCCTGGCAACGGCCCTCAAACCGCTGGCCGAACTGGCCGACCACACCGCCCAGGCCCTGCCTGGCGCCACCGCCGCCGAACTGGTAGCTGCCTTTTTGGCCACCGGCTGGCGCGCCGATCATGCCGCGCTCAGCGCGCTGGAAAGCATCCAGAAGCCGGGAAACCCCGCCGTCTTGATCACGGCAGTCAAGGCCGCCGTCCGCGCCGTCTACGCCGCCTGGCTGGAAGATGCAGCCCGGCGCTACCAGAAGGCCGTGGTCCAGGGTCCGCTCGCCGAAACCTACCCCTTCTCCCCGCTCTCTGCCGTTGAAAAGGGAACGGTGATCCTGTTCAGCGATGCCCTGCGCATGGACGCCGGTCAGCGCCTGGCAGACGCGCTGCGGGTTCAAGGCTGCGCCGTAGAGCTCAGCCCGCGCCTGGCCGCGTTGCCCCCCATCACCTCCACCGCCAAACCCGCCCTCACGCCGGTGGCGGCGGCCCTCAGCGGCAAGAATTCTCACGGCCTGGGGCCGGCTCAGATTGGCAAGGACGCCCCGCTGACCGCAGACGCCTTGCGCAAGATCCTGCAGGAAGCGGGATACCAAATCCTGACCGGCGACAGCCTGGGAGACCCTGCCGGGCTGGGCTGGACCGAGATGGGTGAAATTGACGCCTATGGGCACGAACATGGCTGCAAAGTGGCCGTGCACCTCGAAGGCGAACTGCTGGCCTTGCGCGACCGGATCATGTCCCTCTTGCAGCACGGCTGGAAGCGCATCACCGTGGTCACCGATCACGGTTGGCTGCTTCTGCCGGGTGGCCTGCCCAAGGCTTTCATCCCAGAACACCTCACCGAAGTGCGCAAAGGCCGCTGTGCTCGCCTGAAAATGGGCGCCCACACAGAACTGGCGGAAGTGCCCTGGCATTGGGACCCCGAAGCGCGGGTGGCCATTGCGCCGGCAACCGGCAGCTTTGAAGCCGGCAAGGATTACGAGCACGGCGGCATCAGCCTGCAGGAATGCGTCACCCCCCAGTTGGTTGTTACCGTCGCCCTGGCCGGGCATGCTGCTGCCGTGAAAATTGAAGACGTTCACTGGACAGGCTTACGCCTGACCGCCAAAATCATCGGCGCCCAGCCCGGCGCGGTCGTGGATGTTCGCACCAAAGCCGGCGATGCCGCCAGTTCCCTGGTCATCGAGGCCAAATCACCCGGCGCCAAGGGTGAAGTCGCCTTGTTCGTCGAGGATGAGGACCACATCGGAGCTGCCGCGAACATTGTCGTCACCGGCGCCGATGGCCTGGTTCAGGCGCAAACGCTCACTACGATTGGAGGATAACGCATGGAACTCGATGCGCTCGATCTCTTGGCTGCCCAGGCCTTCGAAGGCTATATCGTTCGGAAAGACCTCGCGCTCCGTTTCCGTGGTCAGTATCCGGTGCCGACGTATGTCGGCGAGTTCTTGCTGGGGCGATACTGCGCCAGTACCGTAGAAAGCGAGATTTCTGAAGGCCTGGAAATCGTCGAGCGGCAAATGCGCGAGCGAACGGTGCGGGCAGGAGAAGAAGAACTGTTCAAATCCCGAGCCCGCGAGCGGGGTTCGGTCAAGGTGATCGATATCATCACTGCCCGGCTGGACTCGTACAGCGACTCCTACCTAGCCACCCTCCCCAGCCTGCGCCTGACGGATGTGCGCATCGAAGCCGAGATGGTTGCCGCCCATGAGCGGATGCTCACCGGCGGGTTTTATGCCGAGCTGACCCTGGATTACGACGCCACCATTGCCCAGGAGAAGAACGGCAAGCCCTTTGGCATCAGCTCGCTGCGCCCCATCCAGCTATCCAAAAAGGGCGCGCTGGAAGAGATGGCTCGCGGACGGCTGGAATTCACCACCCAGCAGTGGAAACATCTGCTCCTGCGCAGCGTGGGCTTTGAACCCGAACGCCTTTCTCCCCGCGCCCAGGACGTGATGCTCCTGCGCATGGTGCCCTTCGTCGAGCGCAACTACAACGTGGTCGAGTTGGGTCCGCGTGGAACGGGCAAATCCCACCTCTTCCAACAGGTCTCCCCCTACTCCCACCTTGTTTCCGGCGGGAAGGCCACGGTGGCCCGCATGTTTGTCAACAACGCCTCCGGCCAGCGCGGTCTGGTTTGCCAGTATGATGTAGTCTGCTTTGATGAGGTTTCAGGCATTTCTTTTGACCAAAAAGACGGCGTGAACATCATGAAAGGCTACATGGAGTCAGGCGAGTTCAGTCGAGGCCGCGAGAGCATCCGGGCCTTTGGCAGCATCGTCCTGCTGGGCAACTTTGAGGTGGACGTGGAACACCAGCAGCGCGTCGGCCACCTCTTCGGCCCGCTGCCACCCGAAATGCGCAATGACACCGCCTTCATGGATCGCATCCACGCCTTCCTGCCCGGCTGGGACGCGCCCAAGATGGAGAAATCCCTGTTCACCACCCATTTCGGCCTGGTCAGCGACTTCCTTTCGGAATGCTTTGCCAACCTGCGCAACCAAAGCCGTCTGAACGTCCTGCAAAACCGCCTCACCTATGGCGGCGCCTTGAGTGGCCGCGATACCAATGCCGTCAACCACACGGTCAACGGCCTGATCAAACTGCTGTATCCCAACCATACCATGAGCATCCCCGACGAAGACCTGGAATGGGCAGTCCGCCTGGCAATGGAATGCCGCCGGCGGGTGAAAGAACAGCAAAAGCGCATTGGCAGCGCCGAGTTCAGGAACACCCACTTTAGCTTTAGCCTGGGCGTAGACGGCATCGAGCAGTTTGTGGTCACCCCCGAACTGCACAGCGAGAAATCCATTGGCAGCGACCCATTACCCCCAGGGCAGGTGTGGGCCATTAGCCCAGGCGGGCAAGACGAGCACGCTGGTTTATTCCGAGTCGAGGTGAACGAGGGCAACGGCTCTGGCGTGAGAATTGTCAATGTTCCGGCGCCTGGCCCCTTCCGCGAAAGCGTCAAATGCGGCGAGCAAAACCTCTTGTCTCGCGCCAGAGAACTGGTCGGCGACCGCGATCCACGCCAGCACGAGTTCACCGTACAGTTGTTAGCGTTCGATGCAGCCCGCAGCGGCTCCGCGTTGGGCTTGAGCGTCCTGCTGGCCATGTGCTCAGCCCTGCTCAAGAAAAGCCTCAAGGGCGGCCTGATCGTGGTGGGCGGGCTCAACCTGGGCGGCGGCATCGACCCGGTTTTCAACGCCATCAACGTGGCCGAATTAGCCGTTGAGAAAGGCGCCACCACACTGCTCGTTCCCATCTCCACCCGCCGGCAATTGAACGACCTGTCCGATGAAATGGTCATGAAGCTGAGCATCCTGTACTACTCGGACGCAAAGGAAGCGCTGATCAAGGGATTGGGAGAGTAGAGTTAATGTTGAAGTTACTTCCGGAAAAAAGCAGGAAAAAACATGGCTACAAACGATAGATTCGAAGGTGTAATTCAAAAATATAATAAGGATCGGGGCTTTGGATATATCAAAGCAGCTTCAAGCAACTTGCCTTTTTGGTTTCACTACACTTTTTTAGAAGGTGGTGAAGAGAGTGAACTGTATGAACGGTTAAACCAGCCCCAAGAAGATGAATTTAATCTTCGAGTGACATTTTTGGTTCGCCAAGAAAGCGGTGGGACAAGGCTGCAGGCAATTAGCATCAAGCCTTTTGAAGTAAGTGATGCCAACAGCGAAATTAGGCCAATAGCGGCATTTTTGAGATCTCCTAAATCAAATTTGAGCGGCGCTCAAAATGAATTCTTATCATTAACAAAATTGAAAAACATCCCTGATATCGATGATGATCGTGATTTGCGGATGCTTGTGATCTCAAGAATTACTAGAAACACCAGAATTTGGGAAAGGATTTCAAATATAGCAAGACTATGGGTATCAGTGACAGAAATCATTAAAGCAAAACGCAATGATGAGGAATCAAAAAAAATAATTGAACTTTTGTTTAATGAGTTATCGTCTACTCTTTACCTTCCCGTTATATCTGCGCCTGAATATATTGGGAGCATTTCTGCTATAAGTGTAAGGATTTCAACCTTTATCAGCCCAGTAAGGTGGTTGCGACAAGCACAAGAAGCACAACTAACTATATTCCTTAACTCCTTATCGCTCAGGCAGGCTTACCAAAAAGACACAACATTAATTCAGAGCGTTACAGGAACTATCAAATTAATATTTCTACTAGATGAAGATGACCCAAGCACATTTAGTAATTTTTCTTTTGCGAAAACATACATTGCCTTAATCGATCAAAGACAAATATTAGAGGCTCTGTTTGAAAAAAACGAGGATTATTCTTTTGTTTTAGGCAGGTTATTGCGATCTTTCCTGCCAAACCATTTAATTCAACCATATGAAGTTGGATCTGAGTACAATCGTTCAGTTTTTTCTGGACGAGAAAATCTAAGGAATCAAATCCTTGATAGCTTAGATAGCAATTATGCAATCTATGGAGGTAGAAAAATTGGAAAATCATGGTTCCTTAAAGATCTTTGCTTCCATTGTTCGGATCCGCAATATAGCCAGATGTACGCGCCAATTTATGTTTCCGTACAGGGTACGAATAGTCTAGATGAAACGGCAGATTTATTAGTTGAGAAATTAATACAAAAATTTAATCTTGAGGAGTCAGAAGCCAAAGAACCGCTTCTTCGGCTACAGAACACCATACTGAAAGCGAATAAAACTACTGGCAAAACCATCCTCATTGCTCTTGATGAAATTGATGACATTCTCAAAATGAAAGAAAGCTATGATTTCTTTGCTAGGTTAAGAAGAGTTTGGCAAAACTACCCTGGCACAGTTAAATACGTATTTGCTGGCTTCAAGGAACTATTACGTGCATTCTATGAAGAAGCAGACAATTTCCCAATTGCGAATTGGTTTGGTAGAAACCATTTGCCTCTTTCCTGCCTAGACAAAGAAGATGTTAAAAAGCTCATCATAGACCCAATGAAGTGGGTAGGTATCGAATTCGATGAAGAAAAAATTGTCGAAAAAGTATTCAACTTGACGGCAGGGCATCCATATTACACTCAATCTTTATGCCAGGCTATCGTCAACGAATGCTTACGAACGAAGAAATACACACTTGATGAGCAAATGGTTAGTCAGCAAGCAACCATAGATTTCTTTGCGGAAGTGTTTGACATTTTCGAAGGAAATCTTTCCAACTTGCAGAAGCTCATAGGAAAAGTTTGCGAGAGTCAAGACTCCGTTTACTTAGAAAGTGAAATAAGGCAATCTCTGCTTGAAAGATTTGATCTTCTAATTTCCGAAAAGGATTTACGGGAAGAATTACGCGTCCTGGTTTCATGCTCGGTATTGATTAGAACACATAGTGGTGGATACAGACCGCTATTGCCTTTAATCAATCAGGAATACTTTAAACAAAAAGACGACACCGCTCTCGCGATTGAATGCTTGGAGGAAAAAAAATGAATTTTCGACTGTCTCAGAAAATTGTAGAACAAATAGATAACGAATTTCGATCTATAGCTCTCTTGGCAATGCCAGGAATGGGACTAACATCCCTAATAACATCTATTACAAATCTAGATCCAATGCGGTATGTGGAGGTTAAGCCAGAATTATTGATTCAGCTTTGGAATGAAGAATACGGAAAAAGAGATAGAAATAAGCGGTATGTTGTCCATGCCGCAGCTATTATTGCTATGATGGAAAAATACTCGATTTCAAACCTTACTAAGGCTGAGATCTTTCTGTTAAATTTGCCAAAATTCTCAAACACAAATGAGTATGTTTTCTCTGGCGAAAAACTATATATTGTAATTGATGGGTTTGAAAAATTACCCGACGAATTAGCAGTAATAATTTTAGATGAGACAAAATATCTTGATGATCATCGAGATGATGAAACGCTCCGAAATTTGAGGGGATTAAGATTCTTAATCGGTGGAGCCATAAATTTCAACATGTTGTATCAACAAAAATCCAAAAAAAGTGTGTCTCCTGCAACCAATTTCTCAAAACATCGCCCCTATGAATTCCTACTCACAGAAGATGAGACTCAATCTTTTCTTGCTCAAAATTTCAACAAATTATCACAAGACGATATTTCCTTTATTATTGAATTCACACGTGGATATATTCATTACTCATACGAGCTAGGAAATTGGATCGAAAACCAGAAGAAAGAAAGGCCTCGCATTACATTGCCCGCATTAACTTGGGATCTCAAAGAATGCATTAAGGACAGCGAACCGAAACGACTTCTTAAGTATTGCGCTCAAGCCTGGAAAAAATACCAAAAAGACTCCGAGGCTATATCATTCCTCTCTAAAGTTGCCTCTTGTGGCATAGCTTCCTCCGAGTCCGCTTTAGCTGTCGAAATGCACCTTTCGGGGTTACTTATCCCAACTACGGCAAACGTAGGAGTCTATCAATTCTCTAATAGAATTGTGGAACTCTATATCAGGCAGAAACTATTCGACATAGATAAAGGTTTATCCATTGATGAAAGTCCATCATGGGTAGTTTCTGGTTTTAACATCAATGCCTATGCACGTTTGCTTGAAATTGAAAACAGAATGCGGACTTATATCGCTGACACCTTGGTGGTCGCTATGAAGTGCTCCTCGGTTAACGATCTGGGAACCACAATTGCTCAGCGGTTTACTGTAAACGGCATTGACGGTAAAGGTTGGTGGGATGGAATTAATAGCAGGGAAAATGGCGAAAAGAAAAGCATGCATTATTCCAGCGATAGTTTCGACTCTATCATTTCATACCTGGATTTTTCGGATCTTGGAATAATTGTTGAAAATTTTCGCGATGTATTCAGTAAAGAGCTGACAGAAACAATACCTGTTTTTATGAGTGAGTTAAATTTCATTAGAAGGCGAATTGCACATAATCGACCGATTTCCAATCTTCAGCTAACGGATTTAACCAGTAGATGGGATAAAATCCAAAGATTATTGCAGAAATAGCTCTCAAGAACCTTACAAAACCTGACATTTTACATGTTTTAGCGCCCAAATCGACACAGACTCTGAACCATTTAGGATAAGCAATCCATGCTGAGCGAACCCATAACCGAAAAATATCAAAACACAATGACCACACTACTCAGCCTGGGGGAGGCCGTTTGCAGAGAGATAGATGCATTTTCCCCTGATGTTGTGGTCTTACTGTTACACGGGGGATGGGTGGTGCTGAAAGCTGCCCGTGAAATTTGGCGTCGCACCCGAATTGAGGAATTTCCCATAGTTCTACCAATCAATTTGGGCAGGGAGAAAATCGACCGTTATGAAAGTGAAGCAGACGATCCAACTTTTTCGCACAATCAATTCGTCGGCATTTGTGCTTCAGCGGTCGACATCGGTCATTTCTTACATTGGGTTGAACATCAAAAGGATTGGATCGACTACCTTCGTGACCATATCAAAGAAGTGTGTCTTGAGCCCAATCAACTGAAGCGTATTTTGATAGTCGACGACGCAAGTTTTGAGGAAAACACATTTGACTCCACTGCAAAAAGGTTGACAACCCTGTTGAATTGCGAGAAAGTTTAATAC
>CAYOHX010000162.1:0-11414 GCA_964403875.1 uncultured Anaerolinea sp. | reverse complement strand
ACCTCAAAATCGCTTCCTTTCCGAATTTTCGGACAGGTAATAAGGGTCTAAGAAGACCCTTAGGGTCTCTATTGCTTATTTTATTGTTTGTCCTCGCCTATGCGCAGGCGCCGCTGTTCACGTCCAACCAGAACCAGTACTTCCTGCACGGCATGGCCCGAGCGGGGATCGGCTCGCTGGATCAGGACTGGCTGGTGAGCACTCTGGACCCGACGCCTGTGTTCAGCTACATCATCTACATTGTCTTTTCGATCACCCGCTGGAAAGAAATTTTTTACCTGCTGTACGCCGCGTTGATGGGCGTTTATCTTTTCAGCCTACTGGGGATTCTCGACCAGCTCTTTCATTTGCGCGCCTCCCGTGGGCGCAGGCTGCTCGCCGTAGTCGCGCTGACCGCCCTCCATTCGGCGGCCTTGCGCTTTGTGCTGGCGCGGGGATTGAGCCCCGACTGGATCTTCCTCTTCGATGGCGGACTGGCCGGGCAGCGCCTGCTGGGCACGGTCTTTCAACCCAGCGCTTTCGGGGTGTTTCTGCTGCTGTCCCTCTACCTGTTCCTTACAGGGCGACGCGTTTGGGCCGTGTTGAGCGCGGTGCTGGCTGCCTCCGTGCATCCCACCTACCTGCTGACCGCAGGACTGCTCACCGCCGGCTATCTGATCGTCGTTGGATGGCAAGAGCGCCGGTGGAAGCAGGCCGCCGGGCTGGCCATCCTGGCGCTGGTGAGTATCGCGCCGGTGGTAGGGTACGTATACGGCAGCTTTGCTCAAGCGCCTCAGCCCGAGATTGCGCAGATGGCCAGCGAGGCGCGCCGCATCCTGGTGGAGTTCCGCATCCCGCACCATGCCCAAATTGCGACGTGGTTCGATGGAAGCTCGATCCTCAAGATTGGCCTTGTCATCGCGGCTCTGGTGGTCATTCGCAAACAGCGCGCCTTGTTCACCGTTCTGCTCACGGTGACTCTATCCATCGCCGCGCTGACCCTGACGCAGTGGATCACCCAGAACAACACGCTGGCCCTGATCTTCCCCTGGCGGTCCAGCGCTTTGCTTGTGCCGCTTGCCACGGCTCTGCTCACCGGCGCGCTGATCGCCCGTCTTCCCGAAGGGTGGCTCTCACTGGCATGGCTGCCAAAAGCCTGCCTGGGGGCGCTTGTGCTGCTGGCTTTGGCGGGCGCGTTCTATTCAGCCCATGATTTCCGCCAGAAAGCCTCGGCTCCCGACCGGGCCATGCTGGACTGGGTGGCGAAGAACAGCACTCCCGCGGATATATACCTGATCCCCGTTAAAATGGAAAACTTCCGCCTCGAAACGTTGCGCCCAGCTTACGTGGATTTTATGTCCATTCCCTATGCTGGCCCGGATGTAATGACCTGGTACGCAAGGTTGTTATCGACCGACCGTTTTTATAAGGAGCAACCTTGCCAGGAAGTGATCGACTACGTCTATGACGGCGGCGTCACGCACATCGTCATGCAAAGCGACCCACCATTTGAATGCCAATTCCTGACGCGAGTATATCGGGATGATGATTACAGCATCTACCGGGTGGATTACCGCACAGAGAAAGATTAGCCCTCGGCGGGGTTTTCTCCGGCCTTGTATTGATTGTGGCGCACCTCGTGGAGGAAATGGGGCGAGTTCATGCGCCGCTCCAGCAAGTAGGTGATGAAGTAATTGAGCAGCGATTCCATTTCGGCGCGCTCCACACCGCTGGGGTTGGCACGCGCAGCCTCACGGAAGGTACTGCGCTCCAAGTGGCGCAGAAATTTCAGCGTTCCAACCGTGACCGGGCGAGCCGCCGTGAAGCGCTCGGCGCAGCGCGGGCAAATCACACCGCCCATGAGGGCATCAAAGTATTGATCTTCGGCCTGGATTGCCGCGCCGCATTCCACGCAGCGGAACAGCTCGGGGCGAAAACCAACTAGATCGAGCAAATGGATTTCGTAATAACGCACCGCGATAAACGGATCGGGCAGCGCCGATACCCGTTCGAGGGTATCGACCAACAATTGGAACAGGAGCGGGCTGGCCCCTTCGTCGTACGTGAACCGATCGATCAACTCGATCACGTAGGTGGCGTAGGCCACGCGCAGCAAATCCTCGCGCAGGGGCAGATAGGCTTCCACCGTTTCGGCCTGGGTGATGATCCAGAAATCACGCCCGTGGGCTGCCTGCACTTTGACACGCGTGAAGGGCTGCAAATGACCCGCCTTGCGCGAAAGCAATTTTCGCACCCCTTTGGCCACGGCGCGCAGCTTGCCCGTCTCGCGGGTATACAACACCAACAACCGGTCGGCTTCCCCCCACTCGCTGTGGCGCAGAACCACCGCCTCCACGGTCATGGAGTGGATGGGCTTGGGCATATTTAGACCTTGGACAGATTGTGCCCGGTAAACGCCCCTGGCAGCAAGCTGATGACGGTGGTTTCCTGGATGATGCGCCCGGTCTCGTCGGCGATGATGACCAGGGTGTCCAGGCCAAATTCGGCCATCACCTGGCGGCAGGAGCCGCAAGGCGTGCCGCCATTGGAAGTGACCACGGTGATGGCCACAAAATCGCGTTCGCCTTCCGAAACAGCCTTGAAAATCGCGACTCGCTCGGCGCAAATCGTGTCGGGAAAGGCCGAATTTTCAATGTTCACGCCGTCATAATACTTGCCCGAAGCGGTCAGCAGAGCAGCCCCCACAGCGTAGTTTGAATAGGGGGCGTAAGCCCAGCGCCGGGCTTGAACGGCCATTTCTATGAGCTGCTTGCGTTGATCATCATTCAGCGTCATCTTTTGTCTCCTGCCTTGTTTCACCAGGCGCCCGGCGGGCACGCACCTTGCGAATGCGCCTGCCGCTCACCTGCTCTACTGTTAACTGCAACCCGTCCACTTCCACCGTTTCAGGTCCGTTGGGAACATGCCCCAGCAAACCGTAAATCAACCCGCCCAACGTGTCGGCGATGTCTTTGTCAATGTGGCTGTCCATCACTTCGTTGAAATCATCCAGGTCGGTGCGTCCCAGAAAGATATATTCCTCCGGCCCCACTTGCTGGTAGGGCTGCTCTTCGGCCTGGTCATACTCGTCCTGAATTTCGCCAACGATTTCCTCGACAATATCCTCAAGGGTCACCAAACCAGCCACGCCGCCATATTCATCCACGACAACAGCCATATGCACGCGGCGAAGCTGCATTTCACTCAACAAGTCGTCGACTTTCTTAGCCTCGGGCACAAAATAGGCCGGGCGCAGCAGACCGCGCAGGGCGGAAAGGCTTTGGCCTTCCAGACGAGCACGGAGTAAGTCTTTGGCATAGAGCAAACCAACAATATTATCCACCGTGTCTTCATATACAGGCACGCGCGAATGGCCCGAGCCGGTCAACGCCTGGGCGGCTTCTTCCAGAGGGGTGTTGATCTCCAATGCCTGCAAGTCGATGCGCGGCACCATGATCTCCCGCGCCAGGGTATCCCCAAAGTGGAAGATTGAATAGATCATTTCGCGCTCGCCTTTTTCAAGGCTGCCTTCAGCCTGGCCCTCTTCTACCCAGTTGCGCAGTTCGTACTCCGTGACAGGACTGAAGCGCTGGCGCAACATTTCCGGCGAGCCGAGCAACAAGGTGAGGCCAGCGGAAAGTGGACTGAGCACAATATCCACTACGCGCGCCAACGGCGTGAAGCGCAGTGCCCACTTTTCGGCGTGGGGCAAAATGGCCCCTTCCATCAGATATTCCAGAACCACGAGCAGCAGAGCCCCCAAGGCCATGAGTCCCAGCACCAGTCCCACCCGCTCTGGCCAAAATTGAAACAGGCCCCAGGCTGTTAGTCCCGCCAGGACAAAGTGACTGATGACAATTCCCAGGCGCAAAGTGGTGCGGATGCGGTAATTGGACAAGAGCGTCATGGACCGCTCCACCTCTTCGGGTTGGTTTTCCGCCAGATTCATCAGCAGCGGTAGACGCGCGTTCAGCAAGCTGGCGCGCATAACTGCCAGGAGCAAATCTAGCAGCAAAAATACTACAACGAGCAACCAGTGAAGCTCACTCACCGCCCTCTTCTACTTTCTTCTGGAAAGGCCGCGCCGGCACCCCCACCACCACGCCGTCATCCGGCACATCGTGGGTGACCACCGAACCGGCGCCGGTTTTGGCCCGGTTGCCGATTTTCAGCGGCGCGACCAACATGCTGTCGCTGCCGATGAAGGCGTTGTCGCCAATTTCCGTCTTGTGTTTGTGCACACCATCATAGTTGCAGGTGATTGTGCCTGCGCCGATATTGACCTTCGCGCCGATTTGCGCGTCGCCGATATACGAGAAGTGTCCCATTTGCGTGCCTGGGCCCAGATAAGAGCCTTTGACCTCGCCGAAGTTACCCATCTTGACACCCCTGGCCAGGTGAGCACCGGGGCGCAGGTGACAGAAGGGACCCATTCGCACTTCGTCTTCGAGCAGCGAACTCTCGATATACGAGGCCAGCACCCGGCAAGAATTGCCTAACTGAGAGGATTCGATGATCGTGTCCGGCCCCAGGTTGCAGTTTTCGCCGATAACCGTTTTTCCGCGCAGATAAGTGTTGGGCCAGATGACCGTATCCTGTCCCAGAGTGACATCGGCTTCGATGAAGGTAGTGGCTGGGTCCACAATCGTGACACCGGCCAACATCCATTTTTCGTTGATCCGCTTGCGCAAAATGGCCTCGGCTTCAGCCAGATGCACGCGGGTGTTGATGCCCACCGCTTCCGTTGGATCGGTGGTGCAGATGGCGCGCACTTGCAAACCGTCGTTCACAGCGATCTCCACCAGGTCGGTCAGGTAATATTCGCCCTTGGGCGAGACCTGAATGCGGCGCAGGGCAGGCCACAGCCACGCTGCGTCAAAGCAAAACACGCTGGCGTTCAACTCGCGGATGGCTAACTGCTCGGGGGTGGCAACCGCTTCTTCCACGATGGCCTGGACGGTGCCGTCGGCGTTGCGTACCACCCGGCCAAAGCCGTGCGGGTCGTCCAGGATGACCGTGAGCATGGAGATCGGACCGGGATTGTCCTTTTGCAGGTCAACCAGCCGGGCAATGGTTTCAGGCTTGAGCAAGGGCATATCCGCGTAAGTAACCAACACCAGGTCGCCCTGCCCAGCCGCCAATTCTTCGGCAGCCATGACGGCGTGGCCGGTGCCTAACTGGGGCTGCTGGACGGCGAAGCGCGCAGCGTTGCCCACAGCCTGACGGACGGCATCCTCGCCAAAGCCCACCACCACCACCGGAATCTCCTGGGTCACCGCCGCCACGTTGCGCAGAGCGTGCATGACCAGAGGCTGCCCGGCCAAGGGGTGCAGCATTTTTGGGGTTTTAGAGCGCATGCGCGTTCCATGCCCGGCGGCGAGGATTACGGGTATCAGCTTCATCTCTTATCTCCTACCCTATGAATCAGGGATGCTTTCATGATTATACCTGGAAAGCGCAAGACGGATGGATGAGCGGGTGTGCGCTTCACGCACACCGGTAAACCAAAGACACAAAGGAAAATTATGCAATTTCCTTTGTGTCTTATGGTTTTTCATGACGTCAATTGTCTTTCATGCGCTTCCAGGGTGTTAGCTGGGGCACCTGGATTCGAACCAAGATCCACAGATCCAAAGTCTGGTGTGCTGCCATTGCACCATGCCCCACCTTTGCGTGCTGATTTTACCACAAAATCCCGTCAGGGCAATTCATGAATTCCCGGCTCTCTGGGGGTTGCCGTGGCGAGAACCGCGTGACAAGCAGTTATCAGACGGAGGCACACAAATACGGCGTCCTTCCAAGAACGAATTGGAGGCAAAAAGACCCGTGTTACGTCTGGGCGTCCTCGTCGGGCAGGAGACCCAGCTTGAGGGCCTGTTCGTAGGTCAGCGCGTCACCGTTGGCAGCCGTCTTGCTTTCTCCGGCAGCGGCTTGCTCCCAGAAATCATCCAAATTCACCGCGGCGGGAACAACCGTTTCGACTTTGCCTAACAGTTCTTCCAGAGCCTGCAAACCGGGTAATTCATCCTCGGTGGGCGGGGCAGGCTCGGGCTCGACCTGAGCTTGCGCCACTTCGGGCGCGGCTTCCGCTTCAGCGGCAGGCGTAGCCTGCGGAGCACTCACCACCGGCATGATATTCAAGCCCATGTCCTTCAAAATATCAGCCAGGCGCTCCTGAACGTGCAGGGTTTCTTCAAAGCCCAAGGCCAGGCGCAGCGTGCCGCGACCGGGCTTGAGGAACACCAACAAAACAAAGCTGCCCACGGGGGCCGCCAGTAAATCGAACTCGCTGCCCCGGAAAGCCTGCACGCCACGCGGCAGCCCCGCGCCCAGTTGGGCCGAGACTTTCTCGCTGGTGCTCATGTGGCCCATCAACGGAGGAACCAGTTGGGCTTCCAGGTTGGGAGCAGGCCAATCGCCTGCTTCGGCCACGTTTTTTCCGCGATCATCCAGCAAGATGACTGCCTGAGCGCCCAACGTTCCGCGCAGCTCGGTTAAAACCGCGCTCAGCGAGCCGCCCGTTTCTGGGGCAGGGGTGGGGGTGGCAGAAGGCTTTTTTTCAATCTCCAGGGGGGCCGTCTTGGCCGTGGCGGCGGCTTCCTCGCCAACC
This sequence comes from uncultured Anaerolinea sp., assembly GCA_964403875.1. Taxonomy (GTDB): domain Bacteria; phylum Chloroflexota; class Anaerolineae; order Anaerolineales; family Anaerolineaceae; genus Anaerolinea. The sequence continues at coordinate 4,825 of CAYOHX010000162.1, read as the reverse complement.
ACCTCGCGGACCGCATCCAGGAAGTCGGGGATGCTGACTGGTTTCACCAGTAGTTTTTGCGCGCCGCTTTCGGCAAACTCCTTGTCCATGCGCGCGTCTTTACGCATCCCTGTAATCATGATGACCTTGATGTTCGGCTGGCGAACACGCAGCTTGCGCAACAGATCAAAACCCGACATGCCCGGCAGGCGGATGTCGGCAATCATCAGGTCAAAGGTATAGCGGGATGTTTCTAACAAAGCTTCTTCGGCGGAGGGAACAAACGTCACCGGCACACCCTCATACAGGGTGCGCAATGCGTCCTGGTACAAGCGGCCCAGGTCCATGGCATCATCAACTATTAGGACACGTTTCAGGCTCATGTGATTTTCCGTAACGTTGGTTCGGGCCTGGGTTTCAATTCATCCCGAATGAACTTATGATACCACAAAACGGATGCCAGACTCCGCTTACTCGGCCCGCCAGCAGGCGGCCCAGTGACCGGGGGTAATTTCTTTGAATGCCGGCTCTTCTACCTTGCATTGGTCCATAGCCACCGGACAGCGCGGGTGGAAGCGGCAGCCGGAGGGCGGATTGAGCGGGCTGGGCACGTCTCCGGTGAGGATAATGCGCTCGCGGCGCACCTTGGGATCGGGGATGGGGATGGCGGATAGCAGCGCCTGGGTGTAGGGGTGGAGCGGGTTGCGAAACATTTCGTCCCGATCGGCCAGCTCAACCATCTTGCCCAGGTACATGACGGCCACGCGCTGAGAGATATGCTCGACCACGCTGAGGTTGTGGGCCACGAACAAATAGGTCAGGCCAAACTCGGCCTGCAAATCTTTGAGGATGTTAAGCACCTGCGACTGAATGGACACGTCCAGCGCCGACACCGGCTCGTCGCAGACAATGAACTTGGGGCGCAAGGCCAACGCGCGGGCAATGCCAATGCGCTGCCGCTGTCCACCCGAGAACTCGTGCGGGTAGCGCCGGGAGTGGTAATCTTCCAGGCCGACCTTCTTCAAGGTGTCGATGGCCAGGTCGAAGCGCTCTTTGGGGGTGCCCACGCCGTGAATGCGCAGACCTTCCATGACCGACTCGCCGATGGGCATGCGCGGATCGAGCGAAGCATAGGGGTCCTGGAAAATGATCTGCATGTTGCGACGCATGGACTTCAATTCCTGGCCGCGCAGCTTGAACACATCCACGCCGTCCATATACACATTGCCCGCGGTAGGTTCGATGAGTCGCAAAATGGTGCGTCCGACGGTGGTCTTTCCGCAACCGGACTCACCCACCAGGCCCAGGCACTCGCCTTCTTTGACCGTAAAACTAACATCATCCACGGCCCGCACCTGCCCTGAAACGCGCTGAAGCACACCGCTGCGAACGGGAAAATACTTTTTCAGACCTTCGACCCTTAACAGGTCGGGGGAAGAAGAGGATGCAATCGTCATGAGTTCCCTTTCGCGGCAGCGCTTTCTTCAAAAAGCACGGGGGCCATGTGCTCGCCGTGGCTGGTATACAGCCAGCAGCGAACCAGGTGACCGGGCAGCACTTCGTCCAGGCGCGGTTCTTCGCGAGCGCAAATTTCGAGTCCAAACTTTTCGCGCAACCGGCAGCGCGGAGCAAACTGGCAGCCGGGCGGAAGATTGATCAGATTGGGCACCGTGCCGGGAATTACATCCAGACGGTCGGCCACCTGGCCTAAAACCGGGATCGAGGCGATCAGGCCTTGCGTGTAGGGGTGGAGCGGCTTCTCGAACAGCGCCCCCACAACAGACTGCTCCACGATCCGGCCCGCGTACATGACTGCTACGCGGTGCGCCATTTCGGCGATGATGCCCAGGTCGTGGGTGATCAGAATGATGGCTGTTCCCAGCCGTTCGCGCAGGTCGCGCATGAGATCCAAGATTTGAGCCTGAATGGTCACATCCAGAGCGGTGGTGGGTTCATCCGCAATCAGCAGCTCGGGAGCCAGCGCCAGAGCCATGGCAATCATCACCCGCTGCGCCTGTCCACCGGACATTTCGTGAGGATAGGCTTTGGCCTTGCGGACAGCGTCGGGGATGCCCACCATCGAAAGCAGCTCCACGGCCCGTTTCCAGGAGTCCTCTTTGCCCATGTTTTGGTGAATTTGCAGCACCTCGGCCACCTGTTCACCTACCGTGAAGACGGGATTCAGGCTGGACTGCGGCTGCTGGAAAATCATCGACAGGCGGTCGCCGCGCATTTTGACCATCTCAGATTCGGGCAGGCTGAGCAATTCTTTGCCGTCAAAATAGATTTGACCATCAACAACCTTGCCAGGCACGCCCACCAGGCGCATGATGGAGAGGGAAGTGACGCTTTTACCACAACCCGATTCGCCCACCAGCCCCAACACCTCGCCCTGGTTGACGTGAAAATCCACACCATCCACGGCTTTCACGACCCCATCTTCGGTGAAGAAGTAGGTTTTAAGGTTTTTCACCTCAAGTAAGGTCTTTTGACTGCTTTGATTCGAGGCCACGCTCGATCCTCCTGGGTGCTTGGGCTGCCGTGGAAATCTGTCCACCATCCACTCGAATAACGCAGGCCGCCCAGGGGTCGGATTGGAGAAACACAAGCTGTTCTTTGAGGGAGAACCCCCAAGAGGAAATCCGGCTCACCTACGCTTCAATTATCGACCGCGTTACGAATGGGCTCCGCCAGGAATGGGGAGCCCAGAAAATATAGCATAAGTGGCCCTCATGGTCAAGAAAACGCGCGCATGATTGCCAAGATTCCCCATTCGGGTGACTTTTTCGACCAAAACGGCAGCGCAGCCGGTTAAGGGGCGCAGCCCTCGCCATAATCCAACTGTTCCAAGTTCCACAGGAAACTGCGAGCGGTGGAATCCGCCTCCAGGCCGCACAAATCGGCGCGCGTGATGGCGATATGCAGATGGTAGTACAACGGCAGGACGGGCAGGTTTTCGGCAAACAACTGCTCCACTGCTGCCACGCGGGCTGCGTAATCAGCCTGATCGGGACGGCCCCACAAAGCCGCCGTACAGGCCGTATCGAAGGCCGGGTTCGAATATCCGGTCACGTTAGCGCCGATCCAGGCATTGGCTGCCGAAGGGATCTGTCCGGTGGTGTACAAGGCGCAGCCAGGTTGGCTTCCAGCCTGCCAGGTAAAGGCGGCAAGGTCAAACTTGCGACCAAAGAGCACGCCATCGGGGCCGGGCGCATACATATCGCCGGGGTTGAGCAGCTTGCGTTCCAAACCCACGCCGCATTCGGCCAGCGAGTTGGCCACGATCTCAGCCACCTCGGTGCGCAGCGCGGCTTGCGAGGCAGAATAGGTTAATTGCAGCGGGGTTCCATCGGGAACACCGAATATCCCCGCCGCAACGCGCGGTGTGGCGGGGTTGGCGTCGGCGTCTTTCCAGCCCACCTCGTCCAGCAGGCGACTGCCTTCCGCCGGGTCATAGGCATAAGCGGGCAGGTTAGCCTGATAAAGGGGATGGTCGGGAGGCAAGGTTCCCAGAGGGACCTGCGAACGGTCATAGAACAGGTCGCCAACAATCTTCTGGCGGTCGATACAGGCGGCCAAAGCTTTGCGCGTGCGCACATCGCCCAGCAGGTCGGGGCGATCACCCGACAACAAGTCGAAGCCATCATCGTAGGAAGCAGGGCGAATACCAAAATCGAGGTGTTCCCATTCCGGCCCCAAGGTGAAGGTAAATTTGAGCTTATCGGCATACTGGGTGAGGATTAGCTCGCGCAATTGGGCAGTGAATTCGGGATTATCTTCCACCACGTCACACTCGCCGCTCACCGTGGCCAGCACTGCCGTATCGGCAGGCGCGCCCAGGAAGCGGTACACCAGCTTGTCAAACTTGGGCAGTCCTTCGGCGGCGCGGAAATAGAGCGGATTTTTCACCAGGGTGATGTGGTCGCCCGAAACCCACTCCGCAATCGTGTAAGGGCCCCATCCGGTGGGGGCGCGGTTGGCAGCCTCATCGGTCAACAGGCCCGCCGCGTCCAACACCTGATAGCGGTGTTGGGGAAGGGGCAGCCAGAAATACGTGGCGTAATTCTTTTCGACAAAGCCCGGCACGCCCGTCCAGCGGGTGGTCAACTCGTCCACCGCCACGTAGGAGGTGGTGCGGTCGACCACGCCCTTGGAGGCAGGGGTGGCCGGGTCGGCGGCGAGCTGGAAAGAGAAGACCGAATCGGCGGCAGTGAGAGGCGCGCTGTCGGACCATTGAATGCCCGGCTTGAGGCGGAACGTGACCGCCAGGCGGTCCATCTGCAACTCCGAGGCGCCATCCCAGGCGCGGGCGCAATCGGGGCTGGCGCAGCCAGAAGGCAGCACAGTAACGCCCGTCGCCAGGGCCACCAATGCGCCGTTCACGTCCACCACCGGCTCACCGCTGCGCACCGTCACGGGCTCCAAAACGGCATCGCCATCGGCCAGGGAAGGCATTTTTTCAAGGATGACGGGTTGGGTGGCATAGCCGCGTGTGTCAAAGGGGCCATCATAGAGGGCCTCCAACACGCTCCACATGCTGCTCGAGGAGCCCGCGTAAGCATACAAAGTGCTGGGCTCTTCCGCCAGGCACACCACCAGAGCCCGTTCGGGGATCGCGGTTGGCTCGGGAGTGTTGGTGGGCAATTCGGGGGCCGCCTGGGTAGGGGTGACCGCGGGGGCTGATGTCGGAACCGGCGTAGATTGGCAGCCGGAGAGCAGGAGAAGCAGGACAAGCAATGAGGCAAAGAGGGATCGTTTCATGGGGGTGATTCTACCATACCAGTAGGGTACAATCCGGTGTACGGGTTGAGGGTCAATCCGGTAGACAATTCTTGTAGAGGCAGTT
>CAYOHX010000161.1:0-11758 GCA_964403875.1 uncultured Anaerolinea sp. | reverse complement strand
TCCCACCCCCAACCCCGATGAGGAGCCGACACCGATCACCGAAGAATGAACGCTTCAACCGTCCAGGGATGGGTAACGCGCTTGCAGTCTGGGTTTTATACCGTCCAGACACAAGACGGAGCAGTGATTACCTGCCGTCCGCGCGGGCGGCTGAAGCTGTTACAAAGAGATGGCGATGTGATTGCTGTCGGAGACCAGGTTCAGATTTCATTGCTGCCCGAGGGCGGCGGTGTGATCGAAGCGGTAGAGCCGCGCCATCGCGCTCTGGTGCGCAAGGACCCACGCCCGCGGGGTGTGTACCAGCAAATTTTGTTGGCCAACCTGGACCAGTTGGTGATGGTGTTTGCCTGCATGAACCCCTTTCCCAGCCTGCGCATGTTGGACCGCTTCCTGGTGATTGCCGAAAAGCAGGGCATTCCCGCCATGATCGTGGCCAACAAGATTGACCTGATTGGCGTGAGAGAAGCGCGCACCCTCTTTGGCCATTACCCCTCTCTGGGCTATCCGGTGATCTACACTTCGGCCCACGCGGGTATCGGCGTCGATGAATTGCGCAAACGCCTTACGGGTAAAATCAGCGGGTTAGCGGGGCCTTCGGGGGTGGGCAAGTCTAGCTTGCTCAACTGTGTGCAGCCCGAATTGGGGTTGGCGGTGCGCGAGGTGAGTCAGTTGACCACCAAAGGCCGCCACACCACCGTGGTGCGCGAGTTGTTTCCCTTGAAGGGTGGCGGCTATGTGGCCGACCTGCCCGGACTGCGCTCTCTGGCTTTATGGGATACCCAGGCTGAAGAACTGGACGGATATTTTCCTGAGTTGAGCGAGCGCGTGGCGGAATGCCAGTTCAGCGATTGCACCCACAACGGTGAGCCCGGCTGTGCCGTGATGCAGGCTGTGGAGGATGGTTCCATCCACCCAGCCCGCTATGAGTCTTATTTGCGGATGCGGTTCAGTGAGGAGGTGGACGGATGATTTCCTATGAAGAACTCACGTTGAAGCTGCGGAATCCTTTCCGGTTATCCTATGGCGTTAGTGAGACGCGCCAGGCTTTCTGGCTGCGCTTGCAAAACGATGAGGGCTGGGGTGAAGCAGCCATTCCGCCGTACTACGGCATCCAGTCGCAATCGATGACCGACTACTGGGATCGCGTGTCCATCGATCCCCGCCCCTGGCCCGATTCGCCCGAAGCTGTTCCTGGTTGGATCAGCATGGACGGCCCCGCTCCGGCGCGCTGCGCCCTAGACCTGGCCCTTTACGACCGCCTCGGCAAGCGCCAGGAGTTGCCCCTTTACCGCCTGTTGGGACTGCCCAAACCGCCGCCCTTGCCCACCTCGTTCACCATCGCCATCGACACACCTGAAGAGATGGCGCGCATGGCAGTTCAGATGTCCGAATTCACCGCGCTCAAGATCAAACTGGGCGGCGAAGGGGATGATGAAGCCCGCCTGGCGGCCATTCGCTCTGCTCGCCCTGATGCCCGCCTGCGGATAGATGCGAACGCCGGCTGGTCGTTTGAGAAAGCCGTGCGCTATCTGGAGCGGTTGGCCGAATATGACCTGGAAATGGTGGAGCAGCCCCTGCCCAAAGAACAGATCGAAGAGATGGGGTTGTTACAAGCCACCACGCCCATCCCGCTGGTAGCCGACGAATCGCTGCAGAGCCTGGCCGACGTAGACCGGCTGGCGGCTGCGGGCGTGCGCGGTGTAAACATCAAGCTAATGAAGGCGGGGGGCCTCACCCCAGCGCTGGCCATGGCCCGCCGGGGGCGTGAATTGGGTTTGCAAGTGATGCTGGGCTGCATGGTAGAGACCTCTTTAGGGGCTACCGCCATGGCTCACCTGATGGGGTTGGCCGATTGGGTCGATTTGGATGCGCCGGTGCTCATCAGCAACGACCCCTTTGAAGGCATTCAATACGATGACGCGGCCTGCATCCTGGTGCCCGAGCGCCCTGGGATCGGGGTGCGAATGGCTGCCCAAGCGGGGCGGTGATTGGTTTTCAAAAACGATAGGAAACAATCCATGCAAAACACATTCGATACAATCTTGGAAGAATTTCGCAAACGCTGGGCCGATTCTCGTGTCCACGTCTTTGATGTGCAAGCTGACCAATCGGCGTTGAAGGGTGAAGTGCTGGAGACAGCCCAATTGGACGAGTTACGCGCGGCCCTGGGCAGCGCCGTGGATACCAGCGCTGTGCGCGTGCTGCGCCAACCGGGCGCGCCTCTGTGGACTGTAACCACCAACCTCACCAGCCTGCACGCCGGGCGCTCTTTCATCTCTGAGCAAATTAGCCAGATGCTCAACGGGGCCCAGGTAGAAATTCTCAAGCAAGAGGGCAACTGGGTGTATGCGCGCCAGACAGACGGCTATCTGGGCTGGACGTACCGGCCGTACTTGGGGCAGGTCGAGCCTCTGGAAGCCGGCCACCTGGTGATCGCGCCGGTGAGCGTGCTGTTGGCTGAGCCCGAGCAGGATTCTCGCCGCCTGACGCGAGTGTTGGGCGGCACAGCGGTGCATGTGGCTCGCGCCAAGCACGAATGGGGTGAGGTGATTTTGGCCGGCGGTCTCACCGGCTGGCTGCCGCTCACCGATCTGCGCTCGCGGGTGCATTTGCCCTCGTCGGAGGCTCAGCGCCGCGAACAGATTGTGCTAGATGGACTGCGCATGACCGGTGTGCCCTATCTGTGGGGTGGCGTTTCGGCCAACGGCATCGACTGCTCTGGGCTGGCCCAACTGCTGCACCGCTGGGTGGGGTTTATCTTGCCCCGCGACGCCGACATGCAGTGCGCAGCGGGTAAACCGACCGAACCGCCTTTCCAGCCCGGTGACTTGCTTTTCTTTGGCGAGCAGGGTGAGCGGCGCAACATCACGCATGTGGCCATCAGCCTGGGCGGCTGGGATATCGTCCATTCTTCGCGCTCTCGCAATGGCGTTCACACCGATAACGTCCAGGAAGTGAAAGGGCTGCGCGAAAGCTTTTTGCAAGCGGCGACCTACCTGGCAGAATGAGCCTGGATTTCAGTATGGACACGCCCAGCGGCCCGCGGGTGACCATTGCGGGCCGCGAGCGGGACTACTTTTCGGGCACCGGCTACCTGGGCCTGCACAACCACCCGGCGGTGCAGCAGGCAGCTTTGGAGGCCATCCAGCGCTACGGCATGGCCACGGGCACGTCCCGCGGCGGCTACGGCGAGCACATCCTGTATGCTGAGCTGGAAGCCGAAGCCCGCGCCTTTTTTGCCACCGAAGCCGTGTTGTATTTCCCCTCCGGCTACATGAACGCGCTCCTGCTGGCCCAGGGGCTGCGCGAGCGTTATGAGCGTATTTTTATCGATGAGGCGGCCCATTTCAGTCTGTGGGATGGAGCCCGCGCGGCGGCCAAACCCACCCATGCCTTCGCCCACCTGGATGTGCAGTCGTTGGCCGAAGCGCTGCGCCGCGAAATGCGGCCTGGCGAGCGCGCATTGCTGCTCAGTGACGGTGTTTTCCCCATCTCCGGCGAAATCGCCCCCGTGCCCCAATACCGTGCCGTGCTGGCGGATTATCCGAATAGTTGGATTGCGCTCGACGATGCTCACGGAGCCGGGGCCATTGGCCCCCATGGGCGCGGCACGCTGGACTATTACGGTATCACCGCGCCGGACTGCCTGGCAGGCGCCACCTTGAGTAAAGCCCTGGGTGGCTACGGCGGCATCATCCCTGCCGCGGCGCAGGTGATCGACGAACTCCAGCGCAACGCGCGGGTGTACGTGGGGGCCAGTCCGCCGCCCTTACCGGCTGCCGCGGCTTCATGCGCGGCCCTGACGCTGGCCCGCTCTCAACCAGATCTGCGTGAGCGCCTGGCTGCCAATGTGCGCCAGGTGCGCGGCGGCCTGCGCGCTCAGGGTTGGAACGTGGTCGATAGTCCCGTGCCGATCGTGTGCTTGCGCGCCCGCCCCGGCCTGGATTTGGGCAAAATCAAGACGGCGTTGTTTGAGCGCAATATTTGCATCGCGCACGTCACCACCTACAGCAGCACTCCGCTCGGCGGCGCACTGCGTATCGCTGTGTTTGCCACCCACGCCCCCGAGCAAATCGAGCGTCTGCTGGAGGGGTTTCGGAAGGTTGGTTAAGTAACCCCTAAGGGTCTTCTGAGACCTTTAGGGGTTTTTATACAACAATCTCCCTACTTCCCCAAACACTTCGAACACCGCCGGCTCATCCTGCACCCGCTCGGTGAGCAGAAAAATCTCCGCCTCACGCGTATAGCCCCAATCGTGCAGTAGGCCGGTCAGGCTGCCGGTCTTGTGGTAAAAATCCAGCGAATCGCGTGGAATGTTTCGCCGCAAGAGCAAATCATCCTGGTTGACCAACAGCATTTCATCCACTACGGCGCGATCCGCCTCGGGCAGCGATCGGATGATATCGAACAGGTGAATGCAGTCTTGCGGGGTGATGTAGTTCTCCAGCCCACGTTCGCGCGCCGCATAGTCCATCAGTTTGCGCTGTAGTTCGGTTCCTTGCAGCCCCAACTCCTCACGGAAGACGAGTCCCAATCGTTCCAGGCCCGCCTTGCGGATAATCAGATTGGTGCACAGGTTATCCGAGAGGGCAATCATCATCAACAACACGTCGCGGTAGGGAAGGTGGCGAGCTGCCAGCAGCCAGGAAAAGCCCGCCCCCTGCACCTGCGGCTCGGCATCCAGATCGCACAACTCCAGACGGTCCACCACCCCTTGCCGCTCCAGGCTCAGCCAGGCCAGCAGAATGGGCACCTTGATGAGCGAAGCCGAACGAAAACGCTCGCAGTTGGCTTGATAGAAAGGTGCTTCTCCTGCTGGCTTGAAATAATAAGCATATGAAGCGCCTTGCGCTTCCAGGCGGCTAAAGGCGGCGCGAATTGCTGCGTTCAAGGTGTTTTTTTACTTGGCCGAAACCAATTCCACATCGAAGATCAGCGTGGCGTTGGGTGGAATGACGCCGCCGGCGCCGCGCGCGCCGTATCCCAGTTCCGGCGGGATGGTCAGGCGAGCTTTACCACCCACTTTCATCAGGGCGATGCCCTCGTCCCAGCCTTTGATGACCCGCCCCGTCCCCAGTTTGAACTCGATGGGCTCCTTGCGCGGAATCGAGCTATCGAACACCTTGCCGTTGGTCAATTGACCGGTGTAGTGCACGCGCACCATCATGCCTGCCTGCGCCTGAACACCGGTTCCGGCTTCCAGTTCTTCGTATTCCAAACCACTGGCTGTTTTCATCGAGTTCTCCTTTATGATCTCTGTTTGGTAACTGCTCACGGCAAAAGTGAAGGGTCTCTGGGAGTTGCCGTGGTAGGTTCCGCCAATTCCCAAAGAGGCAAAGTGAATGAGCCACTTTCCCAGCCCCGGTCAGTTGATACCAGGTTGAAGGGTATATCTGGATTGTAACAAGGGAGGCGTGCGCGGTCAATTGACGCGGTGGGTAGCCGTCGCCGGATTCGCCCTTTCTTTTCGCGCTGCTCCATTTGGGTACTCTTCATCGGGCCCTACACAAATAGGTCTGACAATGTTTGACAGCCAATATTAACACTGGTATACTCATATGAGCTTGACATCGAAAACGCCGAAAAAATGTGTTGAGCAATTTTCCATCGCACCAATGTTGAATGTTTATAATTTCATAAAGACAAGGATGAAGGTACATGGCCAACATTCTCACGGTAGAAGGCCTGGAGACCCAGTTCAAGACGCAAGACGGCACGGTCCATGCGGTTAATGGAGTTTCGTTCGTTTTAAAAGAAGGCGAAACATTAGGGATAGTGGGCGAAAGCGGCTGCGGAAAGAGCGTCACCATGATGTCCATGATGCGCTTGATCCCCATGCCTCCGGGTAAGGTCGTGGCCGGCTCAGCCCTCTTCCAGGGTCGCGATTTACTCAAGATGACCGACGCCGAAGTGCGTTCGGTGCGTGGCTCGCAAATCACCTTCATCTTCCAGGACCCGATGACCTCTTTCAACCCCGTGTTGACCATCGGGCGCCAACTGGCCGAACCGGCCGAAATCCACCTCAACATGAACACCCAACAGGCTTACGAGCGCGCCGCAGAAATGCTGGCGCTGGTGGGTATTCCGAAGCCGAAAGATCGCCTGAACGACTTTCCGCACCAGTTTTCGGGTGGAATGCGCCAGCGCGCCATGATCGCAATGGCCCTGGTCTGCACCCCGCAGATTTTGATCGCCGACGAACCGACGACCGCCCTGGATGTGACCATTCAGGCGCAAATCGTCGAGTTGGTCAAGGACCTGCGTGATAAGCTGGGCATGGCCATCATCTGGATTACCCACGATCTGGGCATTATTGCCGGGTTGGCCGATCGGGTGGCGGTCATGTACGCGGGGTATATCATTGAGGAAGCCCCGGTCAAAGACCTGTACCGAGAACCGTCGCATCCCTATACAATCGGCCTGCTGGGCAGCCTCCCGCGCGTTGATGAAACCAGTAACCGCCGCCTGGCCTCCATTGAAGGTCTGCCGCCGGTGTTGATGCAGAGGCCTACCTATTGTCCGTTCGCGCCGCGCTGCCGGTTCGCTTATGAACGCTGTTGGAAAGAAAACCCGGCTCTCGAATTTGTGGACACGAATCACCGGGCTGCTTGTTGGGTAGATACCAAAACCGGGAGGCCGCGCTAATGAGCGACGCTGAAACTTTGATGCGGGTGGAACACCTTGTCAAGCATTTCCCGGTGATGCGCAGCCGCTACCTGCTCTTTTCTTACCAGGCGGGCGCGGTGCAGGCCGTGGACGATATATCCTTCACCTTGCGGCGCGGCGAGACCCTGGGCCTGGTAGGCGAATCGGGTTGTGGAAAATCCACCACCGGCCGTGCGATTCTCCAGTTGCATAAGCCCACCTCTGGTCATGTCTACTTCGAAGGCACCGACCTGGTTGGATTGAAGGGCGAGGCCATGCGCCATATGCGTCGCAAAATGCAGCTCATCTTCCAGGATCCTTACGCCAGCCTGAACCCGCGTATGACCGTCCAGGAGATCATTGGCGAGCCGCTGCTGGTCCACCAGATTGCCCCCGAAAAAGAAATCGAAGAGCGTGTCAAATCGCTGCTCAAGTTGGTAGGACTCAACCCGGCCTTTGCCAAGCGCTATCCCCATGAGTTTTCGGGCGGCCAGCGCCAGCGCATTGGCGTAGCCCGTGCCCTGTCCTTGCAGCCCAGTCTCATCGTTTGCGACGAGCCCATTTCGGCTCTGGATGTTTCCATCCAAGCCCAGGTGGTGAACTTACTGGAAGACCTGCAAAAAGAATTCAATCTGACTTATCTGTTCATCGCGCATGATCTTTCGATGATCCGCCACATCAGCAACCGTGTGGCAGTGATGTATCTGGGTGTGATCGTCGAATTGACCGGGCGCAATGAATTGTATAAGAACCCCCTCCACCCTTACACGCAAGCGCTGCTTTCGGCAGTGCCCGTGCCTGATCCAAACGTGGAAGAAAAGCGCCAGCGGATCATCCTGAAAGGCGACGTGCCTTCGCCCGTCAATCCTCCTTCAGGATGCCGCTTCCGGACGCGCTGCCCTCTGGCAAAGGAAATCTGCGCCGAACAGCGCCCGGAGTTCCGCGAGGTGGGGCCCGACCATTGGGTGGCTTGCCACCTGGTCTAGGGGTTCGATAGCGTGCGCTTTCAGACCGTAAGGCCCAGAGTATGCGCCTGAAATTTGTGAAAGGAGGTGGTTGGTCAGACCTCAACAATGTTCGATAGTGCGGTAATCGATTCAAGTTGGTTCAAACTTTCCCTTAGGAGGAGATTGTATGTCTCGTAAACTTTTGTGGGCGCTCAGCCTGCTCATCGTTGCCAGCATGGTGCTGGCCGCTTGCCAACCCGCTGTCCCCGAAGTCCCCACGGACCTCAAGACCCTGCGGATTAACCTGGGTACCTATCCCGACATCATTGACCCCCAGAAGTCTTCCTTCGTCAATGAAATTGCGCACCTCACCATGATTTACGAAGGTCTGACCCGTCTGGATGGCGCCCTGGCGACCGTCCCCGGTGCGGCCGAGTCCTGGGAATACAACGCGGACGCCACGCAGTTGACCTTCAAACTGCGCAAGGACCTCAAATACAGCGACGGCACGCTCCTGAACGCCAAGCGCTTTGAGTATTCTCTGCTCCGCAATATCGATCCCGTCACCGCGGGTGAGTACGCCGGCATCACCGACGAAATCTTGGGCGCGCCCGAATGGCGCGGCGCTGATCTCGCCACCGCCACCCCCGAGGCTCTGGATGCCCTCAAGGCTGCCGTGGGCGTCAAGGCCCTGGATGACAAGGGCAATGCCTGCACCGATTACGAGCAGAAAGATTGCACGACCCTCGAGATCAAGCTGAACAAGCCCGCTCCTTACTTCCACACCGTCATGTCCCTGTGGGTGACCTTCCCCGCGAAGGAAGAGAACATCACCGCTGGTGGCGAGACCTGGTGGAACGACGCTCAGTACCATGTTGGTAATGGCCCCATGATCCTCTCGGCCCTCGAGCCGACCGTGGTCGCCACCTTCAACCCCAATCCCTACTATTGGGGCGGCGTGGCCAAGGTTAACATTGAGTACAAGTACATCACCGACGGCGCGGTTGCCTTCGAAGCCTACAAGAACGGTGAATTCGATATCGTTCCTCTGGGCGCCGAGGATCTGGCCACTGTCAAGGCCGATGCGACCCTCAACGCCGAGGCCATGATCTATCCTGGCTCCTGCACCTTCAACCTGAACTTCCACCACGGCAAACCCCCGTTTGATGATCCCGCGGTTCGCGAAGCTTTCGCCTATTCCTTCGACCGCGCTGGCTGGGTGACGGACGTCCTCAAGGACCTCGGCGCTCCCACCCAGACCTGGATCCCCAAGGGCTTCCCTGGCTTTGACAGCGACGAAACTCGCTTCGCCTATGATCCCGCCAAGACCATCGAACTGTTGGGCGCGGCTGGCTATACCATCGAAGGTGGCAAGTTGACCAAAGATGGCGCCCCCATCGACATCACCCTGACCTTCTCTGACACCCCCCGCAATCGCACCCGCAACGAGTGGATCGCCGGCAAGTGGAAGACCGATCTGGGTCTCGATGTGGCCCTGAACCCCGTGGAATCCACCACCTACACCGCCCTGACCAAAGAAGTTGAAACTGCTCCGCAGCTCTACATCTTGGGTTGGTGCGCGGACTACCCCGATCCCCAGAACTGGCTGTCTGTGTACTGGATGAGCACCTCGTCCTTCGCCAGCCGCATCGCTTACGTCAACCCCGAGTTGGATGCCAAGATGACCGAAGCTGACACCACCCTCGACGCTGACAAGCGCATGGCCCTGTATGCTGAGGCTCAGGAAATGCTGGTGGGTTCTGCTCCTGGTATCTTCATCTGGAACAACGTGAACTCCTACCTGGTCAAGCCCTATGTCAAGGGCATCAAGACCACCCCGCAGGATTCCGGTTGGCCGGGTGTCATCGATCCTCTGTCGATCACCATCGAGAACTAAGTTACTCGTTTACTCAGCCGTCGAATTTTCGCCGGCGGCTGAGACCTTTCCTTTCTACGGCTCGCCGTGTACACGGCGAGCCGTAGAAAGAGACCTGATCTGAAAGGACACGGCGCAGTCCAATGGCAACTTATATCCTCCGGCGTCTCCTCTGGCTCATTCCCGTCTTACTGGTCGTTTCTGCGGTCACGTTCACCCTCATGCACATGGCCCCCGGTGGTCCCTGGGATCGTGATCCCAGCGCGCGCCAGGTGGATCCCAATACGCAAAGGATGTTGAACGATTATTACGGCCTGGATAAGCCGTTGTGGCGGCAGTACATGGCCTATGTAATTGGCGATGTGAACAGCAAAGGGGAGTTCGTTTGCGGTGTAATCTGCGGCAACCTGGGCCCGTCCTACCGGATGCGCGGCATGACCGTGCAGCAAATCTTGTTCAAACCCCCCAGCGGGAAATCTGTTTGGGACAGCCGCTTCGGCTATTCCATGCGCCTGGGCTTCATGGCCTTGACCTTTGCGATTTTGGTTGGCTTGCCGGTGGGCATTTTCTCGGCGCTCAAGCAAAACACAGCGTTTGATTACGTTAGCCTGTTCGTTGCTACTTTCGGCGTCTCGGTGCCGAACTTTGTCATTGCAATTTTCTTCATTTTGATATTTTCATCCTGGTTGCACTGGGTTCCCATTGTGCCCCGCTCCTGGGCGGATATCAGCGCCTGGCTGATGCCGGGCTTGATATTGGGCTTTGGCACCATGTCGCGCATTGCCCGCCTGACGCGTGCCTCTATGCTGGAGGTGATGCGTCAGGACTACGTGCGCACCGCCCGCGCCAAGGGCCTGGCTGAACGGCTGGTCATCTTCCGCCACATGCTGCGCAACTCGCTCATCCCCGTGGTCACCGTGTTGGGCCCGGCCCTGGCTTTCCTGGTCACTGGTTCCTTCATCATCGAGCAAATGTTTGGCTTCCCCGGCATGGGCCGCCAGTACGTCACCGCCATCAGCCAGCGTGACTACTCGATGATCATGGGAACCACGTTGTTCTTCGCCATCCTCGTGGCTTTGGCCAACCTGACCGTGGACATCGTCTATGTGTTCCTCGATCCGCGCATTCGGTTGAACGACTGAGGAGATTAACTTTATGGCAGAACAAACCCCTTCAAACGAAACCATGCGCGCCCAAGCTGTGGCCGCCACCCTGGAGGCGCGCGGACCGTCGCGCAGCCTGTGGGTCGATGGCTGGTACCGCCTGATTAAGAATAAGGCCGCGGTTGCGGGAATGATTGTGATCATCCTGTTCTTCCTGGTGGCGATTTTCGCCAATGTGATTGTGCCCCACAGCCCCATTCAAATGAACAGCGGTAAGGATTACTTGCCCCCCGCCTGGGTAGAAAAGTCCAATACCGGGAAATCGGGCGATCCGGACTTCTTTTTTGGCACGGACACCTTGGGACGAGATGTGCTCAGCCGGGTCATCTATGGCGCGCGCGTTTCGATGATCGTTGGCATCATCCCCACCATCATCATCTTGATTGTGGGAACCACAGTCGGCCTGATCTCGGGGTATATTGGTGGAAAGCTGGACAACCTGCTCATGCGTCTGACCGACGTGATTTATGCCTTCCCCGACCTGCTGTTCTTCATCGTTGTGCTCATTGCCTTGCGTGACACCTGGATCGGCGGCATATTTAGCGGCCTGTTCCTGTTGTTTGTGGCCCTGGCAATGGTCAACTGGGTGGGTGAAGCGCGCGTGGTTCGCGGACAGGTGCTTTCGGTCAAGCAAAACGAGTTTGTTGAAGCCGCTCGCTGTATCGGCGCAACCAATTCGCGCATTATGTTCAGACATATCCTCCCGAATGTGCTCGGCCCAATCATCATCATCGCGGCGTTGACCGTTCCGGGCATGATCATCACGGAAGCTATTCTGGGTTACCTGGGTTTGGGTTTGCGCCCCACCACCGACCCAAACGCCTTTTTCATCACCAGTTGGGGCGGTCTGCTCCTGGAAGGGCAGACGGCCATCAACGCCCAGCCCTTTATGCTGTTGGTCCCGGCGGTATGCGTGGCGTTGGTTGTGCTGGCCTTCACCTTCCTGGGTGACGGCCTCCGAGATGCCTTCGACCCCCGCATGCGCGGCACCTCGTAACCTGGCAAACGAACTTGGAAATCCACGCGGCGCTCATCGAGCGCCGCGTTCTTTTCCCTCTCCCTGGAAGGGATCGCGGAGCATGCCAGCGGCAGAGGGTTAGGGTGACCCTGGCAGGGCCAGGGTGAGG
>CAYOHX010000160.1:0-11837 GCA_964403875.1 uncultured Anaerolinea sp. | reverse complement strand
GGGAGAGTAGGTCCTCGCCAAGAGACTTTTTCTTTTTAATCCATCCAAAATCCCCACCATCCGGGGATTTTGGCGTTTAAACGTCTCGCTACTCCATAGTACAATGTCTTCTACGCATGGTAGCTCACGCCGTGCGTCAAAGTCACCAGTCAATCATGCGATGAGGATTCCACCAATGACTCCAATTTCCACATCAGCGCTTGCAACCCAAATCGAGAAAGTTGCCGCAGAAACTGATTTCTCCGGCACAATTTCCATTTACCAAGAAGAAGCGCCCCTCTTTGAACAGGCTTTTGGTTATCGCGATATTCAAAACCGGCTTCCCAACCAGCCTGAAACCCGTTTTGGCATTGCCTCTGGGACCAAATTTTTCACCGCATTGGGAATCGGTGTACTGATTGACCAGGGCCTGCTCCGTTTGGACACCCAGGTGGGTGATCTCTCACCAGATTATGCCGGGTTCATCGATCCGCGCGCCACAATTCAACAGTTGCTAACGCACCAATCTGGAATTTTTGACTACTACGATGAAGAGATCGAGCAAGACTTCGATCATTTTTTTGTATCCATACCCTGGTATCGCCTCGAAACCCCTTCGGATTATTGGCCATTGTTCCAAGGGCAGGCCGCGAAATTTTCGCCTGGGCAACGCTATTCTTATTCCAACGGCGGGTATGTGTTTCTGGCAATATTGATTGAAAAAATCACCGGGCGTATCTATCGGGAATTTATGCACGAGCAGGTCTTCCAGGCTGCCGAAATGCCTCATACCGCCTTTGATGCAATGAATAGCTTGCCCTCCAACACAGCTTTTGGGTACCTTGAAGATCGCCAAACAACCAATTTTTACAACCTGCCAATTCGTGGGGGCGGAGATGGTGGTTTGTTTACAACTGCCGCCGATCTACGGGCCTTTTGGCGCAACCTTTTTGCCAATCGCATCCTCTCGCCTGAGTTGATGGCAACTTTCTTGAAGACCCAGCACTCGTTTGACGATGAAAGCGGTTATGGTTGCGGGGTTTACAAACGAAGCGATGGAAGCCTGTATGCCATCGTTGGTGGAGATGCGGGCGTGGGTTTTGATTCTCGCTACCTGGTTGACCCAAAAATCACCATCAGTATTTTCTCCAACATTACCAATGGCGAAGAAGAGCTGGGTGAGGTTGTTAGGAGTTTCATCTACCCATCAACGTGATGCGAGTGTAAAATAATCCTATGCCTATCCCTGAAAGCTGGTTGCCTGCACTGGGCGCGGAACAAGACAAACCTTACTACCAGGCCCTATACCAATTTGTGGGCGAGGAACGTCGCAAATACCCGGTCTACCCGCCAGGCACGGACGTGTTCAACGCCCTACACTACACCCCCTACGAGAATGTGCGCGTGATGATCATTGGGCAGGACCCCTACCACGAACCAGGACAGGCCCACGGGTTGGCTTTCTCCGTTCGCCCCGGCGTCACTCCCCCACCCTCTCTGGTCAATATCTATAAGGAACTGCGCGATGATATCGGATTCCGTATTCCCAATCACGGATACCTGGCGCGGTGGGCTGAGCGGGGTGTGCTGCTGCTGAATGCCGTGCTCACGGTGCGTGCCCACCAGGCCAATTCTCATCAGGGAAAAGGTTGGGAAACCTTCACTGACACGGTGATTAAAGCTGTGAACCAGAAAGATACTGCCGTGGTGTTCTTGCTGTGGGGAGCTTATGCCCAGCGCAAAGCTGAATTCATCACCAATCCCCGCCACACCATCTTCAAGGCTCCACATCCCTCGCCGCTTTCGGCCAGCCGCGGATTCTTCGGCTGCCGCCACTTTTCTAAGGCCAATGCGGCCTTGAACGCTGCCGGGCTGCCGACGATTGATTGGCAATTGGAAGATATGTAAAAAAGTAAGCCTCCAGGAATCCAGCGCCCACTCGTACCGGGTTCTTGCCGCGCAGGTTCCTAATCTCCCGAATCAAGATAGGGGATGGCAATCGAATAGAGAGCCTGATAGACCTGGTGCGCGCTGCTCAGAGCACCCGATTGCGCTCCCCCAAACGCATGGATGTAGTTGCCCGCTGCCGCCACCGCGGCTCCCTCGCCCAATGGCTGGGGCGCCATCTCGAACGTTGTCCAGGTTGTGGCTTCATCTAACAGCGTCAACGAGGGCAGTCCGGCGCGATGCCCGCCTATCACGTAGGCGGCATTCGCCAGAGTGACTGCGTTCAGGTTGTAGCGGGCTTCGGGCAGCGAAGGGCGCTCTTCCCACGGATCTTCGCCGCTGTTATCGCGGTTGGGGAAGTAAGCCAGGGTTTGATCAAGCGCCTGAGTCCCGTCGAACCCTCCGATAATCAAAATTTTCCCCGGCAGCACAGCCACCCCGCACCCTCCCAGAGGGCCGGGCAACGGGGTACGCTCGCTCCAGGCATCGGTTTCGGGGTTATAGCGGTAGACGGCCTTAGAATAAGTTGCTCCATCCCACCCGCCAAAAAGATACAGGTTTCCTTCGTAGGCGGCCAGTCCGTAACGGCTCAGCGGAACGGGGAGTGCAGCCAACGCCTCCCATTTATTCTCGCGCAGATCATAGACTTCCAAAACATCAACCGGCTTACCATCTGTCGCTAAACCGCCTGGCACATACACTTTTTCACCCAACAATACGCCCTGTGCCTGCGCCACGGCGGTGGGCTTGTCGGTCAGGGTCTCCCAGGTCTGCGCGTTTGGGTCGTAGCGCAACACTGCGGAGTTCACTCCAACGGCGGTCTGCCCACCGAACAGGTAAATGGCATTTTCATAGACTGTCACGGCCATGTCGCGGCGCGCCTCGGGAAGTTGGGGCGCGGTGGACCAACGGGACTGCACCGGCACGACCACCGGCTGGGATGTCGTGGGCGCGGGCGTAATGGTGGGAGAGGGTCGCGGCTTGAGCAGCGTCCAGGCGGTCACGCCCAGGGCCAGTAAAGCGACCAGGATCAACGCGCCGACCCCGATCATCCTCCCTAATCGCCGCTGGGGTAAGGGTTGTTCGACAATGATCGGTTCTTCCTGCAGTAGAAGACTGCTTTCTGGCTCGACCCGCACAGGCTGGGTGGACTCAGCCTTGGGCATGAAGGTTGGGTCGATCAGACCATTTTTGAGCGCGTAGAGCGTGGCCTCAGTGCGCGAAACCACCCCAATTTTGACGAAAATATTGCGCAAATGGACCTTGACCGTGTTGGGGCTGATCACCAGTTGAGTGGCGATCTCCTTGTTCGAGGCGCCGGTTGCCACCAAGCGCAAGATCTCGATCTCCCGCTCGCTGAGCGGCTCGCTGGTCAGGTCACTCATAGCGCGCTCACTCCCCCAGGTTGAAAAGGCACAGGTCTCGCACCGGGCAGATTGGGCACATGGGCTTGCGCGCGTGGCAAGTCTCGCGTCCCAAACGAATCAGGTTGAGATGCCCCGCCCCGTACTGATGAGGGTCAAAAGTTTGAGCGAGGTAGGCATGGGCGTCTTCTACACTGATTTTTTCGGGACGCAAACCAATTCTTCCGCTCACCCGGTAAACATGCGTGTCTACGGGAAAAGCGAACTTGCCCAAAGCAAACTGCAGCACAATGGCCGCGGTTTTGGGGCCTACGCCCTTAAAGCGCATCAACCAAGCCAACGCGTCGGCGTCCGAATACCCCTTGAGAAAACTCAAATCCAGACTGCCGCGCTCGGCGGTGATTTCGCGCAGCACCTGCTGGATGCGCGGGCCTTTCTGATTACCCAGTCCTGCCGGGCGGATGGCTTCGATGACGATCTCAGCGGGGGCGTCGCGAACCAGCTCCCAGGTGGGCAGCACCTTGCGCAAGGAGTGAAAGGCAAGGTCGCGGTTGCGGTCGTTGGTGTTCTGCGAAAGGATGGTCGAAACAAGTTCGTCCATCGCTTCCAACGGCTCGCGCCATTCTGGAATACCGTACACGTCTTCGAGGCGATGGTAGATCGCCTGGGCGCGTTCACGGTGGGTTGGATCGATGGCTGCCATGCTAATCTCGCTCCAGGGTGAAAGCGGCCCGCACTTCACCAATTTCCAGTTTGCGCCAGTTATACAAGGGGCGGCGATCGAACGCGGAAAGCTGGCTGGTTTCTTCTTCTGATAAAGCACCCAGTTGGCGTAGAACCGCCAGCGCAGCGGTGCCTACAGCCCTCCCGCCCTGGTCGCCGTCGCTAATCTTTAATGCAATGCCCAGCGCCGGAGAACCGGGTCCCAACGCGCCGGGGCGCAAGGCCATGCCCTGATACCCTTCAGCTCCGCCCTTAGAAATCACCCGCCCGCCAGTGATCTGCATGATCAGCGTGTCCCAGCGGCCCGGCCCAGCCACCATATCAGGGTGAGCCGTCATGGCGTCCGCAATACGCCGCAGCGCCGCGGCACGCTTTTCGGGCAAGCCCGATGGATCCGCCAACAATGCATAAGCATGAGCGGCATGGGTCAAGGGCGTGGCAAACGTAGGGGCCGAGCAACCGTCGATGCCTATCGGAATTTGTTTGGGCGGCAGAATGACCATCTCGGCGAAGGTCTCGAGAATCACTTTCTGCACCGGATGTTCCGGATTAAGGTAGTCTGCGATGCCAAAATGGCGCGTTTTGGCGTTGGCCAGCATCCCCGTGTGCTTGCCCGAGCAGTTGTGGCGGTTGGGGGTGAGGGCTTCTCCGCGCTCGCGCATCGCTCGCGCGGTGGGCTCGTGCATGGGGTAGTGCGTCCCGCACAGCAGATCGCTCTCGTTTACCCCAATCTTCGCCTGCATCTCGGTTAGCACCGCCACATGTTCTTCGGTGCCGGAATGGGAGGCGCAGGCAATGGCGATCTCGCGCTCGGTCAGTCCAAAGGCATCTGCGGCGCCGGCCTCGACCATGGAGAGGGCCTGGAAAGGCTTTGCCGAAGAGCGCAAGTTGGCCAATACCATCGGGTCGGCAAAATGCGCCACCAGTTGGCCATGCACATTCACCACCGCGACTGCGCCAAAATGGATCGACTCGACCAGCGGTCCGCGGGTCAGCTCGACCAGAGGTTGGAATGCTGACGGCATGTTACTCCTCGATGATTTCTGCCTGGGGCACATAACGGCGAATGAAATACTGGCGCAAACCGTGGCGCAACCTTTGCTCATACATTGCCAGGCGCAGCGCGGGCGCGTCGAATTGTTTCATAAGTTCAGGCACCAGGCTGGCAGTATTCTCAGGGGAGCCCTTAGCCTTGGCCAAATCGTCCACCAGCTTTTCTACCTTTTGCAGGTAGGCCAATTGGGCGCGAACCTGCTGCTGCGCCGCCAACCCGCCCCGCCCGCTAACGATCAAAAAGTCGCTGTATTCCGGCGAAAGCAACCGTTCCAACGCCGCTATCCAGGCCGGCATATCCGCTCCTGCCAGGAAAGGTGGCTGGTCGAGGACAACGGCATCCCCTACGATGACGATCTTCAAATCTGGCAGCACTGCCCAAATTGCGCCGGAGGCCGGGCCGGGGCTGTATTGGAGGATCAAGGGATGATCGTCCCAGTGAATATCCAGATGATCGGTGAAGGTGATTTCTGGCGGGGCCCAGCGAATACTCCCCAGGCCGTTGATCAATTCCCATTCAGCGCCGGTTTCGTTGCCCTGGGCTTTAAAGGTGACCGGGCGATTGCGGAAAACCGAAGCCATCTTCTCGTGGCCGACCACGGTGCAGTCCATGCTGCGCGAGCCCAGAGTGCGATCAAGGTGCGCATCCAGGTTGACCAGCAGGCGGTCCACGCCGCCGCCCAGGTTGAGTAGAGCAGAACGCCAGGCGCGCGCATCTTCGGGGCGGAAGGGAGAATCGATGAGAATGAGACCGTGCGACCAATTGATCGCCGCCAGAGTAACTCCGGAATAGGTGGTCTCGATAAACACATGGTTGGCGAGTTCTTGCATGCTCTTTCCTCAATGAAAAACGGTTAAATTCCCTCATCCGGCTTATGCCGGAACAATGGGCAAGGTAAAAATGAAACGGCTGCCTTCGCCTACGCGGCTCTCGGCCCAAATTCGTCCGCCGTGGGCGTTGACAGCTAACTTGCAGAACGCCAATCCCAGGCCCAGACCCTTGGGCGCGCGTTCCATTTGCAGGCGGGTGAACTTGTCGAAAATTTGCTGCAATGAGGCGGGTGGGATGCCCGGGCCATTATCCCGGACGGCGATTTCGACTTCTTCTGCCACCCTGCGGGCAGTTACAGTAATTTTCCCGTTGTAACTGGTGTACTTGGTGGCATTATCCAACAAATTAATCAACACCCGCCGGATCATATCCGTATCAATCAATACGGCAGGCAAGTCGGGCTGCGCCTCGATGCTCATGACCTGATTCTTGGTTTCCAGCACTGGCTGGACCGCATCCAAACCTTCGTGGATCAGTTTTTGCACATCTACCGGCTGGCGCTCAGAGACCATCTGACCAGCCTCCAGGCGATAAATGTCCAGCAGTGTGCTGATCAGGCGCTGCATCCGATCTGCCGAGCGCTGAGCGATGGTAAGCACCGGCTGTAATGTGCCTTTATCCGATTGAGGCATGAGCATATGCAGCATATCCAGGCTGGAGATGATGTTCGAAAGCGGCGAGCGCAGATCGTGATAAATCATCGCCATCAAGTCGTCGCGCAGCGCATCCAAGGCCTTGCGCGCTGAAAGATCACGAAGAATCCACTGTAATGTTGGCGCTGCGCCGGTATCGACTCTGCGGACATGCACCTCCACCGGCACAGGCGAACCGTAATGTGAAAAGAGCTCAGCTTCCTGGCTCACCTCGCCGCCTGCCAATAGCGCCGAACGGTGATGATCCAGCCAGCCGGGAGCCAGGTCAAGTAAATCGGTCACTGTGTGGGTGTTGAGGTTGCCTGCCTCGTGCCCACTCATGCGTTCTGACTGCCGGTTTGCCTCCAAGATGACACCATCGAAATCGGTAATCCATACCGGGTCGATGCTGTCATCAAATAATTCATGATAGCGGCGATGGGCCGTCTGTAGCGAGTCGTAAAGCTGGGCATTATAAATGGCAATCGCAGCCTGGTCGGCAATCGCTTGTAACAGCGCCAGATGTTCTTCATTAAAAAATTCAGGGACCGGGTGAACGATTGTCAAAATGCCCACGGCCCGATCGCGAGTGATGATCGGAACGCAAATTGCCGATTTCGCGCCTGTATTCTCGGCGGCATCGTCGGGGCGGCGCAGCCAGCGATCATCCATACGAGTGTTTTGGATGAGGGCTGCTTCTCGATTGCGCAAGACCCAGCCTGCCAGGCCCAGCTCGAGGGTGGCGCGCAATTGATCCACCGAGTGCGGGACCATGCGGTCGTGTACGATGATGGCGCCTTCCACCGGCTCCAGGTTCTGGTTGAGCACAATTACGCTGGCACGTTCAGCGCCAACGTACTTACTGGAAGATGCCAACACCCGCGACAAAACCGAATATAAATCCAGGTCGGCGGTGAGTTCGCGACTGATCGTAAACAGTAATTCCAGCGAAGACCGGGTAACGTCGGTCATCGTGCCCCCCGTGGCGTGCTGCCGTAATGTAGCATCATGCTGCTCGACCCTCGAATGAGGAACGTAGATGTAAGGTCTCAATCCATCCAATCCAGGGCTGCATCATTCTGGTGTGAGTATAGCATAAAACCATATTCACCGTAGGTTGGGTTGGGCGGAATGCACACAAAAGCACAGGAACTTTACCACCCTGATGAGTAGGTCCAAAGCCGTTACCCGATTCTGGTACTATAATTTAACTACTCAGAAGATCGTTTCTCTGACTGAGGGTGCATGGGGAATTTGCGTGTTGAAACCGGTATTTTGGGATACCTCCCAAAGATACGGGACCTGCCACGGCAACTCCCCAGAGCCAGACGAGGTGTGAGCCCATTTTGATGAATGATTCGGGAGGAACAATGCAAAAGAAATTTGGCGCGCTGCGGGTAGTGGGAACGCTATACAAGGTTCTTGGCGTGATCGTTTTGGTGCTAGGCATCATCGGCGGGAGTATCATGTGTGTTGGTGGAATTGTGGGCAGCACGGCCTTGCAGGACATGGGTCAGCAACTTGGCGTGAATCCGGGCATGGGCATCGCTGGAGCCGTGGTCAGTGGAGTGATGGCCGTGCTAGGCGCGGCCATCGGCGGGCTAACCCTGTTCGCATTTGGCGAGGCAATCTATCTGTTCCTGGCGATTGAAGAGAACACTCGCCGGGTCTAGAATCCCAGCTCTTTCAGGATGGTCGATTCATCCTGCTTGTTGAGCTTCTTGTCCAGCAATTCTTCCCAGAACTTGTCATCATAGCGCCTGGAGCGCACCGGAAGCGGCATGGGCACGCCCCACCCCAGGAGGAGCACCTCTTCCTTGGGTTGCAGGCGCGCCAGCATTCCGCGCAGCGATTCTTTCCCGGCCAGGCCAGAAAGCACAGCCTGAATGTCTAAATCGTCACCCAGCCATCCACAAATGCGGGTACCCAACTGCGAAAGCACCTCGTCGTAGATCTGTGAGGGGCGCTGGTCGATGATCAACAGGGTGACGTAATACTTGCGCATCTCGCGCGCGATGGTGCTGAAGGCGGTCTGCGCGGCCATCTCGCGATTAAGCAGCTTGTGGGCCTCTTCCACCACAATCACCAGCTTCTTGGGCTCGCTGGCGTGCCCGCTGCGGAAGTCGTTCGTCTTTTTTTCCCAGGCTTCGCGAATGCGGCGGGTAAGCAAATTGGCGACCAGCAGATAATCCAGGTCGCTTTCAAAATTACCAAAGGACAACACCACGTGCTGCCCGGCTTCCAGTGCTTTGATGATTTCTTTGATCGTGTCGGCGGCGGGCTGCTCGACGATATATGGTTTGTTGAACATACGCCCCAGTTTACTGTGCAATCCCTCTGCGGCAGCCGCGTTGATCCCTGCTTCGGCGGCCCAAAAAGCCACGCTGTCGGGCGCATCCACCATCTTGCCGTCCTCGTTTTGCACCTTGGCTCCGTGTTTGAGCGCTTTAAAGTGGTGATACCAGTTGATCCCAAAGTCGCGTTCCAAAGCCGCCAGTGTGGTGGGCGTGGTTTCTTTGAGGTTCAACTCACGGGTCAGCATTTCCACATCGGAAGGTTCGATGTCTTTCTCGGCGATCTCGAGTTGAAAATCGCAGGGCGTATGACGAATTTGCGCGCCGCGCCCCAACCCCACCAGACGCACCTTGCCGGGAAACTTGCCTTTCAGGCCAGGCACACGCTGGTTGGTATCTGACGAGGTGTCGTCGGGGCCGTATTCGTTGTGCATATCAAAGATCAACGCCCCGGCTACGTTGGAATGGATCAACCCGGCCAGTAACAGGCGTGTGAGAAAAGATTTGCCCGTGCCGGTGGCTCCAAACACGCCCGATGAGCGCTGCACCAGCTTGTCCAGGTCCAGGCAAACCGGATGTCCTTGCTCGCGGGTGTAGCCAATGATGAAGCGGCCTTTCTCCGCCGGGTCGCCAAAGATTTCGGCAATGTCACCTTTTCCAGCCATGCGCACCTGGGCATGGTGCGCCGGAATTGTTTTGATCGGCATCGGGCGAGGCTTTTCATCCTTGTGCGCCGCCCAAAAAGTTTGATAGCGCGGATCGTCGGGATCAGGTGGGCGTTCCACCATCAAAGCAGGCATCATTTCCAGGTTGGTATACAGGGTTTGTCCGTGCAGCAGCGCGGCCAACTCGGCGGGCAGTCGCTGCTCGCTTTGCTCATCGGCGAAGCGCGGGTCGGTGGAGCCAAGTTGTAAGTCGGTGACCAGGCCGTAAAACAACCAGTCGCCGCTTTCTACCACCACGAAAGCTCCCTCCTGAACGCTGTTCGCCGGGACGGTGAGGCGCACGCGCAGGTTTTCTTTCAAGCTGCCGCCAACGATATAACCGATTTGTTCTGGTTCCATGAGCTCTACGTCTCCCCAGACCGGACAGACCTTGAAGACCCGCCCGATCACTAGTGATTAGACAATATCCGCCAGCGCGCCCAACACGCTCATCAACTGGGGATAATCATCCCGTAACAGGACGATCAGTTCCTGCACCGCGGCCTGGCCCCAGTCGGCGTTCTCGTGGGCTTTCTGGGCTTCCTGTGCCTGGCGGATATGGGCGGCGAGCAGCTCGCCAACCGGCACGTCCGCAGCGCGCAGCACATGTCGGAAGTAGCCAAAACGTCCTTCGCCAGTAAACCGGGCCACTTCGCCGGGCTCGCAATTGTAAATGGCATCCAGGCTGAGCGGCGGGCGGGGAGGCAGCAAATGGAATATGCGCCCGGCCTGCTCATAACCAACGTGCAGTACACTGAATTCGACCGGCACATTTCGGTTCAAGCGGTTGTCAGCCAACACCTCTTCATCCACCCGCTCCGAGGTAACCAACTGGCGCACCAAACCGTCATCTTCAATGCGGATGTCATGGATCAGGCCAAAGATCTGGTAATCCTTTTCCAGAGGGATGCGCACCAGACTGCCGAAAGCCGGCGCGCTGGCCTGCGAAACGCGGCAACCCACCACGCACGCGCTGGTATTGGAGCGCAGCAACCGTCCGATTTCAATTTCCGGCATATTCACCTCGTATTACTCGCATCTTTGGCAGTTTGTTTAGGCGAGCGATCACCCACGGCTAAGCCGTGGCGGCGCAGCTCGCTGATCATCATCGACTCCACCTGCTCTTTCTCCTGAAAGCTGACCACAGCAATCTCATGAGCGCGGTGAAGAATGTAAGGGTAGGGGCTGGCTCCCATTTGCGCGGCTTGGGCCAACAGCACCCCTTGAAGCAGATCAAGCGAGCCCCGACTTTCGGCCACCCAGCGGGGCACTTCTACCCGCGCCAGGTAAGGGTGCTTTTCGCGCCCCACATTAAGGTAGAAGAAATGCAGGCTCAACGACCCACTGAAAGCCTGCGCTGAGACGGAGCGCGTCTCAAAAACGGTTGAACGCTGGCCAGGCTTGAGCAGCCGCGCAAACAGGTCGCGGTCGCTGACCGGAAAGAGGAGGCGCGCTCGTCCGGCTTCGTCCATCCGTCCCTCGCGCAAAAGCACATCCAATTCCAGCAGGCGGATAATCAAGTCGGAACCGGGCTTGTCCACGTACCCAGCGGTGATTGCGCCCATTTTGGCAAGCCGCCCCAGGACGGCTTTGTACTCCGTAAGCCGCGGGCTAAACTCTTTGTCATCGCGCCCGCCGTGGAACAGTTCCAAGGGGCCATCGGTAAGGGTGACCACGGGTTGTGCTTCCATTTGGGCCAGGTCGGCCTGTACCCTGCGTTCTTCCAAATCGCGCATCAAGGCCACCACATCATCGCCCAGGTAGCCTTCAGGGGTGCGGATTTCATGGTCAAACAGCAATCGACTATGCACGAATTCACGAGCGGGCTCTCCGGCCTTCAGGCGGATGGCCCCCACGTTGATTGCGCCAAACTCCACCGGGCTGTTCCGGTCAGGGGTGATCTGCGAGCCGTCGGCAGCCAATATCGTCACGCCTGCTTCAAGAACAGGCGCGTCTATCCCCGTGTCCAGCCGCTCGAGATGACCCTCCACGGGCACGGCGCAGCGTAGGGATGGGTTTTTTGCGGTTCCGATTTGAGCCAATTCGCGCAGGGTGGCAGGCTTGTCGCCGTATTCTTTCAACAAAGCGAGGGCCCGATCCAGCTTTTCCTGGAAAGCCTCGGAGCGGAGGGTGGCCTGTTCGCCCCACTGGTGAATTTGCTCTCGCGCCTGTTGAAAATTAATCGGCATGGCTTTTCCTTGAATAACATCTACTCATTACGGTTGATCCAATTCGGGGTTTTTCACCCTTACCGTGAGTAGTTTGACAATGTCACTTTAGATTGACTAGCACATTAACAAAATAGCGAT
>CAYOHX010000159.1:0-11895 GCA_964403875.1 uncultured Anaerolinea sp. | reverse complement strand
ATGCGCCCCTTTTTCACGGGCGCATGTTCGTTCTTGGATCCAGAACCATTCGAAGGTATACGCTGTTTATGGTTCAACGGAGGCAGCGCACCGGAACCCAGTTGAACTCCATTCGGTAATGGTGGGCTCGCAGTAACGCTTGGCATTCCTCGCACACCCTGCGTGAAGGGCCCAACTTCCCCCACGGACAACATGGTTGTGACCGTTTGAATCATCCGGTCCCTGTGGGTTGACCGGCGGGGAATAACTGTAATAGTCAAATTGGTACCAATCATTCACGATTTCCGATACATTGCCTGTCATGTCTACTACGCCATATCCGGAGACATCCTTTGCATAGCTTCCGATCCGCACGGTATCTTCAACGCAATAGGGATAGTCATATTGATTACGCAAGGCGAGGTTCGAATAAGTACAATCTGGTAACTCGTCTCCCCAGCTGAATACGTTGCCGGCTGGCCCTCGGGCCGCTTTTTCCCATTCGGCTTCGGTAGGCAGTCTTTTCCCTGCCCAGGTGCAGTAACTGATAGCATCTGACCAGGTCACTGAGATAACCGGGTAATTAGAATAAGCAGGATCAGTGGCATAATTCTCATGATTCATAGTGTCGGTTAGGTGAAGGATACATGCGCCGTCTGCTACACACTGCCTATACTGCCCATTCGTTACCTCGTACTGATCCATATAATAGGCGTCTAGATAGACACTGTGCAGGGGTAATTGATCCTCCGGGCAGCCAGAAAACCCAATCCCAGGACGGTTCAGATTGCAACCCATCTGGAAAGTACCTGCTGGGATGTAAACCATTTGACCGGGGATGATCGCTCCGTCATCGGTAGTGAAAGACCAGACTGGCCCCTTCATTTCCAGGCTAAGTGAGTTTATCGCAATGACTTGCCAGTAATAGGTGGTGTTCGTTTGTAACACACCGGGGTTTGCAATAGTGCCTGCTTGATTGTCAGCAATTTGAACATCTGGTGACGGGTCGTCAGGCTCCAGATAGATATCGTAAACCAAGTTACTCTTATCGATTGCATCTAATTCCCAGTATAGGGTCAAAGCAGGGTTGACCTGAGCCGTGGTGTTGGCTGGGTTAGGCTGCGAGGGTGGTTCGGAAAGGATGATTTCATACCCGATGATCCGGGCTGAGTGATCTTCTTTTGAGTCACCAAACACGCCCAGGTTGAAGCCAATGTTGACATCGATACCGCCTTTCAAGGTCCACCATGGATCACTAGAGGTATCAGCTTCCAGTTTGAGGTATGGCGAAACTTCACCATAGGGACCAGGAACCCCATACAGTTTCAAGGTTAAGGGGGCAGAAACATAACCTTTCAATTCCATGCTGGTGCTCAGATGGGGGGGATCGTAGGAGAATTGGGAAGTAAATTCGCGGATCGGCGTCCACGTTCCTTTCTGGTAGTGTAACCCAGCCTTGAGCGTGGCGGATTGGGTTACGCTGGTGGTCACCCCAATTCTAACGCTGCCATCAGCTTTCAAATAGATCGGCATCTCCACTGTAAATACCAGGGGAACGGGGCCTTCCATGACGGTAAACGCTGCGATGCGTAAATTACCAAGTTTGTAGGAGGCTTGCAGGGAGGCTAATTCGGTCTCGGACTTGAGTTTTAGTTCCGTCGTCTCAGCCAGGTTGACCGCGAACATGGCTTCATTCAGGTGATGATCCTTGATCTGTAGACTAAAGTCAAGGGCCGGAGAAAGGTGCAGGTTGCCATCCGCTCTGACTTGGTCACCTGTGGTGCTTCTATCGCCATCCTGGTCGTAGAGAACCACGTCATTGATCTGGAAGTTGAGATATGCGGTTGAATTGTCCTTTGGGCTTTCTAACAAGGTCACACCGGGCTCGAAACTCGCCGATTCGATGTTGTCTGCTGTTAGCGGCCTGGTAAATTGAACCACGCCTTGCTGAATGGCATCTTCCAGGGAGGCCGGTCCGGTCTGTACGTAGGTGGATCCGCCCTGATAGGTAACCGCGATGACTTTACGTAAAAAGCCTTGTGGACAAGCGGCAGATACATCACCGACAATGATATTGCCGCTGGAGACGTTTTCCAACCCAGATGTACCAGGTTTGAAAATGAATACGCCATCTGGGGTGATATTGGCCAGAGAAGCCAGCGTATTGGGTGGCAGTACTATTGTCTGAGGCGAGACGATGGTTTCAAGGCCGTCCATGATCAGTGGCAGGAAGATTTTTTTATCTGTTCCTGTGGAATCGGCACTTGATGGATAGGTATAGGTGTTATGAGGAGCGGTATTGGCCAAAAGGGAGAAGAGGCTCAAGACCAGCAGCAGGCCGTGAAGAAGGCGTCGTGGCATAGGAAAGGTCCGCTTTTACCATTGATGGGATAAAAGCGGATTATACTCCCTTTCCGTTTGTTAGATCTTGAAAAGTGTTGAAAAACATGATCAGCGAAAACGAATGATCGTCTCATCATTAACCTCCATGAAGTTGAGTAAGATGTAGAGTGAGGGTCGATTCTGCCTTCAAAATCCTCCTTAAAGAAATTATTATGGTGCTTAATCGGTTTAAAGTCAAACTAACTGTGTGGCTAACCCTAAAAAGGGGCCACGATGATTGCTACTAACATAGGTTTCTCTAACAATTGGCGTTATGTCTGATAGAAGGGGGGGCGTCCAGGCAAGCTGTATTCGATCTGCCGGCGTCGTTTTAAAGCAACAACCCAACTGGATGAGGGGGGCATCCAATTGGGTGTTGGCTTATATTATAGCATATTTGCGACAAAAACAATAGTCGACCGTATTTTTATTGTAAAAACGATGATAGGCGCCTTAATAGACAAATTGCGCCAAGAAAAATCCGGCATTCTTAATTGGCTGATCGATGGCAGCGTTGAGGCGCGTAAAGAAACTGTTAGCCGGTCTAATTGACAAAATGTTGCTAAGTTTTCAGGGTCATTGGCTGCGCCGGCGCTCTTGGGCCTGGCGCAATAGCTTGGCGCTTTCGCGTGCATTCTGGTGGCGCATATATTGAAGAACACGCAGCTGATCTTCTTCAGGGAGGTGGTCGAGTATGATGTTGATTGCGCGGATAATAAGCCTGCTAAAAAGATCAACCTTTTTCGTGTTATTCAGCTTTTCGCTTTCATCGTCTGACACCATTGGGGCATCGAAAACGGGTTGCATTGGGTGCTAGATATTGCCTTTCAAGAGGATCACCACCGCTTACGCAAAAATCACGGCCAGGAAAACTTTGCCGTCCTTCGCCATATCGCCCTGAACCTGCTCAAACAAGAAAAGACTGTTAAAGCTGGGATCAAAGCCAAACGCCTCAGAGCAGGCTGGGACAATGATTATCTCCTCAAAGTCCTCTCCCAATAAGATGCGTTTACCCTAGTGTCAACCTTAGGCAAGCGCCCTTTGGGAAACCAAGCTGCGCAGGAATAGGAACCCCGTCACCCCCATACCTAACAGCATCAACCAATGCGGCAGGCTTAATGACGCGGCAATGGGGCGGTAATCATAGCGCAAAAATTCCAGCACAAAACGCTCCAGACAAAACACAAAACCATAGAAAAACAACACCCTACCCGGAGGCTTTAGCCAGGCAGGCAAAGCTTCGGTTCGGATCAAAAACAGGAACAAGCCCAGTTGGATCAGCAAGCTGGCAATCTGTGTGGGGTAACGCATGGCCCAATGGCCCTCGGTGTCCGGCATGTGCATGGAAAAAATCGATTCCGTCTCAGCCCCGCCGCAGCAGCCCGCCGAAAGGCAGCCCACCCGCGCAATGGCGAACCCTAACGCAAAACAAGGCATCAGCCGGTCCAAAGCCGGAAGGACGCTCAACTTTTCCTTGCGCGCAAACAAGGTTGTGGCTAATATGCCGCAGGCCAACCCATAATAAACTCGGATGACAACCGGCTCGGGTGGGCCGCCGGTGATCCAACCGCGCGCCAGGTTTTCCAACCAGGCCAGCCCGAACAACCCCGTCAAAACCGCCAGCAAGATGATCAGCACCCCTTTTTGCCATTTGCGCCCATCCGCGCCCAATTGCCCCACCTGTCGGATGCACAGCATCCCCGCGACCAAAAAGGCCAGGGAATACATCAGCGGGTAGGTGTGTACCGTCCAGTTGCCAATCAGAAACTGCGGAAACATAAGCGCGCCCTATCGGATCAGCAGCGGCAGATAAACTTTCTTCTTCTCCACTACACCCACGGTCACAACGACCGGCTCGCCTGCGTCCGAGACGCTCTGTCCAGTTGCCGTCGCGCTGTAGGCCAAATTGGTCAGCAGGGTTCCGTTGGGCAGGCCGGCAGCTACTGTCACCTCCAACGTGCAGAGCACCTGCTCACCTGGGGGCAGGTCGGCCAGCGTCCAGGTCACCGTGCCGCTGTTATTCGCGCAGCTTTGCCCGCCGGAACAGGAAGCATAGGTCGTGTTTGCCGGAAGCGTATCGGTCAGGGTCAACCCGGTTAATGTTGCCGGGCCGTTGTTTGTCACAGTAAACGTATAGGTCAGGGGCTGTCCCGCCATGGCCGGGTTGGGTCCTGCCACGCCAACTACCTGCACGGCAGCTTCGGCGGAATCTGGCAGCGTACCGTCTTCGGTCACCACCAGCACCGTGCTCCCTTCCCAGGAAGACGGGTTGGCAGCCGCGCCCGAAAGCGTCATTGAATAGAGGTACTGCCCCAAAACCGCATCGGCGGGAACTTTGCCGAAAATATGCAGGTGGAACATGCCGCTTGCAGGAACCGTGATTTCCGCGCCGACCGGCTGCGTTTTTCCTTCATCCTGGTAAACCTCCCAGGTCACGCCGCTGAGAGTCGATGACGCCGCCAGGTTGAAAGTTTGAGCCGAGGAGGAATAATTCTGCACGTAATAATGCATATGAACATCGGCATTCCGCTGCAACGGCAAAGACGCTGTGTAGGAAGAAAAGTGCCAATTATTTCCGTTTACCAGCTTGGTCGTAGAAGGCCCCAGGCAGGTGTACTCGCCGTAAGAAATCGGCTGCGCCGCTGTCACGCCCACGCCGCCCGCCACATCAGCGCCGGCAGGCAGGGTTTTGTAGCAGTAATATGCGGGCAGCGAGCAATTTAAGCACCGGTCAGGCCGGTTATTGAGGTCGATAAACAAGTTCGTTCGTACGGAATAGCCATCACGGTCCCCAAAAATCGGGCACTCAACATTTTCATCCAGCGCGCCGCCCACCGCCACCCATAGCTCACCCGGAGCCGATGGCAAATTTGCATTTGCCCAACCGGTCGCGTCCAGGCGCAGTTCCATCGGGATGACAACATCCAGGGGGCCGCTCAGCAAGTGAAAACTGGAATAAGGCGCAAAAGGTTGAGCCTCATCTTTGGGCACAATGACCACCGGCAAATCATATCTTTGCTCGGTCTGAATTGTGTCCGCCACCGGCAAACGGTAAGCGGTGAATGCGTTTTGTGACTGGCCGAACGCAACCAGTTCTTCACAAACCGTAGAATTGATCGTGGCGTTCACATCATCAAATAAATTCAAATTCCACGTGGTGATCGTCTCGGCGTTAGGCGTTATACTACCGATTCCCTGGGCGAACACAGTTGGAACGGACTCGATCCTATCCGGGCTGGCCTGAGTGTGAACAATGGCCGAACTCTTCTCCTCGTCTTGTAATTCTGTAGTAATCCCATCTGTAAAACGGGGCGCTCCATTCGTATCTGGCGCCGAATAGGATACGTTAATGCCTCTGCTATAATCGCTTGCTGTATAGCCCCAAAAAACAAAGGGCGGGCCGCCAGACACCGGTGGTTCTTCAAAAACGAAATTGCTGGCGCCCTCTGGAGGATACCAGGTGATTGTCCCGCCTTCGACTGCAAAGTTAGCGGCCAATTTCAATGACACGGTCTCGCCGGGTGCATAGCTACTTTTAGGGTTCAGTACCGAAGATGTGTTTATCACTTCAGATGATTCTACTTCCGTCTGCGAAGCATACTTCGAGCTAGTGCTTCCTGAGTTTGGACATCCGCTGTCACAACCCACGCCGGAAAAAAACACAAACACGCCGATGCTGAGTAGAACAACAAGCATCATGTAATGCCCCGAACTGGGGTTTGCTAAGTTAAACCAGCGCCGGATAGAATTCATCCCTTTCCTCCCTTATCATCCCGCGAGAATAGCCGTGCCTTGAACATCTCCCCGCCACCCTACGGCGGCGAAAACCGTCAATTAATAGGTAATAAAATCACATAAATGTCCTATTTAACTCTAGTATATAAAAAAGGAGACCTTTTCGACTTTACACTCCCCTAACAGCTAAATCGGGCCTAGGGCATTTCTCCCATGTACTTCGCACCGCAGCGGTAGCACACCGCGAACGGACCTTTGCGGTGCTGCTCGCGGAACTTCTTCGCCGCCGCGCTGTTCCACAGGGTCTCAATCGAGGCTTCTCGCACGTTGCCAAAGGAGAAGTCGGGGAAGTCGACGCAGTAATTGGCTTCACCGGTCGGTTGGATATCGATGAGACGTTCCACGTTGGCGCAGCCTGCCCGCGTCACCGGCGTGACCGCGTCGCAGAACCAGTCTACATACTGCTGTTCTTCCAGCGGCATATACGGGAACTCTTCCACATCGCCTAAGTTGGCCCTGAAGCCTCGCAAAGCAGCCAGGAATTTCTCGGGGTCCACGCCCGATTCTTCGCGATGGAAGCCCTCCCACGAATAAGCCGCGCAGCCGAAGAACTCGCGCATCTCCGCTTCGTAATGCTTGCCCACCGCGCTGGGAAAGTAATAGTACGGCACGATGTTCATGGATTTAATCCCCAGGCTGCGGGCTACGTCCGGCATCTGCGGCAGAGTCTCGTAATTCTCGCTCATGATGGTGAAGCATATGGACCTGCTCACCGGCTGCCCGCCTTTGGCCTGCAACTCGTTTAACAAGGCCAGGCCCTCTTTCAATCGCTGGAAGGTGCCCGGCACGCCGCGCACCTGGTCGTGGACCGCTTCCGGCCCGTCCACCGAGACAGTCACATGAATTCTGCCCAGGCGGCTCAGGTCGGCGGCAAAATCCTTGAGCAGGGTTCCGTTGGAGTCGATCGAAACGAACATGCCTTTGCCGTGAATGTATTCGATCAATTCGCGGATGCTGGGAAACATGAAAGTTTCGCCGCCGCGCAGCAGGACACTCTTCGCTCCGTGCTCGGCAATTTCATCCGTTAGCCGCATCCAATCCGTCAGGCTCATCTCCTGGCTCAGGTCGCGCTGCTTCCCCCGGACGTAACCCTCCTCGCTCCACTGCCCGCACATCTTACAGCGTAGGTTGCAGCGGTTGGTCACGGTGAAAGAATAAGATTCGGGAAACGTCAAATTTCGATCCATTTATACAGCCTCCGGTTCTGTCGGGGTCATAGGTGGTTGGGCAGGCAGGCGGATTCGAGTAGCGATCTTATCTTAACCGGTTCCTCCAGGAACAAGCGCCCGTGGTTTAGCTATTTCTGGTTAGCCTCGCCATCACGCTATTCCCGCCGGCGACCACACTCTCACAAGAAGTTGGCCGGGAAGGTCAGCGAGCCCTGGGCTCGGCTGATGGCGCAGCACCTCCAGCACGCGCGAGCTATGCTCGGATGCACGACTCCACTGTGGGCCGGCTCCCGAACCGTCAGCGGACAGCAGCATTGGTTGGAGACCACCTGGCTGTCTCCCCCGCCTCTGCCGGCGACCACACCCGAATAATCAGCAATTCGTTGTGATTAAAATACGCACGTCTGGACGATGATTGGGGAGCCGCGCGCGAGCGGGTGTAGATTCCAGCCGGTGGGGATGGGTGGTGAGTAAGGTTGGCGATTTGGAAGGGCGCTGTCGGTGGTGGCTGGCGTCGCAGGAGAAGATGCGAGCGCGGGTTGATTGTATATGAAGATGGGGAATGGCGGGGGGAGAATGGGGCTATGGAATTCCTTATTGGAAAACAGCAGGCGCATTTGTGATTCTCTAATCTAATTCTAATGTTTAAGGCCGGTAAAAGCTCAATTTTGGCGGCTTTGCCTACTTTATGAAGCCTGATATGAAGCCTACCCCTTGCTATTATAAAAACACGGGGTAATTTACCTTCTGTTCATCCTGTTTGTTTGGGTTGAATTTCACCACTGCAAGTCTCCTGACCGGGGGAATATTTCATTTCTGGGAGCGTCCAATGAACACACTTGTGCAAATCATGATGGTAGTCGTCCTACTTGCCAACAGCCTGCTGCCGATTCCAGGCTTGCTGCAGCAAGCTGAAACGCCCACACCCACACCTACGGTAGAGGTTACGGAGACCCCCGTGCCGTCGGAGACGCCCACAACGGAGTTCACTGAAACCCCGTCGGAGCCTCCCACAGAGACCCCTACAGAAGGCCCTGTTTTGATCGAAGAAACACCGGTGTTCACTGAAACCCCTGCCGTTTCCCCCACGCCAACCGCGAGTCCAACTGATCCTGGCGAAACATCGCCGGTGACATTAACCTTATCGCATTCGTCTCGCTTCATTGCCAAAGACGGGCTGGTCAAGATCAAATGGCGTCTGGAAAGCAAGGCAAAGGACAAGTTAACAATAGAGTCCAATTACAGACTTTCTGTCCAACTTCCCACTGGGTTCACCCCAGATGAGTTCAGTATCCTGGGGCGTGATTCCCTAAATGACGCAGTTCTATATTCTGTCGAAAAAGAACATGGGGTCATTGAGTTGTTTGCGCCTGCCGATCAGCCTGGGCCTTTTGAAATCCAAGTAGATGTTATGACAACTGACCAGGTGCTGGTCTCAGAAACCATCCTTCTGGAACGCGCCGAGAAATTTGAAGCATCCGCGAAGGGTAACGAAATTTCAGCGTTGGAAGGGAAGGTGAAAATCAAGATTCCTCCAGGAGCGCTCAAGAAAGATGCCCAGGTTTGGGTGCATCCGGTTTCCGAAATGACCAATGTTCCATCGCGGCTAAGTGAGAACACGGTTGAACTAATTGCTGAAAACCCTGAGGGAACAGAGGAGTTTCACGTTTTTGACCAACCACTGGAAATTTCCATCGCCTATGATCCCGAACAGTACCAGGGCAACGAAAGCATGGTCACGCTGTTCTATTATGATGAACTAAACCAGACATGGCGCCCCGTCGTCAGCCAGGTGGACACAGAGAACCACGTTGTAACCGGCTTCACCAACCATTTCTCGTTGTACGATATCTCGGCTCAAGATTGGCAGGCTGCCCAACTTCCCTCCCTGGATGGTTTCCAGGTCAGTTCGTTCACCGGGGCAGGCACATACACCTACCCGATTGAAGTGCCGGCTGGTCCGGGCGGACTACAACCCAATCTTTCTTTGTCGTACAACAGCCAAACAGTTGATCGGGCCTCTTCGAGAACGCAAGCCTCACCGGTCGGAATGGGATGGTCCTTTGATCAGGGGTATATCCAACGGGATATGCATGGTTCGAACGATTATTTCCCTGATGACACGTTCAATCTGACCGTCAACGGCGTTTCGTCTCGCCTGTTACCGATTGGTGGAGACCCAGACGGGAACCCGAACACAGACGATTACCGCCTGTCGGATGAAAACTTCTGGCGGGTGCGCCGCTACCGGGCAACTGGAGTAACCGGGACGAATGGGTGGCCTGAAGATCAATCCTATTGGGTAGTATGGGATAAAGTAGGAAACCAATATACCTTCGGGCAAAGAGGCTATTCCAATTGCACCAGTTATGAATGTGACGGCGACCGGGCGCATTACCCGACTCCGTCCACAAATTCAAGTGGCGGTTATTCAATTTTCCTCGAAACGTGGCGCTGGGCCCTTACTCGGATCACAAATGTTCACGGGCAAAATCTCGAGTTCTATTACCGGACGGATCGAATTGTAAAGACCTTGCGCTCTGGATATGGCGCTTTTGTCGATCATGATATTGTGCCGACATCAATCGTTTATCCAAACGGTCGCTATCGAGTGAGGTTTGAGTGGACAGGCCGTACTGATTTCATTTCCGATTGGGAAATCAACGATGCATCTTTTTCATTGTTTTCACAAAAGAAACTTTCGCAGATCCACATCGAATACCTTCCCCCTGAAACCACAACGAACTGGTCTCTTATTCGAAAGTATGTATTCACCTACGCAAATGCTGATGATTGGCCAAACCAGGTGTTCCCGCATGTCAGTTGGCCGATAGCTTATAGAAGCGATGGCCAGACCATTGATAAGCCTGAAGGGCGCACTTTAACATTGAAGTCGATACAGGAGTTTAGCTCTGATGGGGGGAGCTTGCCTAAAACAACCTTCACCTACGGCGATTACATGCATTTGACAGAAGTCAATAACGGCTATGGTGGGAGGATCGTGTTTTCATACGATCCATGGCACGATAGCGATACTTTTGACTATAAGAACCCGGTTATGAATGACACCGGATGGTTCCAGGAACAAGAAGTAACGGCGACCTGGTTTGCCGGTGGTGAATTCAATTTTCTAAAGAAGAGTTACACTCCAGGGCAATATTTCAAGGTCAAGTTACACGTCATGTCCAGCACGGGAACGGTATGTTTAAAATACCATACTAATCTTGAACAGCATTGCTTCACACAAGCACTTAACCAGTATCTTGATCTAACAGATACCACCTTTCTATTACCTGCCACAGCTGGAATATTCGATCTCAGTATTTCGTGCCCTAAACCGCCTGGGACCAATTCGGGATGCAGGGTTGATAATGTATTCGTCGGAACTTTACCCACTTTCTATCGAGTAACACAAAAGAAAGTATATGACTCGCCTACTTCGGCAGGGGTTGTGTTCAGCTACTCCTATCAAGGGGCCGCCATGAATACGACGGCCAACTCAGCCGTCCTGGCCGCCCAACCTACCTGCACCGATACGAATAAATACAACGACGCCTGTTACGAAAAGCCGTACAGCGAGTTCCGCGGTCATAGTCAGGTGACCGAAACCGGGCCGGATGGGCGGGTGACGATCACCACTTATTATCAGGATGATATTCTCAAAGGAAAGCCCATCAAAGTGCAGGTGATGCAAGGGCAATCCGTGTATAGTGAAACTGAGACTTTTTATACTTCCGTTGAACTACCGGCTATTTCTGTGTTTGCGGATTTGAAATCCAGGTGGATCTATACAAGCAGTACAATCGCCAAAAATTTCGAAGGTGGGTCTACGGGACTGGGATCGAAGACCGAGTACATATACGATCTTAATTTGGGTGGACAATATGGAAATTTAACCAACCAGGTTGAATATGTCTGGAATGGCCAAAATTGGTCCGGGGTACGCTACAGCCGCAGCCAATATATCCCTCTATCGAACGGCTTCAATTTGGTGGGCTTGCCATCCAATGAATCCTGGTTGAAATGCAACAACGGTATCTGTGATCTGGCAAATTCCCCATCAGATTTACTCAGCAAAACGGTTTATTTATACGACGACGAGAGTACTGCTGGAACCCCCAACCCTGGGACCCTCATTGCGAAACGTGTTTTGCTTAATAAGGATGCGAATGCGTGGACAAACCAGAAGTTCTCCGATGAGAAATACACTTATGACGCCTGGGGAAATCGAACCTCGGTGATCGTTTACACCGGTGAGGGAACCAATGATACAGCCACCGAGGCGGCTGTATTCAACGGCACGCCGATTACCACCACGTTCACCTATGATACGACCTACCGAACCTACCTGCTCTCGCAGACAAGCCCAGCGACCCCGAATAGCCCGACTGGCCTGACAAGCACTTTTACATACAATTACAAGTTCGGTGTGCCGCTTAGCGAAACGGGTCCGAATGGGCCGGCTACCACAGCGACCGCGCAATATGATAATTTTGGCCGGATTACCCAAATTGTATTGCCTGGCAACAACACTGATGTTCCAACAATGGAATTTATCTACCATGATACG
>CAYOHX010000158.1:0-11930 GCA_964403875.1 uncultured Anaerolinea sp. | reverse complement strand
AATCAAATTCACTATGGATGAGTATTTACATAAAGAGGACAGGACAACCGTTAAAAAGTTAAGAGCCCATTTGGGTGATTTTTAAACATCATAGCACGAAAAAGTCGTATCTTATAGGATTAGATTCCTCGGGAATCTGCGTGGCAAGCTCCCCTCCTGCCCCATCATCCCCGGCGATTCTGGTGACGCTGGGTTTGGCAGAGGTAATGATAGTAGGCGCGTTCGTCTGCCAGGGCCAGCCATCCCGGTTGGGGCGAGAGCGGCAGAGGCAGGCTGCGCCGCCGGTGGTGACCCCAGGCCCGGAAGATGGCGGGCAAGCCGCTCACTACCAGCAGCGCCGCCGGGACAACAGCCAGGCCGAGCAGAGGAGTCAGGATATGTCCGCGCCGCGCCGCGGTGAGCTGGTCGGTCAAATCCGACACCTGCTGGCGCAGACCTTGGATGACGGCAGTTTGCTCTGCCAGGCGCAGTTCCAGCGCGAGCACGCGTTGGCGCGCGCCCGCCAGTTCCAGGTCGCGGGCAGCCAGGCGGCTCTGCAACTCAGCCAGACTTTGTTCCCTTTCAGCCAGTGTCTTGCGTAGAATCTCGGCCTGACCACTGAGTTCTCCATACTGAGCCACGGCCGTGGCCAGGTTTGCTTTCAGGCTGTCGCGTTCAGCAATCAGGCTGGCGACCGCGTTGTTCAATCCTGCGACCTCCTCAGCCTTTTGCCGGCGCTCGGCTTCCATGCTTTGGGCCAGGCGGTCAAGCTCCGCGATCATTTTCTCCAATTCCGCGATGCGGACCTTGGCGGCTTCGAGCTCAACCTCGGCGGCTCGCGCCCGGGCCTCGGCAGCCGCTACTTGATCCTGGGTGTCGTTTGACTGCGCGCCCAGACCAAGCACCATATAGGCCATCAATCCCACTAATACAATCACAATGAGGGTGCGCATTGTTCCTCCCTGGCCGGATGATGATTTACCATTGTTTTCTCCAGCCTACACCTTCACGACGTTGACGATCTTCTAAAAGTAAGCGATTAATTTTTAAAGCTCCACAATCGTCTTGCATTAACAACGTTGACTCACAGCGCTTTGTTCCGAACCCAGTCACAGCGCTTTTCAAACCAGAATTCAGTACCCTGTTGGCTTACGACCTTTCTCACGAGTTCTGTTCAGAGGACTGGCTCCGACAGCCGTTTCTTCCGTGCAAGGCCCCTCTGCGCCGGATGTGCTTGAGGCCACCCGCCCGGTTGCGCCAGAGGGTGATGATGGTTTCCCGGTCTGGCGAAACCACCAGGGTAGTTCCCGCCAGGCGCGCAATGTGTTCGAAGCGTTGGTCTTGGGCCGGAATATCCCGATTGCGCAAGTAAAAGTACAGTGAGCCGGACTGGCGGATCATCTTGGCGTGGTCGATGATGTAATCGATCGCATCCAGAGGCAGGTTTCGTTGGGCGGCGCGATTTTCGGCATGCTCGCTGAGCGTAAACATGG
Source organism: uncultured Anaerolinea sp. (assembly GCA_964403875.1). Classification (GTDB taxonomy): domain Bacteria; phylum Chloroflexota; class Anaerolineae; order Anaerolineales; family Anaerolineaceae; genus Anaerolinea. Next base: position 10,458 of record CAYOHX010000158.1, on the reverse strand, counting down.
ATCACGTCTCCTTTCTCGGACAACAGCTTTCCGATTGAACCGGCGTTCCTTATCTACTGTGCAGGTTTTATGCCGGGATCACCGATCTTGAATTGCAATTCGGTTGCATTGAGTGTGAACTTAGGCATCTATTAATACTGTCGGGGATATGATTGGTTTCGGGTCTCTTGTGACAGATTTCACCATTGACAGCCGTGCCCGCCAAGGCTATACTCCCGGTTAATCACATAGGTTCCTTCGGGGCAGGGTGAGGGAGTTTTCTCCCAATTCCCGATCGGTGGTGACAACCCACGAGCCCGCTGTCAGCGGGCAGGACCTGGCGAAATTCCAGGGTCGACGGTACAGTCCGGATAAAAGAAGGATGCAATGCGCCAAATCCTTTTTGCGCGTGCTCTCGCCCCGAAACCCACTGGTTTCGGGCGTTTTGTTTTCAAGCCCGCTCCGGTAAAAAAAAGAGGCTCTTTGAGAATTGGCGCGGTGACATCCGTGTGGGTCGATGAGCCGGCGGCTTCGCCGGCTTCTGCCCCCCCCAAACACGGAATCTGCCACGACAACGCTTGGAGAACCAAAAAGGATCGAGCAATGGATGTTCCGTTTTCAATCAACATCAAACCAGCGGCTGGATTGGTCCGCAAACACAATCGCTGGATCGTGGCCGGTTCAACCCTCCTGGGGATTCTGGTCTGGCATTTGCTCTCCCTTTCACCGAGCCTGGGTAGTTATATTCTGCCAGGGCCGCTGCGGGTGGGCCAGCGCTTCTTGCAGGCTGTCGCTGATGGAACGTTGCTGCGCCACGCCTCCGCTACCCTGCTGGAGGTGATGCTGGGGCTGCTGGCGGGCAGTTTGGCTGCCTCGGTGCTGGGCTATTTGATCGCCAAATCCAGTTTGCTCGAAAGGTTGTTGTCGCCGTATCTGATCGCCAGCCAGGCTGTGCCGGTTGCCGCCATCGCCCCGCTGCTGGTCATCTGGTTTGGACCAGGTTTGTTCTCTAAGGTGCTCATTTGTTCGTTGACCGTCTTCTTCCCCATCCTGGTCAATACGGTGGTGGGCATGCGGGCGGTGCCCAAGAACTTGCGCGACCTGATGCGCTCCATGCAGGCCACTCGAATGCAGACATTGCGCCACCTGGAACTGCCCGCGGCGCTGCCGGTGCTGCTGGGAGGGCTGCGCGTGGGGGCCACCCTTTCGGTAATCGGAGCGGTGGTAGGTGAGTTTGTGGGAGCCGACCGGGGATTGGGCTTCTTGATCAACGTGGCTCGCGGTCAGTTCGACACCCCCCTGGTGTTCGTAGCCGTCCTGACTTTGATCGGGATGGCGCTGGCGTTGTATGGATTGGTACTGCTGGCTGAACGAAGATTACTGGCATGGCAGGCTCGCTAAATTTTCTCTCAACGAGGTTAAAAATGAAACTCTTGCAAAAAATCATCCTTCTTTCCGTGATCGTTGTGTTGGGGGTGGGCTGCGCGCCTAAAAACAAAGAGCTCATCCCGGTGCGCCTGCCGGTGGGATACATTCCCAATATCCAATTTGCGCCGCTGTATGTGGCAGTGGAGAAAGGCTACTTCCAGGCGGAAGGCCTGGCCGTGGATATTGATTACAGTATGGAAAGCGATAATGTGGCCCTGGTGGGCGCGGGGCAGTTGCAATTTGCTCTGGTTTCGGGCGAGCAGGTAGTGCTGGGGCGGGCCAAAGACCTGCCGGTCGTCTATGTGATGGCCTGGTACGAGAACTTCCCCGTGGGGGTGGCGGCTATGAAAGATCAGGGCATCACCTCTCCGGCGGACCTAAAGGGCAAGACCATTGGCATCCCCGGTTTGTATGGGGCGAGCTACATCGGTCTCCGGGCGCTGCTTTCGGCGGGCGGATTGAGTGAAACCGACGTTCGCCTGGATGCCATTGGCTATACTCAGGTAGAGGCGTTGGTTGCCGGTCGTGAAGATGCGGTGGTGGTCTACGCCACCAACGAGCCGGTACAGTTGCGCGCTCTCGGGCACGATGTGGACGTTGTCCAAGTAGCGGATTATATGGAACTGGTTGCCAACGGATTGATCACCAGCGAGCAGGTGCTCAAGGATGATCCTGAGTTGGTCCGCAAGGTGGTGCGCGCTTTGCTTCGTGGCATTCAAGACACTGCGACCAACCCCGATGAAGCTTATGAGATCAGCAAGAAGTACGTGGAAAACCTGGCCCAGGCCGATGAAACCGTTCAAAAACAGGTTCTGGCGGCCTCCATCGATTTCTGGCAGTTAGAAACCCCTGGCTACACCGACCCCCAGGCCTGGGAAAACATGCAAAAGGTACTCCTTGAGATGGGCCTGCTGAACGCGCCGATCGACTTGAGCGCGGCTTACACCAATGCATATTTGCCGGAGGAATGATCGTGGACAAAGAACGGATGCCGCTGGTGCAGGTGCGCGGATTGGGAATGAATTTTCCCGGTGAAAATGGAGGCCTGGAAGCGCTGAATGGCGTGGACCTGACGCTGCATCCACAGGAGTTCGTCAGCCTATTGGGACCCTCGGGCAGCGGCAAGAGTACCCTTTTGCGGGGTCTGGCCGGGCTGATCACCCCCACGTCTGGCGAGATCCACTTTTCCGGCGATAAGCCCCCCCAAATCAGCCTGGTATTTCAGGATGCCAACCTGATGCCCTGGCGCACCGTGTTGGAAAACATCACCCTGCCGTTGGAGCTGAATGGTGTGCCAACGGCGGAGGCGCAGACCAGGGCGCAAGGCTGGATCGACCAGGTGGGACTGAAGGGTTTTGAGAAGAACTGGCCGCGCGAGCTTTCGGGCGGCATGGCGCAGCGAGTAGCCATTGCCCGCTCGCTCATCCAGGAGCCAGATTTGCTGCTGCTGGATGAGCCCTTTGGAGCGCTGGATGCGTTGACCCGCGAAAAAATGGCCGGTGAGCTGCTGCGCTTGTGGCAGGTAAGCCGTACCACAGTGTTCATGGTGACGCATTCGATCAGTGAGGCCATTTTGCTTTCCGATCGGGTTCTGGTGTTCAGCAGCCGCCCGGGGCGGGTGGTGCTGGATTTGCCCGTCACGCTCCCGCGCCCCCGGGAAGAGGGCGTGCGCTATATGCCTGAATTCGCCGCCCTGGCGAGGACGTTGAGAAGGGCGATTGGGTAAAGAAGCTGTCCGCTGTCCGCAAAAGTATAAACGAACCATTCGTGAGCACACCTACTCCGAAAGAGTGGCAGGTCGGATGGAGGGGTGCCATCTACTAATCGTGAGCGGAAAGCGGAACGCGGTTAGCGTCTAGGCGCTCACCCTCGGCCAATCCAACAGCAGCACCTCGAGCAGCAGGCGCGGGTTTACGTTGGCATCCAGACGCAGAAGACTTTGCTCCAGGTCGGCAATGCGCGCGTGCGCTTCCGAAACGCCCACGGCAGCCCCCAGGCGACGTAACTGGCTTTCGTGTTCCAGGTTGGTGAGGGGCAGGTAAGGGTCAGCGGCGGATAGCATGGCATCGCGCCACAGCGAAAGCCAGGACTGCATCGCAAAGCGCAGACGCTCTTTGTCTTTTGCCAGCGACTCTGCGTACCCCAGCCTCGCCCGGTACGGATCGGTTAATAGCCTGAACAGGTCATCCCCCAAGCCACGACGGGAATCGAGCAGGTCGGGATCTTCGCGCAGGCGCAACGCAGCGCCCACTCGCCCGCCGGAGAGGTGCGCCAACAGGCGAGCCTCATCCTGGGGCAAACCGTGCTGGACCAGGATGGCGGAAAGCCGGTCGAGCCCCAACGGGCGCAGGCGCAGCACCTCGCAGCGTGAGGCGATGGTTGGTAATACGGACTCGGGCGAGTCGGCGGTGACCAGCAGTACCACCTTGCGGGGAGCTTCTTCCAGAGTTTTGAGCAGGGCGTTTTGGGCGTTGGCGTTAGCCTCTTGAAAGCGCAGCAGCAGAGCCACCCGGTAGGCGGCTTCATAGGGCGAGAGATTGAGTGACTGTTGTAGTTCGCGAATCTGCTCCACCTTGAGCGTGCCGCCCTCGCGCTCGGCCTGCACCACGCTGAGGTCGATATGCTGCATACGCTCGATCTGGTTGCACGTGCGGCATTCGCGGCAGGGCTCGCCGGGAGCCTTGGGCTGGGGGCAGGTGAGGGCCTGGGCAAAGCGCAGCGCCAGGCTGCGCCGCCCCACGCCGGGCGGACCAGTGAACAGGTAAGCGTGGCGTACTTCGCCTCGGCGGATGTGCGCCTGCAAGAGCTGTTCTGCCCATTCGTGTCCGGCAACGTTCCAGGTCATGGGGTTATTGTAACACCGGCTTTATTTTCCGTTCCCGTTTCCATTCCCGTTTTCTTCGGGCGGCGGCTCGGACAAAAGCTGCCGGCGCACTTCTTGATAAACCGGGGTCATCAACTTGAGCAGCGAGTCGCCTTCCAGGAAGATGGGGTCGCCCAGGCGGCGCAAGGCGGGCATCTCCACCAGCGGTGGTTTGAGCGAGACTTCCAGGTCTTCCAACGGCTTGGGCATATTCCAGAAAATGTCTGGGTTGGGGTCGAGGGGCTCGGGCCCCGAGTCTGTCACCACGGCCTCCTCCTCGGCAGCGGGTTCGGCAGTGCCGCCGCGGCGCAGGCGCATGGCCGTGACAATTTGCTCCTGGGTGCGACCGCGCAGGCGGAACAGCAGGAAGGGGTCTTCGTCAAAGCGTTCAGCCAGGATGAAGTGCGTGGCCGCAACGTGTTTGCATGGATTGGCCCAATCGGGACAGGAGCAGTCCGTGTACAGATCTCCCTTGGTGGCGGGGAACAGGCTGGTCCCGGCGGCGGCAAAGGCGTCCTGGATACGTTCGGGCATTTCGCCTGCCAGCAATTGGGCCGCGAACAGCGCTTCGCTGGCGAGCACATCGATGACTTTTTCCCAGGCGGCGTTGTCCAGCCAGCGCACCTTGATGACTACACGGTAGGGTTTAGGTACGGAACCTTGCACGCGGGCTTCCACGCCACCGTTGCGTTCGTCGATGGACAGCACCTGGCCCTGGCGGGCATAATTCTTACCACGTCCCAGGCGGCGGGGATCCACCAGTTCTTCCATCGCCTTGATCCATCGTTCGGCCCACCAGTTGCGGGCAAAGTCGCCGTGTTGGCTGCGGGCTTTAATGCCCTTGGCCGTGCGGATGGGGGGATGGTAGTGCTCGGGTTGGCTGTAGGGTTCGTAAATGGTCTTTCGTTTTCGGCGAGGCATGAGTTCGCTCCTCCCTAATCCCGGCGCAGGCGCACCAGGTCGCGTAGTTGATCGGTGTTCAGCTCGGTCAGCCAGTTTTCACCACCGCCGATGACCACATTAGCCAGGTCTTTTTTGCCTTCGATTAACTCATCGATGGATTCTTCCAGCGTGCCCATCGTAACGAATTTATGGACCTGTACGTTGCGGTGTTGCCCAATGCGGAAAGCGCGGTCGGTGGCCTGGTCTTCGACTGCCGGGTTCCACCAGCGGTCAAAGTGGAAGACATGGTTGGCCCGGGTCAGGTTGAGGCCTGTGCCGCCTGCCTTGAGCGACAAGATAAAGATGGACGGGGCATGCTCGTCTTCCTGGAAGCGGCGAACCATCTGATCGCGTTGCTTGGCGGGCGTTCCACCATGCAGGAAGAAGACCGAACTGCCCAACGCCTGCGGCAGATAGTTCTCCAACAGCTCGCCCATCTCAGCAAACTGTGTGAAGATCAGGGCCCGGTCGCCCACCTCGAGGATTTCATCCATAATTTCCACCAGGCGCTCCAGCTTGCCGCTGCGCCCGTCGTAGATGATTTCGCCCTCTTTGGCGCTCTGGTGCAGGTACTGGGCAGGATGGTTGCAGACTTGTTTGAGTTGCATGAGCATGCTCAAAATCAGGCCGCGGCGAGCCAGTCCTTCGGAAGAGTCGACCTTTTCCATCACATCGTTAACCACGGCTTCGTAGAGGGTGGCCTGCTCTTCCGACAGGTTAACATAGACCTTGCTTTCCACCTTGTCGGGCAGGTCTTGAATGACACGCGGATCGGTTTTGACGCGCCGCAGAATGAACGGCGTGACCAGTTTCTTCAGGCGGGCAGTGGCTTCGTTGTCGCGGTAGCGCTCGATGGGCATGGAAAAATCGTTGCGGAAGGTCTCTCGAGATCCCAAATAGCCGGGGTTGAGGAAGTTCATGATCGACCACAGCTCTGAGAGGCGATTTTCGACGGGTGTGCCGGTGAGGGCCAGGCGGAAGTTGCCCATCAACTTGCGAGCCGCCTGGGTTTGGCGCGCTTCGGGATTCTTGATATTCTGGGCTTCATCCAGAATGACGTTTCGCCATTGAATTTCTTTCAGGGTTTCGATATCCATGCGCAGCAGGGCGTAACTGGTGACAACCAGATCGTAGCCGCCGACCACGGCTAACAAGTCCTCGCCTTTACGGCGTCCAACGCCCTGATTGACCAGCACGCGCAGCGAGGGGGCAAAGCGGGCCGCCTCGCGCTCCCAGTTGGTGACCACTGAGGTTGGGGCAATCAGTAGGGTGGGAAGGTGTTCCGCGCCGTCCTGTTCCTTTTGCAACAGCAGGAGCGAGAGGGCCTGGATGGTCTTGCCTAGACCCATATCGTCGGCCAGGATAGCTCCCAATCGCCAGCGATCAAAGAAGCTGAGCCAGGAGAAGCCATACTGCTGGTAGGGGCGCAGTTGACCGGTGAGCGAGGTAGGTTGGGAGAGCTGCTGGAGCGCATCGCCAGTTATATCCCCAGAAGCCTGGCTGAACTGGGTAAGCCAGTCGTCCAGCCAATCGTCGGCCTCCACGCCGTCCATGGGCAACCCACCGGCGCCTTCGGCCTGGTTTTGCATTTGCACAGCCTCCAGCAAGCTGACCTGTCCCTTGAGGCGTTTCTTGTCCCAAAAACGGATCGCGGCTTCCACCTGCTCGGCATCCAATTGCACCCACTGGCCGCGAATTTGCACGAGGGGCGACTTGAGCTGCACCAGGGCTTCAAACTCTTCACGCGAAAGGGTGGTATCGCCGATGGAAAGCTGCCAATTGTAATCGACCAAACGGTCCATGCTGAGCTTGCCCGAGGATATAACGTCTTTTCCACCCCGTGGACGGAGCTGGAGACGAGCCCCCAAACGCGCGCCGCGCTGGTTCCACCAGGGCGGGACCAACAGCCCAAACCCGGCGTCTTGCAGCAGCGGTGAGACTTCGCGCAGGAAGGTGTAAGCCTGGGGCGTGTCCATGGTCATGCCCGTGGGGCTTTCGCTTTTCAGGCTGGCAGTGATGGGCGGAAAGAGGCGCGATGCATACCCCAGCCCGGCCAGCAGCTTTTCTTGCGGGCGCTCAAAGCGCCGCCCCAACTGGCTGAGGGCCTCGCCACGGCTCTGCCAGACCAAATCGGATGGCACCATCAGGCTGGGATCGTCGCGGGCTTGCAGCAGGTAGTGCAAGCTCCAGGCTCCTTCTGTGCTGGGAACATCGCCTTCCGCCGGTTGGGGGGCCTCAAGGCGGAAGGCAATGCGGAAGGTGCGGTCCCCAGCCACGTGCAGGTTGCGCATCCAAATGCGCATGCTGGAGGCCAACGACTCGAGTTGGGCGCGCGAGGCGTCCACGCGGGCGTCCATGCGGAATAGGGCCGAAAGCCAGCGGCGGGCGGGGTCATCTTCGTGGCGCGGGATGAGGGGCGCCTCCGTCGCGCCCCAAAAGCGGAAGGCGATGTCGCAACAGGCATTGAAGAACGAGTCCAATACTGTATGCACCGCGGGCGGCACATCGTTCATGTGGTTTTGAGAAGGAATTTCACTGCGACACGTAGGCGGCATGGAGGCAGCCAGGCGCGCCATGCGCGGCGCATCCAGAGCCCCATCCATCACCGCGATCCAGCGAGCAAAGTATTCGCCGCGACGGCCAGGAACTAACGATGGAGCCACCTTGCCGGTGGCCAGTGCTTCAATGACCAACCCCGCGGCTGCCTGCCAGAAGCGAGCATCGGCTCCCAGTACCACGTGGTTGGCGTCTTGCAACATGCCGGCCAGGTTGAGCAAGGCCGAAAAACCATCCGCCACGCGCATGCCCAAACCCTCCACCATCCAGGGGAAGAGAAAAGGTTGTGTTTCGCGGTCGGGAACCCAGGCAGCGGCTAACTGCGGATCGGGCAGCGGGCCGCTGCGGCTGGTGGGCAGGCGCAGCACCGCCGAAGCCTCGGGGGCATAGCCAAACAGCTTTTCCAGCTCTTCGCGTGGCGCGCAGAAAGGGTGCGGGCGGGTTTGAGGGCGGGCATTGGTTTTCACTCGCTGCGTTGGGTGAACGGCCTCGGAGGTTTCGGCCCAAAAGAAGACAGAACCGTCAAACGAGCCGGGTTCGGAAGAAGGTCGCCAGAGGGTGTGGATTACCAGCATGAGTTTAGTCCTTCAATCCCACTTCTAATTCGTGCAGACGGTGAATAAATGCTTCATAATGACTCATGGGAATCGCCAATTGATGCTCCTCCACTAACCAACAACGGTCACGTAGGGTTTCATCCTGTAAGAGTTCTTTCATAAGGTCCAAATTTTTCACCTGAAATAAAATGGCTTGCGTCCCCCGCGTGAGGATGTCACAACGCTCTTTCCACCGTTCGACGGCCACGCGGAAATCTTCGGGCAGAGTTTGGGCAGCTTTTTGTTCGACAAAGGCCAAGAAATCAGCCGGCTTCATCCCTTCCTCAATCGCCTTGATTGTTTTCTGCGCATCCAGGCGGTACCAATCGTTGCCCAGGCGCACGCAGTAGCGATTAAAAATGGCCTTGTCAGCCAGGGTGAACATGCCCTGCTCGACCACTTGAATTTTGAGATCGGGGTGCACCTGAATGATCGGAATGCGTTTTGTGGATCCATCTGGGCTGTAAGTGGGTTGCAAGCCAAGCAGGTAGGCCCCCAGGGGGGTGATACGGAAAAATTGAAGGCCATCATAGCGGCTGAAGGCATCATGGAGCGGGTAATACGTGGTGCTCCAATCGGGTGGAAAGTTACTAATTTCGGGCATGGTGAAAGCCATTTCCACTGCGCCAAAAGCCGAGAGCATTTCCATCAAGATTGCCAGCAGGTAGCGCCCCTGCGCCAGCGCCGAATAGACGTGTGGAGGAACCTGGTTGAGCATGCCCACGCCCGTGGCGCGCATCCCCGAAAATTTTCCGTTTTCAACCTTGAAAAACAAGCCCCAGATTTTCATCGCGTGATAGAAATCACGCGGTGAAATCCATTTGCTCAGCGGCGCGCGACTGAGCGCCGCCATGATAGGGCTGCGGCGGTGGGCGAGCGGGGTGAGGTCGTACCCATCTTTCAAGCGTTGAATGCGGTCGATTTCATCGTATTCTTCCGAGCGCACCCAATTCCAGAAGCCTTCCCTGAAACGTTCTGGGGTAGGGTCCGACAGCCAGGCCTGGCCCAATCCGGTTACCTGCAGCCGATCATCCTGAACGGAAGCAAAGCCCGCCCCAAGGATGGCGTTCACAAGCCCCGTGACGCGAATGGATTCGGTAGGGCGATTGCCTTCCTGGGGGTAAAAATCAGCCAGCATCAGCCCGGCGCGCAATTGTTTGAGCGCGGCTGCCGTGACCAGGCGATTGGCGGCCCCAACGCGAATCTTGCCCGTCTGGATGATTTTGAGCGCAGCGTTCCAATCCGGCCACACCACGCGCTCGGGGTTCAAATGCTCGAGGGGGATCTCCTTGCGACCGTCTTTGATCACAGGGAGGGTTTCATAGGTTGGCAAAATATAGGGTGGCAGCGGCTCGACCCATTCGCGCAGAACCGGGGCATATTCGTCCGGCAGGGTGAGTTGGCCAAAGAAGAACAGGTCAATGTAGATGTCCTGTTGGCGGTAGGTGTAGCGGAAAGAGGCTGGCAGGCCTTCAAAGCGAGCCTCGTAGGCATCTGGATCTAGCGTGCCATTGTTATACAAAGCCAAAGCGACTGCGCCTTGCCCCTCGGGAGCGAGTCGGTCCCAATACTTTCGCAGAATGCCCGGCATTAACATTTCTTTCAACAGGCGTTGAATGGCCTCATTTTTCGAGGTGAAACGATCGCGGATGTTGACGAACCGCAGCAAGGCTTCCAGAGTATAGTCGGGATAATTGTTAACGACTTGCCGAAACTTCAAGAAGGATTCCCCTTACAGGCTTTCGTGACAAACATAATATTCAGGCATGTAGACGCGCCGATATTTCAAGTGAAATCAAAGCAGTCTCCAGGCTTCCAGCCGAGACAAGATTTTTAAGGGGCAACCCGGTCACAGGGGCAATGCGCCTGTGATGGATTGCTGGGCGCTTTCTCACGTGGTTCAAACCGCCCGCAGCGATCGTTGAGGGGCTGTGTTTCAGGAAAACCGGCTCACGCAAGTATGCGGCCGGTTGAGGAAAGCGCACAAGTGCATTATACCGCGATTTGTCAATGCGCAATAGCTCTGGTTGGATTCAGCCTATGGTTTTCCCAAAGTCAACCCCACCCCTAACCCCGCCCCAGTCTTGGGGCGGG
>CAYOHX010000157.1:0-12018 GCA_964403875.1 uncultured Anaerolinea sp. | reverse complement strand
AAAGCGCCCCGCAATCACCTCAAATTCGGACACTTTCTCTACCCTCTGAGCAGTTACGATTAGGGATAAATTTCGTCCAGCACGGGTTGGTAGAAGCACAGGCAGCCATCCGGGTTCGAACAGCCTTCAACGGGCAGCGTTGGAACCTGGTCTTTGGGATAGGTGCCTTGAACGGCCTGACAGGCGGTGCAGGCGTCTTCGCCAGCGGCCAGGTGCACCAAGAGCACGCGCGGGTTTTCCTGAAAGTTCTTCAGCGCCACCGCGGTGGTGGAGAAGACGCGCAGGTCGGCCTGACAATTGGGGCAGGCCAGGGCAGTATCGGGTGCATTTGTATTACAGCGGGAACAGGTTTGCATGTGGTTCTCCGTTTTCTATTATTTTTATGATTTTACTACGAAACGAGCGCGCTCCCCGGAAAAGAGTTCATTGGGAGTCGACGAGGGCCACGTTGTTCGGACCGTTAAACGATCCCTTCCCCGTCTGGCTCGGGGAAGGGAAAGGGAGGAAAACAGATACCGGTAAATAGGAGGGAGGATCAAGATGGTTCAGGCGCCGCTATTGTTTTTTTTAACAAGGTAGGACGCCGAACAAGCTTGTTCAGATGCGCAATCAGCGTGCCGCTGGAGATGGGCTTGGTCAAGAAGTCATCCGCGCCATTATCCAATGCTTCGGCGATCATGCCGGGGCTGTCGATGGCGGAGAGGATCAAGATGGGCACGTCGCTAAATTCGCGAATGGACTTACACACGCTCCAGCCGTCCATCTCAGGCAGCATCAAGTCTAAAATGACGACGTCGGGGTTGTGCTGGCGAGTCATTTCGATGCCCTGTTCTGACGAGTTGGCAGCCAAAACATCCGAGCTTGCCGGTGTTAGTAAGATCGTCAGCAGGTCTGTCATCCCCAAATCATCATCAATTACCAATACTTTCATCAAAGCCTTCCTAGCGACAGTGTGGTTAGTTTGTAGTAACCATTTTTATTACAACCCTATTATCATTCAATCACCGGGCTTTTTACCTTGCAAACGGTTTACAATCAAATTTGGGCTCTTCCGAAATTGTTGTGGGGGTCGCTGCTATTTTTTTGCGGGCGACGGAGGCGCGGCTTCTTCCAAGTCTCAGGGTTCGCGCTCAACCGCACCGATTGCCAATGAACCGGTGGGATTCATCCGCTAAAACGACGGCTTTGTGGTAGAATTTCTCAGGTTTGGGCATTCGGCGGCCCCAATCAATGGCGCTGGGCTGCCCCTTCAGTTTTTTATCCGTTGCCATCATCCCCACATCCGGGGTGCAAATCTTTATGGAGGAACTTCCAATGTCTGAAAAGAAATGGGTATATGTTTTTGATGAACTGGACCAGGCGTCGACCTATGTGGGCGGCGATTGGGACAAAGTGCGCGCTCTGCTGGGCGGCAAAGGCGCGAACCTTTTTGAAATGACCCGCATTAAACTGCCCGTGCCGCCGTTCTTCACGGTGACCACCGAGGCCTGCAACGCTTACACCGCTGGCGGCAGCAAATTCCCTGCCGGCATGTGGGACCAGGAAGTGGCGGCCCTCAAGCGCGTGGAAGAAGCCAGCGGCAAGAAATTTGGCGATCCCAAGAATCCGCTGCTCGTCTCCTGCCGCTCTGGCGCCAAGTTCTCGATGCCCGGTATGATGGACACCGTCCTCAACATCGGCCTCAATGACGAGACCGTTGAGGGCATGGCTAAATTGACCGATAATCCCCGCTTCGCCTATGACTCCTATCGCCGCCTGATTCAGATGTTCGGATCGGTGGTGTTGGGCATGCCCGACGAGGCTTTTGAAGAGCCCTTTGACGCTTACAAACACGATCGCGGTTACAAATCCGATACCGACCTGACCACCGACGATCTCAAGGCGCTGGTGGTTGTGTTCAAGAAGGCCGTGAAGGATGCCAAGGGCTTCGACTTCCCCCAGAACCCGATGGATCAGCTCAGCCTGGCGACCGAAGCCGTGTTCAAATCCTGGATGGGCAAGCGCGCCATCGATTATCGCCGCGCCGAAAGTATCCCGGATGATCTGGGCACCGCCGTCAATATCGTGACGATGGTTTTCGGTAACATGGGTTGGGACTCCGGTACGGGCGTGGCCTTCACCCGCAATCCTTCGGATGGCGAGCGCAAGGTCTTCGGCGAGTACCTGCTGAATGCCCAGGGTGAGGACGTGGTTGCGGGTATCCGCAATACCGAGCACATCGACAAGATGGTCGAACCTCTGCCCACGGCTTACCACCAGTTCATGGACATCTGCGCCATCCTGGAAAAACACTACAAAGACATGCAGGATATGGAGTTCACCATCGAGCGTGGCAAGTTGTGGATGCTCCAGACCCGCAATGGTAAGCGCACCGCCAAGGCTGCGATCAAGATCGCGGTCGACATGGTTAACGAAGGCCTGATCACCAAGCAGGACGCCCTGCAGCGCGTGACCCCCAAGCAGGTGGACGCCATGCTGCACCCGCAGTTCGATGAGAACGGCAAGAAAACCGCCAAGAAGGCGGGACGCTTCTTCGCCAGTGGCGTGAACGCCTCCCCCGGCGCCGCAGTTGGCCAGATCTACTTCGACGCCGATCTGGCTGAGAAGATGGGCAAGGAAGAAGGACAGGCGGTCATCATGGTTCGCCCCTTCACCAAGCCGGATGATGTTCATGGTATGTTGGCCGCCAAGGGTATTCTGACCAGTGAAGGTGGCGCGACCTCTCACGCGGCTGTGGTGGCTCGCCAATTCGGCGTGCCCTGCGTTGTGGGCGCCTCTGCTGTCAAGATCGACCTGGTCAAGCGCCAGATGTCGGTGGGTGATGTGGTTGTCAAAGAAGGCGAGTGGATTTCGGTGGATGGTGGCACGGGTGAAGTTTACCTGGGCAAGCTCGATCTCTCCGTTCCGAACCTGGAAGAACAGCATGAGCTGATGACCCTGTTGACCTGGGCCGACGAAGCCTCCCGCCTGCAGGTGTGGACCAACGCGGATTATCCGAAGGATGCCCGCCGCGCTCGCTCTTACGGCGCCAAGGGTATCGGCCTGTGCCGCACCGAGCACATGTTCTTCGAGCCCGAGCGCCTGCCCATCGTGCAGCGCATGATTTTGGCCAAGACCTCTGAATCTCGCACCGCCGCTTTGAATGAGCTGCTGCCCAGCCAGCGCTCCGACTTCGATGGCCTGTTCGAGGCGATGGATGGCTACCCGGTTATCATCCGCTTGATCGACCCCCCGCTGCACGAGTTCATGCCCGACGAAGAAAAGCTCTTCGAAGAGGTTGTGACCATGCGCGTGAAGGGCGAGACCAAGGACCTGGCTGAAAAAGAGAATCTGCTGGCCTCTGTGCGCGGCCTGCACGAGAGCAACCCCATGCTGGGTCTGCGTGGCGTTCGCCTGAGCATCTACATGCCCGAAATCGTGGAGATGCAGGTGCGCGCGATCTTTGAAGCGGCTGCTGACTGCACCCTGCGCGGCATCCACGTCAAACCCGAGGTGATGATCCCCTTGACCGGAACCATCAATGAGCTGAAGTGGATCCAGCCCCGCCTCGAGCGCATCGCTTCGGCGGTCATGGAAGAGAAGAAGGTGAAGTTCCCCTACAAGTTCGGCACGATGATCGAGATCCCGCGCGCGGCTGTGACCGCCGGCGAGATCGCCTCTCTGGCTGAGTTCTTCTCCTTCGGCACCAACGACCTGACCCAGATGACCTTCGGCTACAGCCGCGATGACGCGGAGCGCAACTTCCTCATCAAGTACGTGGAAGAAGGCATTCTGGAGAAGAACCCCTTCCAGACCATCGACCGCGATGGTGTTGGCAAGCTGATGGCGATGGCTGTCAAAGACGGCCGCGCTACCCGCCCCGAATTGGAAGTGGGTATCTGCGGTGAGCACGGCGGCGATCCTGACTCCATCGAGTTCTGCCACCTGGTTGGTAACAACTACGTGAGCTGCTCGCCGTTCCGCGTGCCGGTGGCCCGCCTGGCGGCTGCTCAGGCCGCGATCAAGCACGGCAAATAGATTGAGCCAATAGGGGAGATTTTCCCCTGAAATAAGAGAGCGTGAGCGCATTGCGTCCACGCTCTCTTATTTTTAAAACAACCATGAGCAAGGTTTTGTAAACCGTTTGTAAACTAAAAAAGAGCCTGGAGGCAAGGCCGGTGAGGTCTTCGGCAGGCTCTTTGTACTATAATAAAAAGTGGCCGCTCACATAGCAGTGGGTTCCTTGGGAATCGACATAGTGTGCACCGCATTTTTGGGCGAGGGCGCTTAAAAATTCGGCGCCTATCACGGCAATTTCCAGAGAGCCTGAAAGTGAAGAGGGCCATCGAATTGGTATCTTGCATCCCCGTGGCTGATTGAAGAGGAGTTCCGCATGGTGGAAAAGGACGCTCACTCCACAGATCGAAATGGTTCTGGCGAGGCCGGAACGCCCCAAGGTATGACCAGGCATATTAGCACCTTCACATCCATTGCGTTTGCGCTGGCTTGCGTGGGATTGGCCACATCAGGCACGCTGCCTTATTCAACTTTCCTGGGCATTTGGCCGGGAACGAATCTGGTGGTGGTTTTGGTTATTGGGGTGCTGTTGAGTCTGGTCCACGGGTATACCTTCTCGATGATGGGGGTGATTGCGCCGCGTTCTGGGGCAGATTACGTGTTGGCCTCGCGGGTGTTGGGCGCGCCAGTCGGTTTCGTATCCAGTTGGGGCACGATGATTGTCGGGGCTTTGTTGGCGGGCACAGCGCTTGCTTTTATATCCGACTCGCTTCTCCCCAGCCTGATTCGCAATATTGGCATGATTGTGGACTCGCCCGGAATGTACGTGACAGCGGAAAGCCTGGAGAATCCCGAGACGGTGGTGCTGGTGGGTTCGGTGATTGCCGTCGCCGTATTTGGAGTGTGCATTCTACCGCCGAAAATCATGGAGATCATCACCAAGATTGGCCTGGCAGGTGGTGTTATTTCATGGGGACTTATTCTGGGACAGTTAGCCTTTCCGGCGTTTTCTTTCTCGGCTGGTTGGGACCAGTTCATGGGATCGCAGAGTTACGCGGAGCGTTTTGTGCAGGCCACGAACCTCGGTATGGAAATTCAACCGATGCAGAATTGGCTGGTGTATGGCGGGTTGCTGATCGGTTTCTCGTTGTTTTTCGGGAACTGGATCGCGACGTATTACGCGGGTGAAGTCAAAAATCCGGAGCGCACCCTGCTGGCCAGCAGTTGGACAAGCACGATTGTGGCTGGAACCTTATTCATCGCGGGAGCCGCCCTGATTCAAAGGTTTGTTCCAGTCAATTGGTTGGCTGCCGAAAGCTACCTGTACCAGTCGGAAGCTTTCTCGGGTTTGACCATGCCTTGGATTTATTTCTACGCCAATGTGGTCTCGCCCAGTGTGTTTATTTCGGGATTGATTTTCTTTGGCTTTTCGCTGCTGCTCATCAACCTGGTGCAAATGCAGTTCTTTTATACGTCGCGGATTTTGCTTGCCTGGACGGAGGATCGAATGGCGCCGTCTGTCGTTGGCATGGTGCATCCCAATTTGAAGACGCCGCTCATAGCCTTGTTGATCGTGGCGATCATTTCCATGTTCAGCTTGCTGGCGTCTGGAATGATGGGCGCGACAAATAATCCAATTGAGTATATTTTGCTGTTAGCGGTTTTTCAATTGCCGCCCACCCTGGCAGTCACAGTGCTGCCGTTTACACGTCCAAGCTGGTTTGCGGCGGCCCCCAACATTGCGCGCTTGAAATTAGGCTCACTTCCCATGATTACTTTGACAGGCCTGATCTCCTTTGTGTATCTACTGGCGGTGTGTGTACTGCCGTTCGTGGTACCCCTGGGGAAGGGGGTGGGCGAGCTGGCCATCATTCTGCTGGTGGCAATTATCGCCAGTGGGGTGGCCTGGTTCATTCTATATCGTCGCCAACAAGTTCGTTCAGGCGTTCGCGTGGATGAATATTTCCGCAGCCTCTCGCGGTAGAGGTGAAAAACTTCGAAATTAAAAGGATGATGGGGCCTCGCCTCCATCATCCTCTTAATTTCGGGAACTCCCTCAAATATTTCTCCTATTTCGGGAGAAGATTAGGCTGTCTCGGTCGCGCCTGAGGATTGCAGGCCTAAAGCCGGCATTTCAGAAAGCGGAATCTGCCAAGGTGACTCTTGTAGAACCAATTTTTTGACCTGGGCAGAGTTATTGGATATAATTTAGTTGGAAAATCTCAGAAAATGACTCTCCAGGAACGCCCGCCGTGGGCGTTTTTGCCGGAAGTGTCTAGCAAAGAAAGGTTTCATCATGGAAAAAAACGACTACTTGAGGCTTTATCACGAAATGGTATTGATCCGGCGGCTGGAAGAAAAATCAGCCGAACTGTACCAGCAGGGCAAGATTGGCGGTTTCTTGCACCTGTATATTGGCCAGGAAGCGGTTAGCACGGGACTGATCTCGGCGCGCACGCCCGAAGACCGGGTTATCACCGCGTACCGCGATCACGGCGTGGCCATCAACTGCGGGTTGAGCGCTAACGAAGTGATGGCGGAGTTGTTGGGCAAGGCCACCGGCTGCTCTGGCGGCAAGGGTGGCTCGATGCACCTGGCGGACGTTAAAAAGAACTTTTGGGGCGGTCACGCCATTGTGGGCGGCCACTTGCCCGTGGCCGCGGGTTTGGCCCTGGGAGATGCTTATCGAAAAGATCCCCATGCCACCATTTGCATGTTTGGTGATGGCGCAACCAATATCGGCTATTTCCACGAAGCCCTAAACATCTCTAAGGTGTGGAATTTGCCGGTGTTGTGGGTGTGCGAAAATAACCAGTACGGAATGGGTACGTCCGTTGACCGGGCCTCGGCGGTTTCCGATATTGCTCAGAAAGCCTCGGGGTACGGCATGCCCAGCCGCCAGGTGGACGGCATGGATGTGATGGCGGTGCGCCAGGCAGCCGATGAAATGCTGACCCAAATCCGCGCTGGCTCGGGCCCCATGCTTCTGGAAGTGCTCACTTACCGATTCCGCGGGCACTCGATGGGCGACCCCGAACGGTACCGCAAGCAGGAAGAAGTCCACAAGTGGCAGGAAAACGACCCCATAGGTATCTACCGCAAGTATTTGACTAGCAAAGGCATTGCCACGGAAGAAGAACTGAACCAGGCCGATGACGCGGCCATGCAGGAAGCGCTGGCCGCGGTGGAATTTGCTGAATCCAGCCCTGAACCGACCCCGGAAGACCTCTTCCGGCATATTTACGTGGAAGAGTAGGGAGGAGGAACATTATGGCACGCATTACCATGCGGGAGGCGATCTCCCAGGCTTTGTGGGAAGAGATGGAGCGCGATCCAAACGTCTTCATCTTGGGTGAAGAGGTTGGTGTTTGGGGTGGCACCTATGCGGTGACCAAAGGATTCTACGATCACTTTGGCCCTGAACGGGTGAAAGACACGCCGATTGCAGAAAACGCCATTTTGGGCGCGGCAATTGGCTCTGCGCTGACCGGCTTGCGGCCGATTGCCGAATTGATGACGATTAACTTTGCTTTCTCAGCGATGGACTATATCGTTAACCAGGCCGCCAAGATGCACTACATGTTTGGTGGTCAAATGGTGCTGCCGTTGGTCATTCGCGCAGTGGGTGGCGGCGGCCGCCAGTTGGGCGCCACCCATTCACAGACCCCGGACGCCATCTTCGCCCATTTCCCCGGGCTCAAGGTGGTGGCTCCGGGTACCCCGGCAGACGCGAAAGGCCTGCTCAAAGCGGCCATCCGCAGCCAGGACCCGGTCCTGTTCATTGAACACGCCACGCTGTACCAGACCCGCGGCGAGGTTCCAGAGGGGGATTTTGTGGTGCCGATTGGTAAGTCCACCATCCAAAGGCCAGGCAAGGATATCACCCTGGTGACATACAGCAAGATGTTGGAAATTTCCACCAAGGCTGCCGACGCGCTGGCCAAAGAGGGTATCGATGTAGAGATTGTAGATTTGCGCAGCCTGCGACCTCTGGACATGGACCCAGTTTTGGAATCGTTCAAGAAGACAAACCGGGCCGTGATCGTTGAGGAAGGATGGAAGTCCTATGGCGTTGGCTCGGAAGTCGCTACACGGATTTACGAAGAAGCCTTTGATTATGTGGACGCGCCCATCAAGCGCGTGGCGCAAAAAGAAGTGCCGCTGCCTTATAATCGCACGCTGGAACAGATGGCGCTGCCGCAGGTTGAGGATGTGATCAGCGCGGTCAAGGAGGTATTGAATGGCTGAAACCATTAGCATGCCCAAACTTGGCTTTGATATGGTGGAAGGAACCCTGGTGCGCTGGGTGCGCCACGAGGGCGAAACGGTCGAGAAGGGCCAGGTGTTGGCCGAAATTGAAACCGACAAGGCGACTGTGGAAGTGGAGTCGAGCTTTAGTGGGGTGGTGCTCAAACACCTGGTGGAACAGGGCAGTATTGTGCCGGTGGGCACGCCCATTGCGGTGGTCGGCCAGGCTGGCGAGCAGGTGGAAGGCGCTTCGGCGGCTGCGGAAGCGCCTGCGCCAACAGTTGCAGCGGCGGCTCCTACCGCCCAGGCAGCGGCCCCAGCAACGGTTGTCCAACCTCCGGCGGCGGCGATGGAAGGCGGGCGCGTGAAGGCTTCGCCATTGGCGCGCAGACTGGCTGAAGAGCGCGGCATTCCATTGGCTGCGGTTTCGGGGAGCGGCCCAGGCGGGCGCGTGGTGCGCAAGGACGTAGAAGGCTTCCAACCGGCTGCCGCTTCAACGCAAACGGCAGCGGTCGCTCCGCTTCCGGCAGCGGCTCCCGCCGCGCCCGTGGCGAAGGGACCGGCTCCCGTGGCGCTGTCTCCGGCGGTGTGGGGCGGGGCTCAGGCTCCGGCCGACGAGCGCATTCCGCTGGACAAACTGCGCACAGCCATTGGCCGGCGGATGGTGGAATCGAAGCAGCAGGTGCCGCACTTCTACGTGACCCACAACTACAACGTAGAGCCCATGTTGGACCTGCGTAAGAAGTTGAATGAATTGCTGCCCGATGATGCCAAGCTGACGGTCAACGACTTTATCGTCAAGGCAGTAGCTTTGGCCCTGCGGCGCTTCCCCAACATCAACGCTTCGCTGAACGGCAACGAGATTGTTCGTCACGGGCATGTCAATGTGGGCGTGGCGGTCGCGGTGGAAGGCGGTCTGTTGACGATTGTGACCAAGGACACCGACATGAAGCCGCTGCGGGTCATTTCCGCCGAGGTGCGCGAAATGGTGGCGCGGGCGCGGGTGGGGCGGGTGAAGCCGGACGACATTGAAGGTTCTACCTTCTCCATCTCCAATCTGGGCATGTTCGATGTAGAGCATTTTGTTGCGATTATCAACCCGCCCGAGGCGGCCATTTTGGCGGTTGGCTCAGCCATGAAGACGCCGGTGGTCGTGGGAGATGAGATCAAGGTTCAGACACGAATGAAGGCCACGCTGTCGGCGGATCACCGCGTGACGGATGGAGCTGAGGCAGCCCAGTTTATGCAGGCTCTGGCCGAGTATATCGAAGAGCCCATGCGGCTGGTGTTGTAAGCAGCAGGATGATTAAGGGGTAGAAGAAAAAATCTAAGGTGTCTCTAAGACCCTTAGAACTCTTTCTGAAAATTATTGGGAAGGTTTGCGATTGTGAGGTTGTTGCGTGTGCGAAGCACGGGTAACAACCTCACAATCGTTTCCCTTTCGATTTTTTTGGACAGGGCTCAGGTTTATTGCGTGGGCGCTGGTTTCTCTAGTTTTCTGCCGCCGAAACGTCAATGTACAGCATTTCATAGATGCTGAAGAATTCAAATATCTGGCGGATGTAATTGCGGGTTTCTTCAGCGCGAATCACTTCCAGGAGCAAATCAGGGTCGTCTCCGGCCAGACCGCTCCAGATGATGGTATTGCCGGGGCCGCCATTATAAGCTGCCAGGGCGGAGAACAGGTCATTATCAAAATAGTCGCGCTGGCGGGCCAGATACTGCGCGCCGAGAACAATGCTCACGTTAGGGCGGGTCAGGTCGGATACATCGTAATTGGGCGGCCAGTTGATTTGCGAGACGATCTCTTGCCCGGTGGCGGGCATGATTTGCATTAAACCCTGCGCGCCCACGCCGGAAGCGGCAAAGGGCTCGAACAGACTTTCCTGGCGGATGACGCTCAGCAGGAAAAGAGGGTTGATGTTGCGGTCCAGGGCGTTGGGCACCACCAGGTCGCGAAAGTACACGCCGAAGCGGATGTGATTGAAATATTTCGGAGCGGAAAGCGTTCCGGCGTCGTCCATTCCGGATAGGTCCAGAATCTGACGGGAGGCCAGAATGGCGGAGCGGTAGTAATTTTGCTCCAGGAGGAAGTTCATCAGGCGGAAAGTCTGGGCTGGGTCAGCGGCCACAGATTGGCGCACTTTCTCAAATTCGTTGCGGGCTAAGTTGAAAAGCCCCAGACGGTGGAGTTCTTCGCCGCGTTGGAACGCTGGATCGAGGCGCAGCGTGGTCAGATCGGCCAGGTTAGTATCGGGAGACAGCCCAAAGGTGGACCGCAGCCAGCTTTCCGCTTCGGCGCGTTGGGCGTTCAGGTCGTAGTCGAGATTGTAGGGAGCGGCGGCTTCAAACGGGGCCAGGCCCGCCGCCAGTTCTTTGGCGCGCTCGCTGTAGTAGCCAGTGGGGTCTCGTAAGGCGGCCTGTTCGTAGGAGCGTTGTGCTTGTTCGCCGCTGCCTTCGGCGGCATGGGTCTTGCCTACCCACAGCAGGGCCGCGGCTTGATCATCGGGATCGGTGGCCAGCACCAGGAGACGTTGAAAGAGCGTGCGGGCCTGGACATAGTCGCCCAGGCGGTAGGTGGAGATGCCGGCCAGGAATAATCCATCCAGGCTGCCTTCCGCGGTGGGGTAAGTGTCGATCATCTGCTGCCAGACGGTGGCCGCCTCGGCCAACAGGCCGCCGCGTTCAAGGATACGCGCGGCTTCATAGAGCAGGCTGGGGGCTTCGGCAGATTGGGGAAACATTTCGACGTAACCCAACAGACCCTGAGCGGCTTCCTGGTATTGGTCCAGGTAAGCCCATTGCGTATAGGCGCGTTCGGTGTAAGCGCGGTACAGGTAGCGGTCAGCCGGGTATTGGTCGATGAGCGCGTTGAAGTCTTCGAGGGCGAAGCCGGGTTCGTTGAATGCGCGCCGCGAGAGTGCCCGGTAGTAGAGTGCCGTTCCGTCGGCGGATTGCCCGGAGTTGACATAACGGTTGAGAGCGTCAATCGCCAGAGCATACTGTCCGGCAAAGTAGTCGATGATCCCGCGGTCCAGGTCGCTGACCGGAACCCCAGAGTTGACCAGTTCGATCAGGCCCAGGTACGTGTCATTAGCGGTGGGGAACAGATTGACGGAATCAAGATAGCGGGCGTAGGCCTGCTCGGGAACCCCCAGGCTGAGGTAGGTTTGGCCGAGCGCGTAGTTGGCTCGCGCCTTGGCGTAGTCGTTATCGGCGGTCTGGTAAACATCCAGGTAAATGATTACGGCGTTGGTGTAATCCTGGGCGGCAGCCAACGAGTCGGCTTGCTTGAGCCGGATCCAGACAGGGCTGCCAGGGATGTAGTGATTCAGCGCTAGCTCGTAAGCTTTGGCTGCGTTGAGATATTCACCCGCGTTGTAAAAAGCGTCACCCTGGTACTCGTAGACGGTTCCGTTGAGCAGGCCAGGGCCCAACTCTATGTACTTGCCATAAGCCTGGGCCGCCAACGAATACTGCAAGGTGACCTCGTAGGCCTGGGCCAGATAAAACCATGCGGTGGGGGCCAGCGAGGCGGAAGGATAGGTTTGGAGAGCGCTTTCGAACTGGTTGATGGCGGTAGAATAGTTGCGCTCCAGGTAAAGAGAGCGCGCAGAACCGATCAACGCGGCGGCGCGGGTTTCATCGTCTTCGGCAGCCGACTGCGCTTCGACGTATTGTTTGCGAGCTTCCTCGAAATTTCCCAGAAAGAGGTCTTGCTCGCCCAACTCAATCCGTGCCGCCGGAAGCGGGGTGGGCGAGGGAGTAGGGGTG
>CAYOHX010000156.1:0-12032 GCA_964403875.1 uncultured Anaerolinea sp. | reverse complement strand
GTGGGGGGCGTGGTAGAATCAAACTGGAGTTAATAGAATTACTGGCAAGGAGGAGTTTGAAATGGAGCACCAGACAGGTACGTTTGCGGTGAAGAAGGGTCTGGCGCAAATGCTGAAGGGTGGCGTAATCATGGATGTGGTTACCCCTGAACATGCGCGGATCGCAGAAGATGCCGGCGCTTGCGCCGTGATGGCTTTGGAACGAGTCCCCGCGGATATTCGCGCCGATGGTGGCGTGGCCCGCATGAGCGACCCGGACCTGATTGAAAAGATCATGAAAGCCGTTTCCATCCCGGTGATGGCCAAGTGCCGCATCGGTCACTTTGTGGAGGCGCAGATTTTGCAGTCGCTTGGCGTCGATTACATCGACGAATCGGAGGTGTTGACCCCCGCCGATGAGGCGCATCATATTTACAAGCACGGCTTTACCGTGCCGTTTGTGTGTGGCGCGCGCAATCTGGGCGAGGCCTTGCGCCGTATCGGCGAGGGCGCTGCCATGATCCGCACCAAAGGCGAGGCTGGGACGGGCGATGTGGTGGAAGCGGTGCGCCATGCGCGAACTGTTCTGGGTGAAATCCGCCGCCTGCAAAACCTGCCCGAAGAAGAGTTGATGGCTTTTGCCAAAGAAATCGGCGCGCCTTACGAAGTGCTGGTGGAAACCCGCAACCTGGGCCGCCTGCCGGTAGTCAATTTTGCCGCCGGTGGCATCGCCACCCCCGCCGACGCGGCTCTCATGATGCAACTGGGCGTTGATGGAGTCTTCGTTGGCTCGGGCATTTTTAAATCCGGCGACCCGGCCAAGCGCGCCACGGCCATTGTCAAGGCCACCACCCACTACAACGATCCGGCCATTCTGGCTGATGTCAGCCGCAACCTGGGCGAGCCGATGGTGGGGCGGCAGATTTCCTCGATCCCGAGCGGCGATTTGATCGCCGGGCGGGGATGGTAGGCGCATGAGTCGAATTGGCGTTCTGGCCCTGCAAGGCGCGTTCCACGAGCACCAGACTTTGTTGGAGCAGTTGGGAGCCCACGTGGTTCAGGTGCGTCTGCCCGCTCATTTGGACGGGTTGGATGGCTTGATCATCCCTGGCGGCGAATCGACCACCATTGGAAAGCTGGCGGTGGCCTACGGCTTGCTCGAGCCGCTGCGCGAATTTGGGCGGCGTAAAGCCGTGTGGGGCACCTGCGCGGGAGCTATTTTTTTGGCAAAAGACATAGGTACGGATCAGCCCATTTTGGGGCTCATGGATATAATCATCCGGCGCAACGCTTTTGGCAGGCAGGTGGACAGTTTTGAAACCGGACTGCAAGTGGATTTCGGTGGATCGAATGGCAGCCCTCAGCCGCCTTTCCGGGCGGTGTTCATCCGCGCGCCGCTCATCGAAGCGGTGAACGGCGCGGCTCGCCCGTTGGCTAGTTTGGAAGATGGGCGCATTGTAGCGGCGCAAGAAGGCCGCCTGTTGGCCACCGTGTTTCACCCTGAGCTGACCGCCGATGACCGCTTCCATCGCCATTTTTTGGAGATGACAAAATAGACGTTCGACCGTTTGCCTGGCACGATTTGATCATGCTGTATCGCTATCGGCGGCGCGTTCTATGCACCGATAGCGCGCTGGCTTTAACGCGCGGCAGCCCGGTGGGGCCGCTGGCGCTGCTCTGGCAGCTTGATCCAGGCTGGGAGACGTTCACCGCGGTGTGCCCAGCGCGGCGAAATTCGTGTGTGATCGGGCAGGTGCATTACACGCCCGGCGGACGCTCGGCGCGAATAGCTTTTCTCTCTCCGGATGACGAGGCCGGCAATCCCGGAATGTTAGCCCTGGTGGAAAGCCTGGCCACGCAGGCCGGGTCCTGGGGCGCGGCGAATGTGTTGGCCGAGGTGGATGAGCATAGTCCCATGCTCGACCTGCTCCGGCGCAACGGCTTCACCGTCTATGGTTGGCAAACTATTTGGCAGTTTCCGGATACTTTTGCCGCCGGAGCCCAGCAGGGGCCCTGGCAGACGGCTGAACCGATGGACGAACTCACCCAGCGCAACCTGTATCATTCACTGGTCCCGCCGCTGGTGCAGGCCGCCGAGCCCTATGTGCCCAGCGCGGCCCCGCGTCTGATCTACCGGCAGGAGGGCGACATCCTGGCGTATGTCGACGCGGTGTATGGTCCCCAGGGCATTTACCTTCAGCCAATCGTCCACCCGGCGGTGAAGAACGTGCCTGAACTGCTCAGTGCTTTGCTGGCCCAACAGCCGATATCCCTGTCCCGTCCCATTTACATGGCGGCGCGCTCGTACCAGGCCTGGCTGGAATCATCACTGGGACGGCTGGAAGGAAGCGTCGCGCCGCGTCAGGCATTGCTGGTCAAGCACCTGGCACTGGGGCAGCGCACTTACCAAACCGTGGGTCGCAAAGTGCTGCGCGAGGCGTACTCACCCGAGGCTACCGCGCCGCTGGTTCGAAACTCAACCATTTCTAAGAACTAAAGGGGCAAGAAAACCTTTATGTCACAACGACGAATCACAGATGATTTGCATGTTTTGATGGGCGTGCTGCCCTCGAAAATCGCCGATGCGGTCAACCGGCGGAATAATAGCGACCAACTACTGGAAATTGTAGTCGATTTGGGCCGGCGGCCCTTCGCTCGCTTTGTTTCGGGAGATGTGGAGTTGATGGAAGAAGAAGTCACCCGCACCGACCTGGATTATGTCATCGAGCGCATTGGCGACTTTGACGCCGATAACCGCGCCGGTTTGGAGCGCACCCTGCATCGCATCTCCGGCATTCGCAATCGACGGGGTGCTGTTGTGGGACTCACCTGCCGTGTGGGCCGCGCGGTTTATGGCACCGTGGACATCATCCAGGACCTGATCGAATCGGGCAAGAGCCTGCTCATCTTGGGTAAACCGGGCATTGGCAAAACGACCATGCTGCGCGAAGCTGCCCGCATTCTGGCGGAGTCGAAGCGTGTGGTGATTGTGGATACCTCCAACGAAATTGGCGGCGATGGCGATGTGCCACATCCGGCGGTGGGCAAAGCTCGCCGCATGCAAGTAGCCAAACCTTCGCTGCAACACGAGGTGATGATTGAGGCGGTGGAGAACCATAACCCCGAGGTCATCGTTATCGACGAAATTGGCCGCGAACTGGAAGCTGCTGCCGCGCGCACGATTGCTGAACGCGGCGTGCAGCTCATCGGCACGGCCCACGGTCGCACCTTGGAGAACCTGCTCCTCAATCCCACGCTCTCCGATCTGGTGGGTGGCATTCAAGCCGTGACGCTTTCCGATGAAGAAGCCCGGCGGCGTGGAACGCAGAAAACCGTGCTCGAGCGGCGCGCTCCCCCTACTTTTGACGTGCTGATCGAAATTATCGAGCGCGACCGGATGGCCGTTCATCCCGACGTGGCGGCTTCGGTAGATGCGCTGGTGCGCAGTATGCCCTTGCAGCCCGAGGTGCGTTTTCGTAACCCCGAAGGGGAGGTGGTCATTGAGCAGGCTCCGCCGCCATTGGTGCACAGTGTGGGGTACAACCAGCAGCAGGGCTTCCGGCGCGGAATGGGCCCGTCGGCTGGTGAGCGCTTCGCGGCTTCGGCGGAGCAGCGTGCAACCAGCGGCCCCATGCGCAGCGCCAATGGCGAGGCTACCGCTGCCGTCGAACCGTCACGGGGCCAGTCACTCCAGCCGGTGCGCGTTTTCCCCTATGGGGTTGCCCGCAACCGACTGATGCAGAGCGCCAAGCGTCTGGGCGTCCCGGCGATTGTAGTCCGCGAAATAGGCGAGGCCGATGCGCTGATCACCCTACGCGCCTACTACCGCAGCCGTGAGCAGACCATTCTGGAGGCCGAGCAGCGCGGTATGCCCATTTACGTGCTGCGCGCCAACACCAATAACCAGATCGAGCAGCTCCTGGCCGAACTGTTCAACCTATCTACCTCCCCGGCCATGCCGGAGAACTGGGATGAATACACCCTGCAAACACAGGCCGCCATTCAAACAGTGATGAGCGGAGAGCGGTATGTCGATTTAGCCCCGGCTTCAGCAGCCATCCGACGGATGCAGCATGAAATGGCCCGCCAGGCTGAGCTGATATCGCAATCTTATGGAAAGGAGCCTAACCGGCGGGTGCGGATCTACCGCGAGTAATCCCATCCGGCATTGTACGCATGTTCATCACCTTTGAAGGGCCGGAAGGCAGTGGCAAGACAACCCAGATCAAGCAGTTGGCGGAGTTCTTGCGCGAGCGCGGACAGGACGTGGTCTGCACGCGCGAGCCGGGCGGCACGCCCATCAGCGATCAGATTCGCGCGGTGATCACCAACCTGGAAAACACCGCCATGCATCCACGCACCGAAATCCTACTCTTTCAGGCTTCTCGCGCCCAGCATGTCGAGGAATTGATCCGCCCGGCATCCCAGGCGGGCAAGTTGGTGCTGTGTGACCGCTATGCTGATTCGACCCTTGCCTATCAGGGGTATGGACACGGCTATGACCTGGATTTGCTGCGCAAGTTGATCGACTTTGCCACCGGCGGTTTGCACCCCGACCTGACCCTGCTTCTGGATGTGGACGTGGAGGCGGGTCTGCGCCGCAAGCAGCGCGGCGCGGAATGGAACCGCCTGGATGCTTATGCCCTGGAATTTCACCGGCGCGTGCGTGATGGGTACTTTGAGCTGGCTCGTCTCAACCCCGAGCGTTGGGTGATGGTGGATGCGGGCCGCTCGCCAGACCTCGTCCAAGCGGATTTGCGGCGGATTTTGAGCGAGCGGTTGGCAGGTCAATGAAACCTCCTGTCGCGCTCAGGGCCGGGGCTGCCTGGATTCTTGTGGCCGGTTTGAGCGCTGCTTGCGCGGGGCCCGCGCCCGCCAGTCCAACCGCTGTGCCCGAGCCAACTCGAACCCCGCTGGTTCTACCCACCGCTTTGCCTGAGACAATGGATTGTCTTGTGGTCAGCGTCGACCCAACCGCCACCCCCGAAGGGACCACGCTTTTTCCGCCTGCCGGGCAGCCCGGTGATTTTATTCTCGGCCCCGATACGGCTCCGATCACCTTTTTAGAATATGGGGATGTACAGTCGCCCGCGGTGGCTGTGCTGGACACTGTGCTCACCGGCCTGGTGGCGCGAAACCAAAACAAAATCCGGTGGGTTTACCGGCCATTTCCCATTCCGGCCAACGACAAGTCTGTACTGGCTGCGGCGGCTTTAATGGCGGCGGGAAAGCAGGAGCGCTTCTGGCCGATGCACCATCTGCTCATCCCCCGACAGGAGCAGTGGTCGGGCTTGACCCCCGAGGAATTTGAGGCTTGGTTGCTGGAAGATGAAAATGCCCCCGCCAATGGCCTGGACGTAGACCAGCTCTTAGCTGATATGCGGGACGCGCAAGTGCAACAGGCCGCCCTCGACGCGCAGCGGCAGGGCCTGGACTCGGGCATTCCCACCGTGCCGTTCCTGCTCATCAACGGGCGCATTTATACCGGCCCGCGGGATGCTGGTAGCTTACAGATGCTGATCGATTTGGCGAACCTGGACCAGATCCAGTTTGATACCTGCCCGCCCTTCATCATCGACCCCGAAAATCAGTACCTGGCGACTTTGAAAACCACGCGCGGCGAGGTGCTGCTTCTATTGGATACCCAGGCGGCTCCGCTGGCAGTGAATAACTTTGTGTTCCTCGCTCGGGCTGGATGGTATGACGGCTCGCCATTCCACAAAGTGCTGCCAGGGCAGTTGGCCCAAACAGGCGATCCCAGCGGCACCGGATTGGGCACACCAGGCTACGCCTTCCGCGACGAAATTGGCGCGCTCAAGTTTGACCAGCCCGGCAGGGTGGCCATGGCCAATGCGGGAGCCAACAGCAACGGCAGCCAGTTTTTTCTCACATACGCGGCGTTGCCCGAGTTGGATGGACAATACACCATCTTTGGGCAGGTGCTGGATGGCATGGACGTTTTGGCGGCGCTCACCCCCCGCAACCCATCTCTGATGGGTGAGCTTCCGGAAAGTGATACAATTCTCCAAGTTTTAATTGAAGAAAGGGTAAACCAATGATTAAAAAAGTACTACCGGTACTGCTGGCGGCGGCTTTCGCGCTTTCAGCCTGCCAGCCCGGCGGCAAGCCCGCCATCCCCGACGGCCCCCCGATGGAGGGCTGCACCGTGACAAGCACCATCCCCCAGGCTGATCCGACTGTTCAAGCCTTGATCCCTGCCGTCGATGAAAACGACAACGTGCTGGGCAACAAAGAGGCAGCGGTCACCTTTATCGAATACAGCGACTATCAGTGTCCGTACTGCGCAATGCTTGCGCCCGTGTTGGCGCAACTCCATGAAAAATATCCTGATGATGTGCGCATCGTCTATCGTCATTTCCCACTCCCTTCTCATGCCAATGCGTTGATTATGGCCTACGGCGCCGAAGCGGCTGGCGAACAGGACAAGTTCTTTGAGATGTCGGACGCCATTTATGCGGCCCAGGCTGAATGGACAACCCTGGCTGACGCTGACCTGGAAACCTGGCTGTCCGCCAAGGCCGCCGAGTTGGGCCTGGACGCGACTCAATGGCAGGCTGATTTCACCAACGCGGATGTTCGCGCGCGGGTAGATGCCTCATTAGAACTGGCCATGACGGTGGGCATTCCAGGCACGCCTTTCCTGTTCATCAACCACATTCCCTATCAGAGCGACATGTCGCTGGGGACGCTCTCATCGCTGGTCGAATTGTTTGCCCTGGCCGAAGACCAGTACGCTCAGTGCCCGCCGATGATTGTGGATGTAGCCAGGCAGTACACGGCAGAGATGAAAACCACCAAGGGGGATGTCAAGCTGAGTCTGTATGCGGATAAAGCTCCCCTGGCGGTGAATAGCTTTGTCTTCCTGGCGCAGCAAGGCTGGTTTGACGATGTGCCCTTCCACCGCGTGCTGCCGGGCTTTGTGGCCCAGGCCGGTGATCCAAGCGGCTCGGGCATGGGAGGCCCCGGATACCAATTTGACAATGAAAACGCCGAGGCGGTCTTTGATCGCTCGGGCCTGCTGGCCATGGCGAACAGCGGAGCCAACACCAACGGTAGCCAGTTCTTCATTACCTATGACGCCGCCCCTGACCTGAACGGCAGCTACACCATTTTTGGTGAGGTGCTGGAAGGCATGGACGTGGTGGAGAGCCTGATTGCGCGCGACCCGGCCAGCGGCGCCGAACTGCCGGACCCGGACCGCATTATCAGCATCAAGATTACGGAGAAATAGTGGATCGTCCCCCCTTCCGGCTGCACGTTGCTTCTTTGCTGCAAGCCATTCTGAGCGGGGTCGGCCTGGCGCTGGCGTTGCTGAGCGCGGTGGGCGGGCTCGTGCTGGGCATCACCATGAGCCGGGCGGGTGATCTGATTTCGGAAAGCCAGTTGCAAGCCTTCTATGGGCTGACCTGGGTGTCGGGGATCTTTGGGCTGGCGGCGCTGCCATCGTTGTATCAGGCTGTGCGCCGCCTGCTTTCCCCTGATCGCCCCCAGCGAGAGGTTCCAGACCGGTTCCGGCTGGCCAGCCTGGCTATGCTGGTGTGGCCGTTGACGCTGGCCAGCGGGTATGCTGTCCAACAATGGGATGCATCGCTGTGGTTGTTCCTGCCTCTGCATACCCTGGCGACTCTTTTGCCGTTGTGGTGGCTGGTTGAATTTGCCCGTCGCCAATTGCGCGGCGGCACGGCCCAGCGTGTATGGGGTTCCTTTAACTTTGCCCTGTTTGTGTCCAATCCTTTGGCGGTCATTTTAGAGCTGGTTGGCGGCCTGGGTGCTTTGATCGCCCTGGGGATGTTCCTGGCGACCAAGCCCGAGATTGCCCGCCAGATTGACGCCCTAAGAAGTGATTTGCTCACCTTACAAAATGATCCGGCGGCCCTGCAAGAGTTGTTCACGCCTTTCTATACCGACCCAGTAATTTTGCTGGTGGCGCTCGTAGCCATTGCCGGGTTAGTGCCGCTGTTGGAGGAATTGCTGAAACCCCTGGCGGTGTGGATCATGGGCGGACGCAAGATGAGTCCAGCGGAAGGTTTTGTCTTGGGAGCCATTGCCGGGGCGGCCTTTGCCGCGCAAGAAACCCTTCTCTCGGCCCTCAGCGTGCCCCCCGAAAACTGGCTTTCGGTGATCGTTGGTCGGGCCGGAACGGGCGCCTTGCACGTTGCTACCACGGCCTTAATGGGCCGCGCCATCGCCGAGGTGTGGAACGGAGGAGGCTGGCTGCGCACGTTGGGCACATACCTGTTTGTGGTGGTTTTGCACGGCTTATGGAACACTTTCAGCGTGCTGTCTGGTTTTGGTCAATTTTTTACCGACTCTAGCTTTTTGCATCAGACGTTATTCTTGCTGGGTAAGGTGAGCGTGGTGTTCCTGGTCCTGTTGACGGCTGGCTTCTTGTCGCTGCTGTGGTATTCCAACCGCCAGTTAAGCCGCGCGGCTGTGGTAGAATCGATGGATATTTCAGCTCCTTCGGTCGTAATCGCGCCTGAAGAGCCTCAAAAAGAAGGAATCTTGGATGGAAGTAATTCAGAACGCATTTGAGTGGTTTATTCACTTTGTCCTGCATATGGACGAACAACTGCCCATCATCATTGGGCAGATTGGTGGGTGGACGTACCTGGTCTTGTTTGTGGTTATCTTTATCGAAACGGGTGTGGTCATCATGCCTTTCTTGCCCGGTGACTCGCTGCTCTTTGCGGCGGGGGCCGTGGCGGCCAACCCGGAAACCGGCTTGAACAATTGGGTGTTGTTTGGTCTTTTAGCCACGGCGGCGGTTTTGGGCGACACGGCGAATTATTGGATCGGCCATTTCATCGGCCCCAAAGTGTTCACCCAGGAATCGCGCTGGTTGAAAAAAGAGCACCTCGATCGCACCCATGCTTTCTACCAGAAGCACGGCGGTAAGACCATTTTCCTGGCCCGCTTCGTCCCCATCATTCGCACCTTTGCCCCCTTTGTGGCTGGTATTGGCAAGATGAATTACGGCTACTTCATCAGCTATAACATCATCGGTGGGATCGTGTGGACCGGTCTGTTCCTGACCGCCGGGCACTTCTTCGGCAACCTTCCGATCGTCAAAGAGAACTTCTCCCTGGTCATCATTGCCATCATTGTCATTTCGCTGCTGCCCGCCGTATTTGAGTACGTCAAGGGCCGCCGCGAGAAGCCCAGCGCTGCGCCAGCAGAATAACGGGGATCGGACGAGCGCATGAAACGCGAAACCTTACAGCGTATCCTTCGTGGAATCATCCTGGGGTTGACCCGCACCACCTATGAAGGGCTGGAACACTTGCCCAAACAGGGCGGGGTGTTGATCACCACCAATCACATGAGCCGCCTGGACACGCTGTTGCTCTTCATCAATAGCGAGCGTTTGGACGTGACGGCGCTTGTGGCCGATAAGTATAAGAAATACCCCCTGTTCCGTTGGATTTTGGAAACAGGGGGCATCATTTGGCTGGACCGCGAGAACGCCGATTTTGGCGCTATTCGCGCGGCGGTGGGCGCTTTGAAGCAGGGGCTGGCATTGGGCATTGCCCCCGAGGGCACGCGCAGCCAAACCGCCCAACTGCTGGAAGGCAAGTCGGGGGCGGTGTTGGTGGCGCTCAAGGCGGGTGTACCCATTGTTCCGGTGGCTATTGCCGGGTCGGAAGTGGTCATCAAGAAAGCCCTCACCCTGCGCTTCCCCAAGGTGACGGTGCGCTTTGGGCCGGAATATACGCTGCCGCCACTGGATCCCGCTCGACGCAGCGAGCAGATGAAGGAATACACCGACGAAGTCATGTGTCGCATCGCCGCGCTGCTGCCGGAGAAATATCACGGATTTTACAAAGACCACCCGCGCATCAAAGAGTTGCAAGCTGAAATGCAGGCCGCGGGTCGGTGAGTGCATAAAACAAGCCCGGCGGTTTAGCGCCCTAACCTTCGATTTTTACTTCTTCCAGCGCCCGGCGCAGCCTTTCGGCGTGTCGAGCGCGTTCTTCCACGGACATGAGCGTTGAGCGCGAACTGTAGAAATGATCGTTTTGGTAGCGCGGCGTGATGTGCAGATGGTAGTGCCACACATCCTGGTTTCCGGCGGGTTCATTATGCTGCCGCGTCGAGACCCCGTCGCACCCGTAAGCCAGCTTCAGTGCCAGGGCCAGGCGCTTGGCTGCCCGGTGAATATCCAAAACATACGCCACGGGCAGGTCGAAAATGTTCTCGAAGTGCTGGTTGGGCGTCACCAGGGTGTTGCCGGGGTTGTTGGGGTATTGGTGCGCGCTGATGAAAGCCGTTACCGCATCGTCATTGTAGACGATGTCGCTTTGCTCTGACCATACCCGCGGGTCGCGAACTCCGCGAATCAACATGCAAAACGGGCAGGCGTAGTCTTCGGGGGCGTGGTTATACACAGGCTATAACTCTTTCGTGAGGAAGTAGCGCTGGTGCCCGGCGGGGAAGTTTTCCAGCACGCCAAACACCTCGTAGCCGTATTGTTGATAGAAACCCGGCGCCTGGAAGCTGAACGTGTCCAGGTAGGCGTGCTTTGCCCCGCGGCGCTTGCCTTCTTCTTCAGCCAGTGCCAGCAGCCGCGCCCCATAGCCCTTACCGCGGTACTCAGCCTGGATCCACATCAGGTTGATGTACAACCAGTCCCAATAGGTCGCGGCGATCACCCCGCCGACCACCTTTTGGTCCGGCCCGCGCAGCACGAAGCACAGGTTCTTGCCCTGGTCGTCCCCGGCTTGCTCGGCGTTGTAGTCAGAGATGCCCTGTCCGATGATCTCCCAGGCAGGCTCTTCCATATACTCGATTTCAAATGGGTCTTCCATGATCTTCTCCTTGTTCGTTTTGGAAGTCCGAATTCTTGAAATAAGTGTCCGGATCGTAAATCCTTCCCACGCCAATCTGCCGCCCGTCGATGTCCTCGAAGACAAACTCGTACGAGCCGTAATCCGTGCGGTGTGGGGCAGTCAGGATTTTCACCCCCTGGGCTTTGTATTCTTCGTGAATTTCCTCAATCCCCTCCGGGGTCGCCGTATCGATATAGGCGTCAAAACCCGCCCCGTAGCGCTGCGCGTTGCTGCTCACCTGGCCGTGGCGGGCCTGAACGATGACGAACTCGATCTCGTCGCGGTAGAGGGTGGCGAAGTTCTCGACCTTGTCATAATGCTTGGCCGATTTGAACCCTAGCTTTTCTGTGTAAAACCGCACCGTTTTGCGAATATCGTTGGTAATGAAAACGGGGCACAAGTTGACGAACCTGGAACCTGGTGTAGACATTTCTCTTTACTTCCCTTCGATACTCACCACATACCGGCTGAGGATCGTGTCCCCCGTGCCATCCACGACTTCGTTACCAAACTCAATGGAAGCCAGGTATTCTTCGCCGCTGGCCAGATCGTTTTCCACCATGTAGTTGAGAAAGCTGGTGATTTCAAAGGTTTGCTCCCCATAGAGTGTCTTCGTGCTGACAAAGGCTACGTAGCGCCAACCTTCTCCCCAGCCGTTGGCCACAAACACCATGTAAGGGCGTCCGTCGATCTCCACCTTTTCCACCCATGAGCCGCCGGGGGCCATCTTGTCCCATCCGTTCACCCAGATCATCACCTCGTGGGTAATGGGCGGCGCGCCAAACGTGGTCGGGTTATCCGTGTCGGTCAGCCACAGGTCAAAGGCCAGGATGTTCTTGCCTTTGTTGGTCGAATCCACGCTGTATTCCACCCGCGCCGAGGCTACCTCGTTCACTCGCAGCGGCAAGGCCGGGTCGGTGCTGGGGCCGCCGGGTTTTTGCCCGAAAACGATCTCGGGGTAGGATTTGACTCCCGTGCCCGCCTTGGGCCAGTTCCAGGTCCAGCGCGCCGCCAATGAACCGTCGGGGTTGGTGTTCATGCCAATGCACTGCGTCCAGCCTTCCAGACTGCCCTTGCCCCAGGTGTTGTTCTGCGCCTGGAATGCGCCGTTGTTGAAGGTGGCAAAATCATCGCAGCGCAGCTCGATTTCTGCCACCGCGGGGGGCAGCGGGGTGGCCGTGGGCGTGGGGGCGATGGTGGGGG
>CAYOHX010000155.1:0-12087 GCA_964403875.1 uncultured Anaerolinea sp. | reverse complement strand
ACCTGCCTTTCTACCCCCATATATGGCCCCTACCACGGTAATTCCCAATGACCCCAATTAATTGCGACACACATTCCCCTCTTTTACAATCTATTGTATACGCAAAGATGGGAGGTGTGGTGTGACAGCTTACTTTCGGTGGGAAGAAAACCTTTTGCCCCTGGCGCTTAAGGCATTCGAACCCAACTACTCCGCCTACACGCACAACCATACCTCCGATCCACTCCTTGAACAAGCCTATCGTCATTGCGAAGAAGTCACCCGGGCGAATAGCAAAACGTTTTTTATGGCTTCTGGATTATTTCCTGCCGAAAAGAAACGCTCCATTCGTGCGCTCTATGCCTTCTGCCGGGTCACCGATGATATCGTAGACTATGGTGGGCATGATTGCGATCACCAGTTAAAAAACTGGGAATCTCAAGCTCTCTTCCCCAACCAAGCCCATCATCAAGATATCGTCGATGGTAGAACCCTGGTTGCGTTGGCCTGGTGCGATACTCGAAACCGCCACTCGGTGCCGACAATTTACGCAGAGCAACTAATCAATGGCGTGGGTTACGACATCCACAAACGGCGTTATTCTACCTTCAACGAACTGGCGGCCTACTGCTATGGTGTTGCCTGTACCGTTGGCCTTATGTCCATGCATATCACCGGGTATACCGGACTCGAAGCCATTCCTTTTGCGATTCGTCTGGGTGTTGCGCTTCAATTAACCAACATCCTGCGCGATATTGGAGAAGATTGGCGTATGGGTCGTCTATACCTTCCAAAAGATGAAATGGATGCTTTCAATATTCAAGAAGAGCATATCGCCAGTGGTGAAGTAACCCAGCAGTGGCGCCTGTTCATGCAATATCAAATTCAACGCATCCGTGTGCTGTATGCCTCCGCGCTTCCAGGCGTAAAGATGTTGCACAAAGACGGGCGTTTTGCCATAGGCGCTGCCGCCGAACTCTATCAGGCTATCTTGGTCGAAATCGAGAAAAATGATTACGATGTTTTCTCGCGGCGCGCATCGGTGAGTAAAAACGGGAAACTTAGCCGCCTGCCAGGAATTTGGTGGAGAGCCCTCACCGGGAATTACCCGGTGAATTTCTTATCAAACGCACCTTCCTAAAGACACTTCTAGAAAAAGGATTTTCATGAACAAGAAAAAAATCATCGTCATCGGCAGCGGTTTTGGAGGTTTGGGAGCTGCGATTCGGCTGGCAAGCCAGGGCCACGATGTTGAGATCTTCGAAAAACGGGATAAATTAGGCGGTCGCGCTTACCAATACGAAATCAATGGTTTCAAGTTTGATGGCGGCCCGACTGTAATCACCGCGCCTTACATGTTCGACGAGCTCTTTGAAGGCGCTGGGAAGAAACGAGAAGATTACTTTTCTCTGGTTCCGCTCGATCCCTTTTACCGGATTTTCGATCAAGACACCAGCTATTTTGACTATCGCCATAAAACCGAAGATATGCTGGCTCAAATCGAAAAGCGCAGTCCCAAAGACAAAGAAGGGTATCTGCGGTTTGTCGAGGCCACACGAGCCATCTTCAACCGCTTTCTGGCTAGCACAGATCAGCCTTTTCTAAAGCTTTCGGACATGCTGAAAATCGTACCCGATATGATCCGGCTGCGTGGAATGGGAGGCACCTACGGATTTGTTTCGAATTACATTCAAGACGATTTCCTGCGCCGTACTTTCTCCTTCCATCCGTTGCTCATCGGCGGTAATCCATTCAATACGCCTTCCATTTTCACCCTGATCGTACAGTTCGAAAAAGAATGGGGCGTTCATTACGCTTTAGGGGGCACGGGGGCAATTGTAGATGCGTTGGGCAGGTTATTTGCTGAGTTGGGCGGAAAAGTTCACTTCGGCGCTGAAGTAAAGGAAATTGTCATTCACCAGCGGAAAGCCGCCGGAGTCATGCTGCAAGATGGGACGTTTTACCCGGCAGATTATGTGGTTTCCAACGGAGATGTAGCTTTTACGTACCGTTATTTGATTGCACCTCAACACAGGCGCGTTTATCCCAATTGGCGAATGGATACCATGAAATACTCCATGTCGCTGTTTGTTCTGTATTTTGGTACAAAACGCCGCTACACTGACAGCAAGCTTCACCACCATAATATCATTCTAAACCAACGGTATAAGAATTTGCTTTCGGACATTTTCGAGGGCACCCGGCTTCCCGAAGACTTTTCGCTTTACTTGCACATGCCTACCTTCACCGATCCGAGCATTGCTCCAGAAGGGCACGAAGGCTTTTACGTCCTTTCGCCCGTCCCGGTTCTGGGTAAAGACTCGCCA
Source organism: uncultured Anaerolinea sp. (assembly GCA_964403875.1). GTDB lineage: Bacteria > Chloroflexota > Anaerolineae > Anaerolineales > Anaerolineaceae > Anaerolinea. Next base: position 9,781 of record CAYOHX010000155.1, on the reverse strand, counting down.
GATTGGACCGAAATGGCGCCCGTCTACAAAGAAAAGATCTACCGATTCCTTGAGGAGAATTATCTGCCCGACCTCCGCGCAAACGTCGTAGCCGAGCATTACATTGACCCCCTCCACTTCCAAAACACCCTCAACAGCTATCGCGGAGCTGCCTTCTCGATCCGCCCTAGCCTGCTTCAATCAGCCTGGCTCCGACCTCACAACCGATCGGAGGAATTCCCCAACCTCTATTTCGTGGGGGCAGGCACTCATCCTGGCGCAGGGGTTCCAGCAGTCTTATCCTCAGGAAAAATTGCTGCCGATCTCATCTCCAAAGAGGTCGCACAGCAGCACTCAATGTTCCTCTCCGGCGCTCCTAACCCACAGTTGGCGATGAAATAGGCCGAGAAAAATCTTAATCATGACTGCGCCCTACCTGATCGGATTCACTGAAACGCCCTCCGAATTAATCCTGGATTCACTTCCCATCCAGGGGCATTTTCCTGAATGGTTAGCTGGGACGCTGGTGCGCAACGGCCCGGGCACTTTTCGAGTTGGCAGTCAAGGCTACCGTCACTGGTTTGACGGTCTGGCCATGCTGCACAAGTTTTCTTTTGCCCTCGGAAAAGTATCCTATGCCAATAAGTACCTGGAGACCCAATCCCACCAGGCAGCTCGTGAGACAGGTCAAATCAGTTATTCCGAATTCGCCACCGACCCATGCCGGAGTCTGTTCGCCAGGGCAATGGCAGTTTTCAACCCAAAGATTACCGACTCCGCTAAAGTAAATGTTGCTCGGATCGCCGATCATTACATGGCACTGGCCGAAACTCCCATTCAAGTTGAGTTCGACATCGACACCCTGAAAACCGTTGGTGTTTTCAATTACGAAGATCGGATTGTTGGTCAAATGACCACGGTGCACCCCCAGTTTGATTTTTTCACTGGCGATGCTTATAACGTAGTCACTCGTTACCATGCGCTCAGCCATTACAATATCTACCGCATCCAACCCGATGGTTTGAGCGGACGTGTCGGCTCTGTTCCAGTCATGAATCCCGCTTACTTGCACAGTTTTGGCATGAGCGAAAAGTACATTATCCTCGCCGAATTTCCACTGGTAGTTAATCCCATTTCTTTGCTGCTGTGGCTCAAGCCGTATATCGAAAATTTTCACTGGGAGCCTGTCCGTGGCACTCCCTTCACCATTATCGATCGTCACTCAGGCCAGGTTGTTGGTCGTTTTGATTGCGACCCTTTCTTTGCCTTCCACCACGTAAATGCATTTGAACAAGGCAACGAGTTAGTCATCGATCTGGTTGGATATGACGATGCTTCCATTATCCAATCGTATTACCTTGACCGCCTCAGTAACGACCGCAACGAACTCCCCTCCGGCACGCTGCGCAGATACCGCGTGCCAGTCAACCAAAAAAGTGGGCGTGTACGCAGTGAAATGCTATCAGACGCTTGCCTGGAACTGCCCCGTTTTGACTACGAACGTTTCAACACGGACGGCAGCTACCAATATGTATACGCATCCAGCGTTCACCCAGATCATCGCGGCGGATTTTACAATCAAATCGTCAAGGTAAACGTATCCAACGGGCAGCAGCAATCCTGGTTTGAATCCGGCTGTTACCCCGGCGAGCCCGTCTTTATTGGTCGTCCGGGACGCATCGCCGAGGATGATGGTGTCATCCTCTCTGTTGTATTGAACTCTTTGACAGGCACTTCATTTTTATTGGCATTAGACGCGCGCACCTTCGCGGAGATGGCACGCGCCGAAGTTCCCCACGCCATCCTGTTCGGATATCACGGCGAATTCTTTTCCCCAAAAATCGACGTATCACCGGAGAATCCATGATCGCGCCCTTCGCCACCCAAAACCCCCAGCCACTCCCCGTCATTGAGGTCAAAGACGTATACAAAACATACCGCGTTGGGGGAACAGAATTTCCTGTCCTCCGTGGGGTAAGTTTCACCATCCTCCCCGGTGAATTTGTCGCCATCGTGGGCCCTTCTGGGAATGGCAAAACCACCCTATTGAACATGATGACTGGCATCGACCATCCTTCGCAAGGAGAGGTGCGCGTGAACCACAAGATCCTCAATCGCTTGAGCGAAGACCAGCTATCCCAATGGCGGGGGACGGACCTGGGAATTGTCTTTCAATTCTTCCAGCTATTACCTGCGCTCAGCCTGTTACAGAATATTGTCCTGCCTATGGATTTAACCAAAATACTACCTCCTCGCCAGCGGCGAGAGCGCGCCACTCAACTCTTGCAGCAAGTTGGCCTGGCCGATCAGGCTCACAAACTGCCCTCAGCCGTTTCCGGAGGGCAACAGCAGCGCGCCGCGATCGCCCGCGCCCTGGCTAACGATCCTCCCATCATCCTGGCGGATGAGCCCACCGGCAACCTGGATGCAAAAACCTCGGCGGAAGTTTTTGATCTGTTCGTCAAACTTTCTCGTCAAGGCAAGACGCTGGTCATGGTTACCCATAACATGGAACTGGCGCGGCGGGCATCCCGTGTGCTTGAGATCGTTAACGGCCAGATTGAGCGTGACGAGAAAATTCAATGAGCGTCCTTTGGCAGAAAGTTTTTCACGATCTGTGGCGGCATAAAAGCCGCACCATTCTGTCGATCCTAAGCATTGCAGCCGGGATTTTTTCGGTCGGAGCGATCTTTGGAATGGTAGATCAGCTACTTTCAGGTATGGATGCCGCTCACCGTGCCGTATATCCATCTCACATCAACATCTTCCTACGGAATTACGTCGACCAGAGCGTCGTTGATGACCTCAAAACGATTCCTGGCGTGGAAGATGTCGAGTCCGTCAACCAGATTACCGTACGCTTTAAGGCGCAACCAGGCGATTCCTGGGAACTGGGCACCCTCGTCCAACGGGATTTCAACCAGCAGAACTATGACCAAATTCTCTTAACGGAGGGACAATGGAGCAATGGCGGGAAAATCGGCATCGAACGATTGAGCAGCGAGCATTGGCAAGCTGGAATTGGCGATTCTATCATTTTTGACATCGGCGGATCTGAACGATCTTTTGAAATTAACGGCAAGGTTCGCCACCCCTTTGTCCAGCCCCCACTCTTTGGAGGCCAGGCTCACTTCTTCACCGACGCTGCCGGATTGGCCGAATTTGGCATTCCCGAAGGGTATTTTGGCCAACTACTTGTCCGGGTAGACGAATACAGCCTGGAACGATCCAAAGAACTCGCCGCCGACATACGCAGCGAACTGGGGCAACGCGGTATTGGCGTAGTAATTACCCTCTATCAAGAGCCGGACCGCCATTGGGGGCGAATGTTTGTCGAAGGCATCAATGCGGTGATGCAGGTCATGGCTATTGTGGCTCTCTTTCTCAGTGTCATTTTAGTTTTCAACACCATGACAGCGCTCATCACTCAGCAGACCGATCAAATCGGCATCATCAAATCCATCGGCGGGCGCCAGTGGGATATCATGAAGGTTTATTTCACCGAAGTGCTTGTGTTGGGCGCACTGGCCTTGATTGTTGCTTTGCCAACAGGGGCACTCTTTGCTTTTTGGATGAGCCAATGGTTCCTCAACTTGTTTAACATTGACTACAACTCCTTTGTCCTATCCCCTTTGGCAGTCTGGTTGCAGATCGGCGCTGCCATCCTTGCCCCCATCATTGCCTCTCTGCAGCCCATCTTGCGCGGAGCGCGCATGACCGTTCGCGAGGCCATCGGCACATATGGGATTGGCGCAGATTTTGGCAATGGGCCCATCGAAAAAGCAGTCGAACGATTGGCCTCTCTGTTCTTGTCCTCTTTGTTTGCAATCTCATTGGGTAACTTGTTTCGCAGAAAAGGCCGTCTCACACTGACCCTCTCGGTCCTGGTATCTGCTGGAGTCATGTTCATGGTAGTGATGAGTTTGATCTCTTCCACGCAGCTTACTCTGGATAACGAATTGGCCCGCCGAGACTTTACAGTGCGTATTGGCCTGACAGGTAGTCGATCCGCAAATGAAATCATCCCGCTAATAACAGACGAAGTCAAAGTGTCGGATGTTGAATTATGGTATAGCCGGAACGCTACCCTTCTCCGCCAGGGCGAGCGCCTGGAAGACTCCGCCGGTTTGGGAGCCCAATTAATCGGTCTTCCAGGCGGCTCAAATATGTACCGCCCGGTCATAATTACTGGCCGCTGGCTCGCTCCACAAGATACCGGTCGTGTCATCGTCCTCAGCCAGGAAACTGCCGAAAAGAATGAATTGCAGGTTGGAGATATTGTTACACTCGATTTAGGCGATTTGGGTCAAAACGATTGGCGAGTTTTAGGCACCTACCGGGTCGTTTACGGAGGCGGTTTCTTCGTTGAACCGGTTTACGCTCCGCTAGAGGCGCTAGAGGCAATTACCGGGCGTCCGAATGAAGGCACCCAAGTTGTAATTCGCGCGGACAACATCACAACGATGAGCGCCGCCGAAGATCTTTCAGATCGTCTCAACGACCGCCTGGAAACGGAGGGGATTGGCATCGACTTTTACACCTCCCTCATCCCTCTCAAAGAGCGAGATTATGTGAATAATCAGTTTGCCTCTGTCATTTCCACCCTGCTTGGATTGGCGATGATTGCCGCCTCTGTCGGAGCCATCGGTCTGACCGGCGCCCTGGCGATTAGCGTGGTTGAACGCACACGTGAAATTGGTGTACTCCGTTCCATCGGCGCTCAGTCGAAAACGATTTCTTCCCTCTTTCTGATGGAAGGAGCGCTGCAAGGGTTAATCGGTTGGATTCTCGCTGTGCCCATCGCCTTTCTGCTTTCTCAGCCACTGGCCCGGCTCCTGGGCCAACGCATGCTTGAACTGGACCTGGATTATGCCTTCAATCTTCCTGCCGTTTTTATTTGGCTAGCCGTAATCCTGTTGTTTTCAATCCTGGCGTCCATCTATCCAGCGCAAATGGCTGCGCGGGCCCGCGTTCGAGAAAACCTCAGTTACTCGTAATCCGCAGCCCAACAATTCCGGCCAGGAGCAATACCAATGAAACCAGCTTCAGCACATCTCTCGACTCCCCCAAAAACAACATCCCAAAAATGGCCGTTCCCGCCGCGCCGATCCCAGTCCACACCGCATAGGCTGTTCCGACGGGAAGCGTTTTCAAAGAGATCGAAAGCAAGTACATACTTAACACCGAGCTAACCAAAAAACCAATCGATGGGACAAGCCGTGTGAAACCTGCCGATTGCTTCAACAGCAATGCCCACACAACTTCCAGTATCCCCGCGAAGAAAAGAATTAACCAGGCCATTTTTCAACTCCTGTCGGATAAATAGTCAAACTCCCAGCCTTTACAATGCTGAAAAGTTTTAATGGGATGCGCCAGCAACACAACCGCGCCAAAGACCTTATGGAGGCTCTTTGACCGTTGTGGTGATGGGCTCCGCAATTGCGACACCGATTCTCAATAACCGATACGGATCCTACTTCATAATCGAAAATGTGTGATAGCAGCACGGGGAACTGGCATCGCCCGAGTAATGTTCCATCACATACCCGGTTCCATTGAGAATGAGAACCACATGCTTTTCTTCCTCAACGACCGTCTCCGTTGCCTCAGCGCCTGAACCACTGGAGAGGATATAGTACCCCATGAATGACCGCTTGTAAGTGTTTTCGGAAATTTTCTCGAAAACATCCACCTTACCGCCAGGGTTTGAAAATTCAAGCTGTGATCCATTAAATTGAAAATTGGCAGTCACATTCCCATCCACCTGGCAGACACAGTCAAAATTTGTCGCCGTCACCGAATATTCATGCGTGCCAGCATTCGCCGCCTCAGCCTCAGAACCCCCAGGAGCAACCGGTTGATATTCTGGTTCACGCGTCGCCTCAATTTTTCGCGCCTCAGGTGTATAAACCTCGGCCGACCCAGCCGTTGCAGTCAAATCTTCAATGTGTTCAATGTCCGGATCGCTCCCAAAGTTGACCCCTTCATAGCCAAACGAGCAAGCTAACATTAGAGCCCATGTCGCTACAAGGCAGAAAACTGCAACTTTCTTTTTCACTCGAAATTCCTCCTTTCTTTTTAAACCATTATATACCAGCCAAAACAGACCACCATTGGCTGACCAGGAAACCACCAGAATCGGAGGGCTTCATTTGCCAGAAGAGGCAATCAACAGGGTCATTGGGAATTGGCGTGGTAGCTGCCAGAGAACCAATCAATAAGTCGTAAGGACTTTCGAAAAACATGATAAACTGGGGGCGTACCAACAGTCCGATATGCTTCCCCGTATCTACTTGCTAAATTTCAAAAAGCCCCCAAATTTGTGACGTTCTTAAACACCTGAAATTTGATTTTTCTACCTCAATCAATTTCGGCCTCCATCTCTCGTCACACAAGTCAGGAGGCAACGTGAAATCTCTATAAGGAAGAACCATGATCAATCCAAAAAACTTGCGGTTCGTCCGATGGTCGGCTATTACTTTGATTGCGCTTGGTGTGGTTTATGTTGGGTTAATTGTCTGGGGAATCATCACCCAGGAACCGGAGACCGGTTTCATTCGAGACCCTATAAGAATCCTCATGGAAATCGTGACAATGGTTTCCGCAGTGGCCTTGTTGTTTTTCTCGCAATCAATAAAAATTGTTATCGCGCCTGAACGTAGTTTTCTAGCTGAAACAGGTGTAGTGTTTATGACACTCCTCGTTTCCCTGACAAGCCTCGTTCATTTTGTCAGCATCACCATAAGTAACCAGATCATTGATCAACACCCCCTTCTTTCACCCTTGTTTTCTCTCAACTGGCCATCACTTCTGATGTCCATCGATATTCTAGCCTGGGACGTGTTTTATGGTATTGCGGCAATTTTATTAGGACTATCCCTCAGGCAAATAAAAGTGGGCACTTTCGCCAGCACCCTAATGATATTCTGGCATACTGTCATTGCTTGGGCTTATTGCATTGCCACTGAATAACATGAATATTCGGTTTATCGGTGTATTCGGATACACGGTCATGCCAGTAATTTCATGCGCGTTTTTGTTGAGCGAAATAAAGAAGTTGGAAACCTCTTCAAAGAATAAATTGGTTCGCTAAAATTTGCCGGCTACACACAGCCTGACCACGCACAATACATCCAAAACCAGAAGCACAGCAAACATAAACACCAAGGGCCATTGCCCCTGCTGTGCAAAATAACCTGGACTGACGATCACAGTGTAAGCCAACATACCCGCGGCAAACAACCCAAGGGGCTTACTCCAGCTTAGTCCTCGGATTGCCGCTATCCCTGCCGTAACCAAGCTTCCCGCGGTAAGCATTTCCCCAGCCAGGTGCAATGCGATCCGCACCGGCTCAGTATGGATTTCAGGCACCGCATCCACTCCTAAGAATAATGCCCACTGTCCAATCATCAGCAAACCCACCAGGAGAAAAAAGGTTCCGATCAATTTCATTCCAATCTCCTTAGATCATCCAATAGACACTGAGCGCGGAAAAATCCATCAAGCCGTGGATGACTGCAAAGTACGGCAACAAGCTTGGGCGCAGCTTAATGACGAACCCGGCAAAAAGAGCGAAGGGCAGGTACATCCCTAAACGCCAAAGAATGAACCGAGAATCGAGGATGAGGGGGAGAAAACAGTGCTGTGCGCCAAGAAACAACGCAGCAATTAACCATGCCAACCAAGGATTATTTAGAGACTTAGCCAGGCGTGGCATAGCATACCCAAAATAAGTTGGTAATTCTGCGAAAGCAATGGTTAGGGGGAATAAAGCACTCACTGCCAGGGCCCACCCCGGTAATTCCCGAAACATCATGTGAATTGGGACCATCGAATCTCCAAACAACCACCCCGCCAGAAAGCTCATGGGTGCTGCGGCAACGGGCAAACCAATTACAGATGATCCCGCCAACCATAGAAGATCTCGCTTCAACGTGCCTCGGGAAAACCGCAGTAGATTTAGATAATTTCCTCCTTCGCGCCGGATCAATGCAATTAACAGGAGAACCGAGCAAATATTCGCAAAAATCGCGAAGAAAGGCCACCAGCGTGGAGACTCATTCCAGGCGTCATTCGAGCCCATCAATAAGATGACCAGCGCGGTGATCGATTGCGCCAGAAAGAAAAGCGCCGATCGTGATGCCAGCATGAGCCAGGGTAGTAAGGATTTTGACAACTTTATCGACATTGGGCTGCTCCAGAGAAAACCGATTGCCTATAGAATACCCCAAGAGCAAAAAGACAGCCCTCACCATCCGGTGAGAGCTGTCCTGGTCAATCAGCCAGTGTTTCGCATCAACAAGAACTTACCCCCCGCTCAATGCTCCAATGATGCGCACCTCGTCTCCTTCCTCCAGCCGCCTTCCCAAGTCGCTTACGGTCTCTCGGTTCACAAAGATGCGGATATGTTCGCGAATTTCACCCTGTTCGTTCACCATCCGAAAGCGAATGCCAGGAAATTGCGCATCCAGGTTCTCCAGCACTACCGCCAGGGTTTCTCCTTGCGCTTCGACGATCGAAGCACGAGTGTATGACCTCAATTGAGTCGGAATGTGAATCTTCATTGCCCCAACCGCACAGCTTCCAGCGAATAAATTTCTGGCAGATAGTCCACCAGCTTTTTCCAGCTTTGCCCCTCGTCGAAGCTGCCCCACACCTGTCCGCCTGTGGTTCCTAAATACAGTCCCAGCGAACGCTCTTGATCGGAGGTCATGCATTGGCGTTTGACGGTGAAGTAGCCGTGCTCGCGAGGAAAGCCCATATCCTGTCGGCTCCAGGACTCACCGCCATCACGAGTTCGGTAGACAGCGGGCTTGCCGCCAGGACTGGTACGCGGCCAAATATCGGTACCATCCATTGGAAACACCCAGGCAGAATCCACGTCTCGTGGGTGCAGCACAATGGGAAAACCAATATCCCCCACCGTTTCTGGCATGGCCTTGCCCACATGGACCCAACGCCCTTCCTCGCGATGCATCCTAAAAATCCCCGTATGGGTCTGCGTAAACAACAAATCAGGATTCAAGGGGTGGATGCGCAGCGCGTGCGGATCGTGTCCGAACTCCGCCTCCGGATCAGGGAGAAAGTAGGAGACTATTCCTTTGTTAAGAGGCTGCCAGGTCGCTCCCTGGTCCAAAGTCTCAAACACGCCTCCCGGAGAGATACCAAAATACATGTGACGAGGATCACGCGGATCGATTTGGATGGAATGCAGCACATTACCATTGGGAATTTCGAGTTCCTCCCCAATCGCCGCCCACTGTTTGCGCATGGGATGCTCATTGAAACCGTCTACCCCCTGCCAGGTGTCTCCACCATCCGTGGAACGGAACAAAGCTGGCGGACAGGTTCCCGCATACCACACCCCTGGCTGGGAGGCGTGTCCCGGCTGCAACCACATGGTATAACGCACGCTCTCGCCGCCCTCTACTTTAGGAAATGCCGGCGGCGCGCTGGCTTCTGTCCAGGTCTTCCCTTGATCCGTGGAACGGTAAATCGTGGATCCCAGGTGCCCCGGATGAGCCGCCATCAGCAAGGTCTGGTTGTCGCGAGGATCCAACACCAGATGGTTCACTGCTGCACCCAAGAAAAAGGGACCGCTCACAACCCACGAATTCTCTTCGGGGTTGCCGGTCAAGGTAAAGCCCCCCTTGCGCGTTCCGATCAGCAATGTGATCGCATAAGCATCGGTTCGATCGTTTGTGTCCAATTGGCTACTCCTCACATCATTACATCTACTCACCGAGGCTGGGGAAGTTCCTGAATCTGAGGTGTTTATGGGGACTTCGCCCCCATAAACACC
>CAYOHX010000154.1:0-12151 GCA_964403875.1 uncultured Anaerolinea sp. | reverse complement strand
CGATTTTGAGGTTGTTATAACCTCAAAATCGCCAACCTCTGCAAAAATTTTTTGGATAGGTATTCAGGGTTTTGTGGTTTGGCCTACAATGGATCTTCCACCGGGCCGATAATCCGGAAGATTTCGTCGATTATCTCTTCCGTCAACTGATCTTGCATCTCCGCGGCAGCCAGGTTTTCATCCAACTGTTCAGGGCTGGTCGCGCCGGTGATCACGCTGCTCACTTCCTTGCGCCGTAAAATCCACGCCAGGGCCAACTGCGCGGGAGTCATTTCCACTTCCTCTGCCAGCGCCGTCAACTGTCGCACCGCCTGAATGCGGGCCGGCGTGATCCGATCGCGAATCCAGGCCATGCTGTCCAGCGTGGCGCGGCTTCCCTGCGGAATGCCTTCGTTATACTTGCCCGTCAAGATACCATAGTACAGGGGGCTGAACGTGGTCAATCCCAAGCCGTGATCCCGACAAATCGGCGACAGCGCATTGTCCACCCGGCGGCGGTGGAACAGGTTGTACTGTGGCTGCTCCATCGTCGGCGGGACCAATCCCAACTGCCGCGCCACCCCAATGGCTTCCATAATCTGAGCCGGCTCCCACTCCGAAGTGCCCCAATACAAAACCTTTCCCTGTTGAATGAACAGATTCATCGTCCACACCACCTCTTCCACGGGCGTGTCTGGGTCGAAGCGGTGGCAGAAATATAGATCCAGGTAGTCGGTACCCATCCGCTTCAACGAAGCGTGCAGCGATTCGCTCATGTGCTTGCGCGAAAGCCCGCGCCCGTTCGGCCCGGGCATGGTCGGCCAGAAAACCTTGCTCGAAAGCACCAGCGCCTCGCGGGGAATGTCGCAGATGGCCTGACCCATCAGCACCTCGGCTTGCCCGTTGGCGTACATGTCCGCGTTATCGAAGAAGTTCACCCCCTGGTCATACGCAGCGTGGATCAGGTCACTGGCGGCTTTCTCACCCAACTGGCTGCCAAACGTAACCCAGGCCCCCAGCGCAATCTCGCTCACCTTCAGGCCGCTCCGGCCCAAACGTCGGTAGTGCATAACGATCCCTCCCTTTACAATTCTTCTTCGTGAGTTTGTCCGCCAATGCCCAGCGGCTTCCATTTATTTTCATCGGCGCGCAGCCGGTGGGCTCCCCCGCCCCGATTGTGCAGCAGGTCGAAATCCTGCGGCTTAATGAACATCTCATCTCCATCCAGCAGGCCGCTCACCCCCGTCTGCCCCGGCTCGGGGCGGCGGTTCTGGCAATATGAGCAGGTCTTGGGATCATGAGTCTGGTAAGTCACCGGCTCTTCGTAGGTGGTAATGTAGCCCTCGTAGTTTCGCAAAATGATCTTGTGATCTGACATACTGATCATGTAGTTGGGCATCACCGGGATCTTGCCGCCCCCACCGGGCGCATCCACGACGTAGGTCGGAACCGCGTAACCCGAGGTATGCCCGCGCAGCCCTTCGATGATCTCCACGCCCTTGGCCACAGGAGTGCGGAAGTGCCCGGCTCCCTCCACCAGGTCGCATTGGTAGATGTAATATGGACGCACGCGAATCTTGACCAGGTCCTGCACCAGCTTGCGTTGAACATGTACGCAATCGTTGACCCCCGCCAACAAGACGCTCTGGTTGCCCAAAGGCACGCCCGCTCGTGTCAGCCGGTCGCAGGCATCCGCCAGCTCTTGTGAAATTTCGTTGGGATGGTTGACGTGAATATTCATCCACACGGGATGGTACTTCTGGATCATGTCGCAAAACTCGGTTGTGATGCGCTGGGGCATGAACACCGGCACACGGCTTCCGATGCGAATGATCTCGATATGCGGAATCTCTCGCAGCCGCCGCAGCAGCTCTTCCAATTGCTTGGGAGCCAGCGTCAACGGGTCTCCGCCCGAAAGGAGCACATCGCGCACCTGAGGGGTGTTCTTCAGGTACTCAATCTGCATTTCAAACTCCGTGCGCGAGAAGGTGGCGCTGGGATCGCCCACGATCCGCGAGCGGGTGCAGTAACGGCAGTATGAAGCGCACTGCGTGGTCACCAGCATGAGCACGCGGTCGGGGTAACGATGCACCAAACCCGGAACCGGCGAGTGCCGGTCTTCCGCCAGCGAGTCTTCCATCATTCCAGTGAACGGCACGATCTCATCAGCCTGCGGAACCACCTGCAAGCGAATGGGATCGCGAGGATCATCCGGGTGGATCAACGAAGCAAAGTAGGGGGTGATGTCTACGCGGAACAGGCCCTGGGCCGAAAGGGCCTTGCGCTCGCTTTCGGTCAGGGGGAACAGCTTTTCAAAGTCTTCCACCGAATTCAGCCGGTTTGAAAGCTGCCAGCGCCAATCATTCCATTTCTCATCGGGCACATCCTGGTAGAAAGGATGGCGATTGGAGGGAAAAGTTACAGGGGACATATTCGATCCTTGCGAGAACAAAACTACGGGTAAAAGACAAGCGGCGCGGCCGCAAAAACACACCAGGAAAAGCGCGTTTCAGACCGGCGGGTCGTGGTCGGTGCGAAAAAATCCACCTTGTAATGTCAGGTTCATAAATAGATTGTAATGAATATCGGCCTCAGGGTCAAATTTCAAAGCGGTGAATCCGCGAATATTTGGTAATTGCTCAGCCAGAGTTGGAAGAAGCCCTCTGCTCAGTTACAATTTTTATATAATACCTTGATGACAACCATGTTCAACCTGAACGCCTTCACCCCCACCCTGCTTTTGACCTTTGCCGGGCTGCTGATCGTTATTCTGGCGGCGCTGCTGCTGCGATTCCGGCGGCGGTCTTCAGCGCAACGGGCGCAAAACCCACCCCTCACGATCCGCCAACGGCTGATGGGAGGGCTCAAGCTGCTGGGCTTCGGCCTGTTGATCCTGGCATTGATTGTCTCTACTCTGGTTATTGTGGAAACTTATCGCACCATGCTGGCAGAGACCGCGACTGCTTTCCGTCCCGTGGAAATTCCGCCCGACACGGCCCTCCCCCTGCAAGAAATCACCTTCACAGGCGGCGACGGCATTCAACTGGCGGGCTGGTACGTCCCTCCCACCAACAATGTTGTCATCATCTTGCTGCACGGCTTTAGCGGAACGCGCGCCGACACCCTCGGGTACGCCGAACCGTTGGTCGCAGCCGGTTACGGTGTTCTGATGTACGATGAGCGCGGCTCCGGCGAAAGCGGCGGCGATCACCGTTCCTACGGCTGGGAAGACGGGCCCGACGTGACCGGCGCAATCCATTTCATCCGCCAACAGCCCACAGGGCAATCGGCGCGCATTGGCATTGGCGGCTGCTCGATGGGCGCGCAGATTGCCCTGCAGGGGGCGGTTCAAAACGCCGAAATCCTCGCTGTGTGGGCCGATGGGGCTTCAACCATCCGCGCGGTGGACAATGCCCCTCCCCACAACCTCTTGAGCGGTGTCATCGTGACCACCCAATACCTGCTGGATTGGATGTATGAAATGCGCCTCGACCTGACCGCTCCGCCGCCCATGCTGGAGCAAATCCCCCTCATCGCCCCTCGCCCGATTATGCTGGTCGGCGGCGGCACGGAGGTGGGCTTGTTGGGCAGCGAATCTCCCCGCATCCAACGTTTCGGCGAAGTCGCTGGCCCCAACGCGCAGGTCTGGATCATCCCCGAAGCCACCCACTGCGATGGTCTCGCCTTGCGCCCCGAAGAATACACCGACCGCTTGGTGCGCTTCTTCGATGCCGCCTTTGGAATTGACCGCTTTTCCTCACCCTGCCCCCCCCCAGAGAGGGAGAGGGCCAGAGAGAAGTAATCTTCAACTTCGCAGCTTGGCGCCCAACTCTTGCTCGAGCCGTCGGACGATTTTCCCGCGAATCTGGGCGGCGTCTTTGTCCGTCAGGGTCCGGTCGGGGGCCTGGTAGGTCAGCCCGTAGGCCATGCTTTTCTTGCCTTCGCCAATTTGCGGGCCGCGGAAGATATCGAACAGGCGCACGCCCGCCAGCAGTTTGCCGCCCGTTTGGCGGATGAGCGCTTCGATGCGCGCGGCAGGAATGGCTTCGTCCACCACCACGGCGATATCTTCGAGGATGGGCGGGAAGTCGGTGACCAACTGCACCGGGTGTCCCACGGGAGGCATCAGCGGCAGCACGGCCTCCAGGTCGATCTCGGCAGCCATCACCGGCGCGGCGAAAGCATAGTTCTCCTGCACAAGCGGGTGCAGCTCGCCGAACACACCCAGAACCTGCTCGCCCGCCAGCACCTGGGCGCACTTGCCCGGGTGAAAGCTGGGATTCTGGGCCGGGGCGAAGGTGACCGCGATGTGCAGCGCGTCCATGAGCCCTTCGATGAGACCCTTCAGATCGTAGAAATCCACCTGCGCGTCCTGGCGGCTGTCCCAGGCCGGAGCATAGCGCTTGCCGGTCATGGCAATGGCCAGTTTGCGCGGCTCGAGAGGCAAGGCCTGACCCGAGGGCAAGAACACCCCGCCCACCTCGAACATGGCCAACGAATCGGCCAGGCGGGCATTACGCTCCACCACATTGAGCACCGATGAAAGCAGGCTGCGGCGCAAAACGCGCTTCTCGGGGGCAATGGCATTGGCCAGCCGTACGTATTCCAGCGCGGGAGCCTCGCTGCCCTTGGGAAAAATGCGGGCTTCGTTTTCCGGCGAGGTCATGCGGTGAGTGATGATTTCCTGCATGCCCAACGAGGCCAACACATCACGCACCTGTTCCTCGCGCTCCAGAGACGGGTTGCCCCGCTGTGGGGGCAGCGGGTCGGCCAGGCGTGACTCGGGGATCCGGTCGAAGCCGTACAGGCGAGCTACCTCTTCCATGATGTCCGCCACGCCAACCAGTCCCTCGCCAATGTCCATTCGAATGGGCGGAGCCTGCACGCGCAGGGTGTCGCCTTCAATGGCGCAGGCGAACTCGAGACGCTCGAGCAGGGTTTGAATTTCGGGCAGCGGAATTTCAATGCCCAACGCCCGGCGCACGTCTTTCTCCGTGATCTCCACGGTGGAATCCTTGGGCGGCAAGGGGTATGCGTCCACAATGCCGGGGGCAATCGTGCCGCCGCTCCAGGCCGCCATCCAGCGCAGACAACGGCGCAGGCCGTCAATCGCCAACCCCGGATGCACCCCGCGCGAGAAGCGGTAGGATGCCTCGGAGGGTAGAGCATGTTGGGTGGCAGTTTTGCGAATATTAATGAAGTTCCAGGCCGCGGCTTCGAGCAAGATGTCGGTGGTTGTGTCACTGATCTCGCTTTCCGCCCCGCCCATCACCCCCGCCAGCGAAAGCGCGCCTTTGGCGTCGCACACCAGCACATTATTGGGAGTCAGGGCGCGCTCCACGCCGTCCAGAGTGGTCAGCTTTTCGCCAGGTTTGGCCGTGCGCGTCGAGATGACCACCGGGGCGTTCCCGGCGCGTTGGGTCAGTACGGAATAATCGAAGGCATGCAGCGGCTCGCCGATCTCGACCATGGTATAGTTGGTCGCGTCCACCACGTTGCTGATGGCGCGCACACCCACCAGGCGCAAACGGCGCTGCACCCAATAGGGGCTGGGGCCCATTTTCACCCCGCGGATGAGGGCCAGGGTGAAACGCGGATTGAGGGCGGGCTCGGCAATCTCTATCTTGACCTTGCCCTCAATCGACTCACCCGCCGTCTCGAGGCGATAGTCCGGTTTGCGTAGAGGGCGCCCGGTGAGGGCTGAAAGCTCACGGGCCACGCCCAACACGCTGGTGTTGCGAGCCATGTTGGGGTTCACCTTCAGCTCCAGTACAGCGTCGCCCATGTAATCGACCAGGGGCGTGCCCGCCGCGGCATCATCATCGAGCAGGATGATACCCTCGTGCTCTTCGCTAATGCCCAGTTCTTTTTCCGAGCAAACCATCGAGTAGGAGTCGACGCCACGGATCTTGGAACGCTTGAGGGTGGTCAACACCAACCCATCGGCGTGGCCATCATAAATGCGCGCGCCTTCCTTGGCGTAGGCCACCTTCAGCGGCTTGGGCAGCGAGCCCTGGCCCTTGTAGTCGAACAGGTTGGGCGCGCCGGTGAGCACCACATGATGGTCGATACCATCGTACAGGTCGCACAGGGTCAGGCGGTCGGCGTTGGGATGCGGGTTCACCGCGCTGATCTCGGCCACCACGATCTTTTGCGGGTCCCAGGCAATACCGCTCACCTTGAAGCCGTGGTCTTCCTGGGTGGGCAGAGGCAGCCCAGCGAAGCGAATGTCTTCCACTTCCATGCCCGCCATCGTGATTTTGTGGGCAATTTCGACCACCGAAAGGCCGCTCAAATCGATGAAATCAGACAACCAGCCAATCGTAATTTTCATTGCGGCCTCCTAGAATTGTTCCAGGAAACGAATGTCGTTTCCCCAGAAGTAGCGAATATCGTTAATCTTATGACGCAGCATCACCTGGCGCTCGGGACCCATGCCAAAGGCGAAACCGGTGTAACGAGCGGGGTCATAGCCGCCGTTCTTGAGAACCACTGGGTGAACCATGCCGCAGCCGAGAATCTCGAGCCAGCCGGACTTCTTGCACACCGGGCAGCCTTTGCCGCCGCACACGAAGCATTCCACGTCCATCTCCGCCGAAGGCTCGGTAAAGGGGAAGTAATCAGAGCGGAAACGGGTGCGGGCATTCTGCCCGAACATGCGCCGCACAAAATCAGAGAGGGTGCCTTTGAGGTCGCCGAAGGTGATATTTTCGCCCACCACCAGCCCTTCCATCTGGTTGAACTGCACCTCCGAGCGGGCCGTGATCTGCTCATAGCGGTAAACCATGCCGGGCAGGGCAATACGGATGGCGGGCGGGTTCTCGGGGTTGGCAGCGGCGAACTCGCGCATGGCCCGAATTTGCCCAGGCGAAGTGTGGGTGCGCAGAACAACCGAGTAATCCCCGTCGTTTTGGGGTGACTCGACGTAGAATGTGTCTTGCATTTCGCGAGCCGGGTGAGAAGGCGGGATGTTGAGCAGTTGGAAATTGTACTCATCCAACTCCACCTCGCGCGAGGTGTAAACCTGAAAGCCCATGTCGGCCAGGATGGCCTGAATGCGGCGCAGGTTGAGCGTGGCCGGGTGAAGCCGCCCACGGGTGGGGCGGCGGCCAGGCAGGGTCACGTCCAGGGTTTCGTTCTCCAGCGAACGGGCCAGGGCGGCTTCGCGGATGGCGGCAGCCTTCTCGGCAAATGCGCCTTCCAGGGCCTGTTTCACCTGGTTGGCTGCCTGTCCAATCTGCGGGCGCAGCTCCTTCGGAGCCTGGCCAAGGCGGCTGAAGGCCTGCATTACCGGCGCGCTGCGGCCCAAATGGGCAATGCGCCAGGCTTCCAACGCAGACTCATCCTGCACGGCCGCCAGGGCATCCAAACCCTGCTGGCGGGTCACTTCGAGCTCTTTCAATTCATCCATACCGTACTCCTTCCTAATAATCAACCTTGCGGGTTACTTGCTCAGCCCTTTTGGGAAATTCAGGACAACTTGACCAGGGCCTGAGTGGTTACCCTTGCGGTTCGATAAACACAAAAAACTCCCGTCCCAACTGGGACGGGAGTTGATAACCCGCGGTACCACCCAACTTGGCCGGAGGCAATCTCCGACCCGCTTCATCCAACGGCCAGCTCGCATTGAGCGGCGATTGGCTGCCCCGATAACGCCGGGCGCGCGGTCCAGACTACAGATCCCACTGGGGGATGTTCCCCTGGACGGCTCGGGAGGGAACTTCGCTCGGTTTCCACCGGATGGGCGTTGCAGCCTTTGCGCCCATCTCTCTGGCGGCTTTCGCCGACCTACTTTCCTCCGTCAAAGCCATTCGATGTTCAGATGCCCCTATTATCTTTTAAAAGGACGGGCTGTCAAGGGTAAGGTTAAGAAGGGACCGTCAGATTTGTTGATCGGTTTGAGTAGATTGCCCTATTCTGCTTTTCTCGCGCGCCGCCAGCGAAAACCGACACGCTACGCCCTCGGGTGTCTTGCACTGCGGCAGATAATGTCGGCTTTCGCTGAAGCTCAATCAACCCGGTATCCTGAGAAAACCCGCTCAAGCCGGTCTACATGGCAGGTGTTCGATCACAACTACTTGACGGCAGAAAACTGCAGCAACACGCCCCCCTCCGCACCGAAAACCGTCAACGACTGCTCACGGATTTCAAAGCGGGCCGCTTTTTCTAGGGCCTGCAAGAACAGGGCTTCCTGATCCATCACGCCTTCAGGCTCGCCACAGAACATCTTGGTCGCGCCGATGCCGCTCACGGTCAACTCGCCCCCGTTCACAGTATAGTCGCCAAAATATTGGTTACAACCGCCGCTGCCCGAAACGCGCCCGTCGCCAAATTGGGCTGAAATCACCACGCCCTCCGGCAGGCTGGTCACTGCATCCTGGCCGTCATTGAGCATGGTGAGTTGCCAAAGAGGTCCTTCCAAGGCAGCGTGCTGGAGCCTCGCCAATGTGACAAGCGTATTCCCATCAGCGTCTAAGAGGCGCAGTTGGTCTCCGTCCATGCGGTAGGTGGTTGTGACCTGAAGCGCGCCCAGGAAAGCAGTTTCTTGCTCCATGCCTTCGGCGCAAAACATCATGGTGGAACCCACCCCGCTCATGGTCAGCGACTGATCTTTCATTTCATACACACCAAAAAAGCTGTTACAAGCCGCTTTTCCGGCAATCTTTCCCTGATCAAAATACAGGGTCGAATGAATATTCTCCGGTGGGGTCAAATCGCCAATTTGCACGGCCACCCACGAGGTTCCGTTCAGATCAGGCAAGTCAATGGAAGAAGTCGAACTGCAAGCACTGAGCATGGTTACCGCCAAAACAAGTGCCAGGTTAACAAAAAATCGGGACATGACAACGTTTCTCCTATCGAAAATCTCAGGCTCATTGGGAATTAGCGTGGTGAAATCCGCATTTACCACGGCAACTCCTAGAGAGCCAAATCTCATAGATAGAACGCCGAAAGTCCCGATTCAGTTCCCCAGGGGGTAACTTTAATCCCCGCTGACGAGCGTGCCCACTGCCTGGCCCATCAGGGCGCTCTTCAGGGCTGTCTCATCCCACAGATTGAGCACCAGGATTGGCATTTTGTTATCCATGCAGAAGGTCAAGGCGGTGCTGTCCATCACGGCCAGACGCTGGCTGATGGCGTCCATGTAGGTCAGTCGGTCGAAGCGCCTGGCGTTGGCATTCTTCTTCGGGTCGCTGTCATAGACCCCATCCACTTTGGTGGCTTTGATGAGCACGTCGCAGCCCAACTCGGTGGCGCGCAGCGCCGCGGCGGTGTCGGTGGTAAAGTAGGGGTTGCCCGTGCCGCCGCCCAGAATGACCACGCGGCCTTTCTCCAGATGACGGATCGCGCGGCGGCGGATATACGGCTCGGCCACGGAGTGCATCTCAATGGCTGACTGCACGCGGGTGACCACATCCAGATTCTCGAGGGCATCCATGAGGGCCATCGCATTCATCACCGTGGCAAGCATGCCCATGTAATCGGCGGTGGCCTGGTTCATGCCCTGGTTTTGGCCCACACGCCCGCGCCAGAGGTTGCCCGCGCCAATGACAATGGCCACGTCCACGCCCATCTCGCGCACTTCTTTCACGCGGCGCGAAATATCTAACGCGCGCTGTGGGTCAATGCCAAAACCGTTTTCACCAGCCAGCGCTTCGCCGCTGAGTTTGAGTAGAATGCGGTGGTATTTTAATCCTTCCATCTTTACTCCTTTTCCACATTTCCTTCTCAAACCCTAAGGGTCTTAAAGACCCTTAGGGTTTCTCCAATATGCACTTAGAAAAAAGGCCAACCCGAAGGTTGGCCTTTGAAAGTTAGCTGGAAGCTTCGCCCAATTCCCAGCGGATGAACCGCCGGACAACGATGTTTTCTTTCAGGGCAACAACGGTCTGGTTGAAGAGATCCTGAATGGTGATGCTCTCATCGCGAATGTACTTCTGGCGCATGAGGACGGTCTCGTCCTTGAATTTCTTGACGGCGCCTTCAACGATGCGGGGCAGAACAGCCTCAGCCTTGCCTTCTTCACGGGCGCGGGCGGTGGCGATGTCGGTCTCGTGCTGGAGCACGTCGGCAGGGATATCCTCTTCCTTCACCCAGCGGGGAGCGGAAGCAGCAACCTGCAAGGCCAATTCGTGGGCCAGGTTGCGGAAGGATTCTTCACGGGCGACGAAATCGCTCTCGCAGTTCAACTCAACCACGACGGCAACGCGGCCTTTGCCGTGAGAGTAGACTTCGATGATGCCCTCAGAGGCAGCCCGGTCGGCGCGCTTGGCAGCCTGGGCCAGGCCCTTCTCGCGCAGGAAGTCAACCGCCTTGTCATAGTTGCCATCGGCCTGTTCAAGGGCCTTGCGGCAGTCCAAAATGCCGGCTCCGGTAGCTTCTCGAAGCTGCTTGATTTGTTCAGTAGTAATTGCCATAGGTTCTTTCCTTTCGCTGCGGTTTCATCCGAAACGCCCGGCTGGGCGTTTCGTTGGTTACATCTACTCTTCTTCGTCTTCGACCGTGGCAGCCAGGCGAGCGTCGCTCAGCTTTGCCAGGGTGGCTTCACCCAGGAGGTCTTTATCCTCCAGCGCCGATTCCTCGGGCATTCGGGTGGTGGCGGAGGTGTCTTCCACCATTTCCATCTCGGTGTCCTTGCGATAGGCCATGCCTTCCAGCACAGCATCGGCAACTTTGCCGACCAGGAGCTTGATGGCGCGGATGGCGTCATCGTTGGAGGGGATTACATAGTCGACGCCAGAGGGGTCGCAGTTGGTGTCAACCAGGGCGATGACCGGGATGCCCAGCTTGTTGGCTTCGCGGATGGCGGTGTCTTCGCGGGTCACATCGACCACGAAGAGCAAATCAGGCAGTTTGCGCATCTGGCGGATACCGCTGAGGCGAACCAGGAGGCGGTCGATCTCGCGCTGAATGAGAAGGCCTTCCTTCTTGGTCAAGCGGTTAATCTCGCCGGTGTCGCGCATTTTTTCCATGCGTTCCATTTCCATGATCCGTTGGAACATGGTGATCCAGTTGGTCAGGATGCCGCCCATCCAGCGTTCGGTAACATAAGGCATACCGCAGCGGACAGCTTCTTCCTTGACGGTTTCCTGGGCCTGGCGCTTGGTGCCAACAAACAGCACAGAACCGCCTTGCGCGACCGTGTCGCGAATGACGTTATAGGCGGTATTCAGGGCTTTGACGGTTTGCTGGAGGTCGATGATGTGGATGCCGTTGCGCTCGGTGAAGATATAAGGGCGCATGCGGGGGTTCCATTTGTTGGTGCGGTGTCCAAAATGAACGCCGCTCTCCAATAATGCTTTCATGGAGATCACTGTAGCCATACTATTCAAATGCTCCTTTGCGTTATTCGTTCGCTGCCGACCTGCTGCTCCCTCACCACAATTGTGGCACGCAGGAGCGATCCGACAGCGTGTAAATTTGTTGCCTGCCCGTTGGCAAGCCGCGCAAGTATATCACAACCCGACAAATTTGTGAACCTTGGCAAAGTTTATCAAAAAGTCGTATAATAGGTTCGCTGAAGTGATCTATTTTTTCAGTAAGAGGTGCTTGATTATGCCAGTGTATACCTATCGGTGTGAGAGTTGCGGCGTCCAATTTGAGCAGACGCAAAAATTTAGCGATGCGCCCCTGACTCGCTGCCCGGAATGCGGCAAGAAGAGTTTGCGCAAGGTTTACCAGCCGGTTGGAATCGTATTCAAAGGCTCGGGCTTCTACGCCACCGATCACAAAAGTCCGTCGGGCGCGCGCAGCAGCGCCAGCCACGGGGAAGGCAAGGCGACCAGCGATTCGTCCAGCGCCTCCGAGTCCACCTCCACCCCGTCCACCGCGACTCCGGCTTCCAAGCCCGCCGACAGCGAATAACCCCAACCTGAGTCAAAATCGCAGCCCGCGCGAATGCGCGGGTTTTTTTATCTCTCTCAGGGGATTTGCCGCGGTTGCGCGCCACCATCCTGCCGAATAACACCGAATTAGCGACCTGAGAACCGGACAATTGTCCTTTGTAAGCGCTTATTTTGTTATGATTTTGTGATTTTTCTCGCTTGTTTTTCTCTTTAAGGTAGGGTATATTAGATATGTGGGCGAATTTTATTTCGGTATGCACACAATAATATTATACGTCTGATGTGAAATGCTCCTAAGAAGCCGCAGCAACTTCAAAGGTTTGCAC
>CAYOHX010000153.1:0-12297 GCA_964403875.1 uncultured Anaerolinea sp. | reverse complement strand
ATATTGGGAAGTTTTCGCCCATCGCCTCAGCGCGTAAACTTCCCAATATCGGGTGAGTGTAGACACCTTGACTTATTAGATAATATGTTCTATGATGGGTGTGTATCTACTCACCGAGGTTGGGGAAGTTCCTGAATTAGAGGTAAGGTCGCCTCAAGGGAGACAAGAGCATGGATGCCTTTGAAAAGTTGGCCTTGATAAAGCATGAGATGGATGTTGAAGTAGACGACACAACTCCCGCGGCTCCGTCTGCCAAGAAGGCTTCATTTGGTGGAAAGGATTGCGAGGATCCCAGTGAAGGGCTTCCAGTCAGCATGGTATGCTTACCAAATGGAAAGCGAATGCCAGTCTTGAAATCGCTGCTCACATCGGCTTGCGAGCGGAATTGCAATTACTGCGCTTTTCGAGCGGGACGAGATTTTCGCAGGGTGACCTTTCAGCCCGAAGAATTGGCTGTGGCGGTAGACCGGTTGACCAAAAAGAAAGTTGTTGATGGTGTATTCCTCAGTTCTGGGGTAGCGGCTGGGGGTGTGCGAACAGAAGACCGGTTGATCGCGACCATCGAGTACTTGCGCCGGAAGTTGAATTACCAGGGTTATGTACACCTGAAGTTGATGCCGGGGACTGAATTTGCCCAGGTAGAGCGGGCCATGCAACTGGCTGATCGGGTATCGGTGAACCTGGAAGGGCCGAATACGCAGCGTTTGCAGGCGCTGGCTCCACAAAAGGTCTTCATGGAGGAATTACTGCAACCACTGCGCTGGGTGGAGCAGATTCGAAGGGATCGACCTGGGCACGAAGGATGGAAAGGGCGTTGGCCGTCGACGACTACACAGTTCGTGGTGGGAGCGGTGGGCGAATCGGATTTGGAACTGCTGCAAACTCTGGATTGGTTGAACCGAAATGTTCGGCTGGCGCGAGGGTACTTCTCGGGATTTTCGCCGACACCCGACACCCCCTTTGAGGACCGGACCGCCTGCAATCCCTGGCGTGAACACCGTCTGTATCAGGCGTCTTTTTTGCTGAGGGATTATGGTTTTGACCTGGAAGAACTTCCCTTTGCCAAAGAGGGTTATTTGCCGTTGGAAACTGATCCGAAAATGGCCTGGGCGAAAGCCAACCTGAGTGAGATGCCGCTGGAGATCAACAAAGCAGACCGGCGAGATCTGCTACGCATTCCGGGCGTGGGCCCAGTGGGGGCCAGGGCGATCCTGGAGGCGCGGCGAAAGAACTACTTACGCTCGGTTGAGGATTTAAAGAATCTGGGGGTTCCAGTGGGCAGGGCCGCTCCGTTTATCTTGTTGGATGGACGGCGGCCTGCGGTACAATTAAGTTTATGGAGTTGAAACCACTGCCCTTTCGATTTATCGATGGACCTATAGAGGTAAATTTCGATCAACCACCTCTGTTAGAGAAAGACCCACCTTGCCCTAACGGTATCATCTGGGATGGGAAGCATTTCCGGGTAATGGAGTTGCTGGCAGAGTGGCGGGATTTTCAGCGGAGAGGGAAGATGGGGCGCAATATGCGCCCAGAACATGTCGCTCGCGCCAGAATTCGGGGCTCGTGGGGCGTGGGCCGTTATTACTTCCGAGTGCGGGTAGATGGGGGGCGAATCTTTGAAGTATATTATGATCGCTCCCCTGGCAATGTGGGCGACCGCAAAGGGCACTGGGTGCTTTATGGTGAGAGGAATGAGGAATAACCGCAGATCTTCAACAAGCGCGATAACGACTCTGGATTGCCCAGGGTCGATTTGTTTAAATATCCTAAGAAGTCATTAATAATATTGAATAGACTATTGACAAAATTAAACTTATTGCTATAATATGCTTTAGAAAATCAATACGAAACAAGAATATTGTAGACCGTCTTTCGTGGAGAATAAGAAGAGAAGGAAGGGAGTGTATCGATGAATCCTTTATTAACCAAATGTCCAGTTTGTGGCGGCGATTTGACCGTGACCCGCTTGCATTGCCCGTCTTGCGCTACCTCTATTGAGGGGAATTTTCAACCTTCGGTGGGGTCCGTGCAGGGGGCGTTCTCACCCGAGCAACTCAAATGGCTGCTGCCATTCTCACGGTTGACCACTGAGCAGTTGCAGTTTGTGCTGACCTTTGTCCGCTGTGAAGGTCGCTTCAACCGGATGGAAGAAGAGCTGAGCTTATCTTACCCGACCTTGCGCAATCGAATGAATGACATTTTACGCGCGATGGGATACGAACCTGCCCGCGAAGAATCCCAGGCCTCGGCGCCGGTTTTGCCAGGACCCGCGGAACGCAAGCGCATTCTGGAAGACCTGGAAAAAGGCGTCATCAATATGGACGAGGCCAAGCGGCGCTTGAAGGGTGTTCGCGAAGAAGTGAAACCCGAGTAACCACGCGGAAAATCGGGATAGGACAACGAAGGAGTTTCTTATGGCTACGATGGAAGAACGGATGAAAATTTTGCAGATGGTGCAGGAAGGAAAAATTAGCGCCGAAGATGCAGCGGGACTCTTGGAGGCTTTGGAAGAAGGCGGCGAGGAAGCCCGCGTGGCAGGAGCGGTCGTACAAGATTTGGCTGTTACGCAAGGCAAGAAGCCGCGCTGGCTGCGCGTGCGCGTGACGGACACCAACACAGGGAAGCCAAGGGTGAATGTGCGCCTGCCGATGAGCCTGGTCAATGTGGGGCTGCGCATGGGCACCAAGTTTGCTCCAGAGGTGGAAGGCCTGGATATGGATATGCTCTATGAGGCAATAGCCTCTGGTGAGGTGGGCCAAATTGTCGATGTGATGGACGAGCAAGACGGTGAACACGTGGAAGTGTTTTTGGAATAAATCGCTTGATTGCTTGTGATTTCACCGCAGAGTCCGACTCTGCGGTTTTTTTTATTACCAAGGGGTGATTACAACACCAGGGCCGTGGAATGCTTGCCAAGCGTGGGTGACTCTGCTAGACTTCTCTTCATCGGGGAATGACTCGGTCCGTGATGATTGAAAAAGTCTTCCTCACTGAGCAATTCCAGTATCTTAGAATCAGCGGGAGGGCAGGGCCCATGATGTCCAAAAAAATGTTGATCTTGAGTGTGGTTGCCGTCTGGGCGTTGGTTGCTATGGCCTGCGGACTGCCAACTTCGGCGGAACCAACCGCGACTGAAAAGGCTCCCAGCGGAGAGCCTGACCCGACGGCGCAAATGCCCACGGCAGAAGCTTCTCCCCAGGCAGATCCGCAGCCTTCTCCACAGGCTGACCCCGAAGCGCCCACGACGGCTAGCGGCGCAAAGGTGAATTACCAGGGAGTCAGTTTCACGTACGACTTGACATTGGCGCGCAGTGTTTCGGCGAAGATTGCCCCCGCGGAACGGGGAGAACCGGAGTACGGCGGCTGGGTTGGCCCGGCGCCTGAATACTATCAATTCGACTTCGAGGGATACCAACTGGTCGCTCCGTTTCATGCGCCACAGATAATCGTTTACCCCATCCAGAAGTATGCAGCGGTGAACGAATCGGCCGGGGAGATGATGGACGATCTGGAAAATTACCTGGATCAATTTGGCACAGAGACTCGTTATTTGCCTTTCTTGCCGATGTGGAATGCAGGCCAGGTGTTTTATGCGCGCCCATCCAAAGTGCAATTCATGAACGGTGAGGGTATTCTTTACTTAACCTGTTTTGCTCAAGCGATTCTTCCGGTGGATGGCCAATGTTTGTTTTACACCTATCAGGGGCTTACATACGACAAACAGTATTATGTGTCCGCGATATTCCAGGTGGACCATCCCGGATTGTCTTCAGCAGAGAATGTAAATTTGTACAAAGAGGCTGAAGCTTCGATGGAAGCAAGTCAGTACGAGGCGTATCTTGCGACGATGAAGGGGCAACTCGAGGCGTGGCCCGTCGGTGAATTCATCCCCTCTCTCGCCAAACTCGAAAATGTGGTGAAGAGTCTTTCGGTCCAGCCAACCGTTGATTTGAAATCGCCGGAGGTATCGGCGGCCATTAACTGCCCAGGCGCAATGGACGGACGATTAGCGGTTGACAAAGGCGCGCGGGTGACTTTTACGGACGGAAAAGCATTGCGTGTGCGAAGCGAACCTGGGAAGAACGGCACCGTTTTGGGGCAGATGCCGGAAGGGACAGAAATGACCATCACTGACGGGCCGGTGTGCATGAACGAGGGCCTGTGGTGGAAGATGACTTCGGCGGACGGCAAAATGAGCGGGTGGGTCCTGGAAGGGGAGGGCGGCGCGTATTTTGTGGAGCCGTGGGATTAACGGGTTGGCTGGAGTGCTGCGTTCTAAAACTATATCGGATGGATAGGCGGGATTGCGCCCACTGCGAGAGACAGGGTCTCGGGACTCACGGGCATGGCTGCACTCTGAAAATCAGGCGAGAATGGCTGCAGGATCGGCGGAAGAGAAGAAGCGGCGATAGGCTGCCGTTTCTTCCAGTATAGACCTCAATCGTAACAAGGGAGAAGCGGAATCGCTCTGCGATTGGCCGATTCCATATTCGACGGTAACCGAATCACCCTGGAGCGAGAGGATGGCGATCATTCCGCGGGCATGTAACCAATCCAGACCGGCCTGGACGGCTGTGACGCGCTGCGCGGTCGCGCCTGCCAGGCGAGAAAGGCTGGTCTCGGCGCGAGGAGCGTTGACCCGGTTGAGTTCAAACTTGAGCAACCCGGCCAGTCGTTTGAGGAATTCCTCCGGGGATGTGTTGGCGGGGTCTATACCAAAAAGAATCACTTGTTGGGGGTTGACCTGGGCGAGTACCGCGCTGAGTTCATCGGGTCCGGGTGGCGTGGTCCAAATTGCCAGGGATGGGGATGATTCCAGGGTGAAGCGATCCTGACCATTCAGGGCCGCGCGAGATTCGCCTTCGGCCCACACCGCCAGCGGCCCGGCAGCGCGGAGCGCATCGAGCAGCGGGCGGGGGTAAGCCTGCCCGCGGTGATCGATGACCGCGCGGCTGGGCGTGGCCAACTCCAGCGGGGCCTCGACCAGGGAGCGGTGATCGATCCATTCAACCTGCACTTCCCGCTGGCCGCGGAAGTTGCTAGCCCGTAGAACACAAGCCAGGTCGAAGCGCGAATCGGGGGTGGGCCAGGCCGCGCCGCCCCACCAGACCACTTTTTGCGTGTTGCCGAATGAATCCTGGACGGTCAACAAGCGGTGAGCCTGATCGCGGCCGATGGTGGCTTTGTTGAGTAGGGTTAAATCATGAACGGCCAGCACGAGCGCGGGGTTGCCGGCCCCAAAGGGGGCCAACCGCTCCAGGTCCGTGACCAGATCGATGTTGATTTCGTCAAGACGCAATGAGCCGTCGATTTGCAGGGCGGACTCTTGGGAGATGCCAGAAGATTGAATGATTCTACCGACCTCGCGGGATAGGCCGCGGCGGAAAGCGGACAGGTTTTCTGTGTCCAAGGACAGGCCGGCGGCCATGGGGTGCCCGCCGAAACCGGACAACAGGGATCGCTGTGAAGCAATGGCGGCGGTAATATCGATGCCTTCCACCGAGCGAGCCGACCCGCGCGCCAGTTCACCCGGAGGCGTGCAAAGTAGGACAACCGGGCGCTGGTAGCGTTCGGTCAATTGACTGGCAACGATTCCGACCACGCCCGCGGGCCATTCGGGATGAGAGAGCACCAGAACGGGGGAATCGAGCAGCGAACGGTCATGGTCGATTTGTTTTTGAGCAGCCCCAAGGATCTGGCTGGTGAGCAACTGGCGGCGGGCATTGAGTCCTTCCAGGTGGACGGCAAGGACGCGGGCTCTGCCTGGATCGGTGGTGGTGAAGAGTTCGACAGCCGGGTTGGCATCGTCCAGGCGGCCCAATGCGTTGAGCCGTGGCCCGAGAAGGAATCCGATGTGCTCTTCGGTCAAGCAGGCGGGATCTACTTCGGCCAGGTCATAGATAGCTTTCAACCCGGCTCGCTGGGTGGCGCGAAGAACAGCCAGGCCGCGTTGGAGGAGGTAACGCGTGTCGCCGGTTTGCATGGCTACATCGGCTACGATTCCCAGAGCGACCAGATCGAGAAGTTGGTCGGCTTCGGAGCCCCGCGAGAAGCGATGGAGGAGGGCTTCGGCCAGTTTGAAAGCCGTGCCCACGCCAGGGAGGGCGCCGAGAGGATGGGTCGGAGGGAGACGGCGTGGATTGACGCAAGCTAGCGCTCGCGGGAGGGTTTCGCCGAGAGTATGATGATCGGTAACGATGACCTCTAGCCCCCCGGAATTCGCATAGTCAATGGCGTCGTGAGCGGTGATGCCTGTGTCGCAGGTCAGAAGCAGTCGGGCCCCCGAGGCAATGATGGGTTCGAGGTGAGGGATGTTCACTCCATGCGACTCGCGGGCGCGC
The DNA here is from genome assembly GCA_964403875.1 of uncultured Anaerolinea sp. Taxonomy (GTDB): domain Bacteria; phylum Chloroflexota; class Anaerolineae; order Anaerolineales; family Anaerolineaceae; genus Anaerolinea. Next base: position 5,953 of record CAYOHX010000153.1, on the reverse strand, counting down.
ACGGGAATATGGTAACCTGGGTCAACGCCGAGCAGGCGTAGTGTCTGCACGAGCAGGGCGGTGGAAGTTTGCCCGTCCACATCGAAGTCGCCCCAAACCCAGATGGATTCCCGCTGGCGGATGGCACGCTCCAGACGGTCTACCGCAACCTCCAGGTCGGGGAGTTGTTCTGGTGGCGCGGGCACATAGGCGCTGGGGTCGATGAAAGCGCGGGCGGTTTCGAGGGTGGTGATGCCACGGCGGAAGAGGGTCTGAGCCACCAATGGATGCCCTCCGACAAAGGCGGCGAAGGAAGGAGGAATTTCGGTGGGAGGCAGCTCAATCCAGGCAGACATGGCTAGAAACTGATCTCGGCGATTTGGTCAAAGTGAATTTCGATCTCCTCTTCGGGCTCAAAATCATCTTCTGTTTCTGTGAAGATGCCGGCTGACTTGCCGCGGTCGCAATAAGAGCGATAGACGCAGAAACGGCAGGCACGCTCATCGGACGTTGGGTCGAATTGGGTAGCGGAGAGCGATTCGATTTCGCGGACGAGACCCAATAGGTCGCGCTCGTCTTGTTGGTATTGTTCGGGCGTGTAAGAAATTTTTTCGGGCTGGGCTGGGTGGCCGGCGAACCAATACACCATTTCAACCTGTTCGGGCAGGAGACTCAGTCCAGGGTATAAACCGGAAGCAGCTCTGACGGCGAGATATGGGTACACACGGGTCTGGCTGCGGTTCTCTAGCCAGGCGCGGCGTGGGCGCTTGAGGCCGGTCTTCCAGTCGAATATCAGCAGTTTTTGATCGGGATTAAGCAGAATCAAGTCGTATTTTGCAAGCAGTCGATGAGATGCAAGCGGGGCGCTGAGCAGAGTTTCCACAAAGCGCTTTTCTCCCTGGAGTTCGGGAAGGAGGAGGGTGAAATTGTGCCACCATTGGGAGAGATGTTCGTCTGAGTCAGCGGAGGCCACTGCCGCGAGCCGATCGAGCGGCACACCGAGGAGGGCTTGCTGCGCCAGGCGGTGAAAGCGTTCGCCTCGGCGGACGTGACGCTCATGCTCGCGTACGGGCTCGGCCTGGGGGGCGGGCCAGGCCGCCTTGAGTAAATAACGGAGCTGAAATCGGCGGCGGCAATCCTGGTAGTCTTGCAGAGCGGCTTGCGAAAAGACAAAGGGCTGGTCGGAGGCCAGCACATCCTGACGGCGGCTAGTGGTGTCCATGGAGGCGCTCCCAGAAATTGATGAGTTCAACAAAGGGTAAGGCGGGCACGGCCTGTCCTTCTCGGCCACCGTTCCAGGTGATCACGAGTTCTTGACGGGCTCGCGTGATGCCTACAAAGAATAGGCGTAAGCGTTCACGGGCGTAATCCATGCGGCTGCGCAGGGTGGCCTGTCCTTCCTCATACCATTCCTCCGGGTCGCCTTCGGCGAGGAGCCGCAGTTGATCGAGCGCTTCGGCTTCCAGGTTGAGATGATCGCGGATGAAATATTTTTCTGAGATAAAGGTGTCGTAGGGAGAACCAGAAGGGAAATCGTAGTTATTGGCTGAGAGCAGGTAGACTCGGTCCCATTCGAGGCCTTTAGCCTTATGGATGGTGGCGATGACGACGCGGCCTTTGTAGTCATCGGGGTTGAAGTTGGTGTCGTCACTGCTGAAGCCCAGGAACTTGCGCTTGTTTGTGGCAATTTCTTCGATTTCGCCAATCAGGTCGGGCAGCAGCCAATCAGGGTGTTCGTGAATGCGCTGGCGCAGCGCTCCGGCCATCTTATGAGCCACGGCCAGATCTGCGGGCTCCGTAAACAAATCCTGAGAGAGGGTGAGTAGGAGTTGGTCGATGGGCAAGAGGATGGCGGCCTGCCAGCGGCGGACGCAGTCGCGAAAGGCGGTTAATTCGGCGTAGACAGTTTCGTCGGTGGTGTGGACACCGAGTTTCTCGAGAATATCTTGACCGGGTAGAGGAGCGAGGTAATCTTCAATGCGCAACATGCGGTGCAGGTGGGATGCGGCCCGCTCGATAATTTTTTTATTATTCTCATCCGGTTTTCCACGCCAGGAGCGATAAGCGCGGCTGAGCTTGTGCCCATTCAACGGGTCGGCCAGGGCACGCAGAACATTGGCAATGGCCCCAGCGGATTGGCGAGTTGCGGTGGTGGTTTTGAGCAAGGTGTCGACCACGTCCACGCCCAGGCGTTTGAGTTCTTCGGCTAATTCAGTGCCGCGGGTGTTACGGGGCACCAGGACGGCAACGGTGCGCTGTTGATTTCCGGGCACTTCTAGCCAACGCCTGACCGAGGCAGCCACAGTCTCGATCTCTTTGGCGGCCTCAAGTTTCTTATCATGAAGAAATATGAGATCGGGGCGATTGGGAGGGTTGGGCTGCGGGTCGTCGGGTGGTGTGGGTTGGATGTAAGGGGTGATGAGCGAACCCTGGAGTTGGGAAGGCGCATTGGGCGAGTTGGCCCAGGCGATGAGGTGATTCGCCAGGTCGATGATGGACGCGGATGAGCGCCCTGAGTCGGGCAAATCTTCATCGCGGACACCGGGTTGGCGGCGAAACTCAAGCAGGTAGGCAGGGTTGGCCGTGGTGAACGTTTCATAGATGGCCTGGTTGGGATCGCCAACTCGGACCCAGTTGCCGTCCGGCCCGGCCAACAAGCGGAGGATTTCTTCTTGCAGATGGCTGGAGTCCTGGGCTTCGTCTTCCAGTACGTAAGGCCACTGGTCGCGCAGGCGGAGGACCAACTGCTGATCGGTTTTGAGCGCTTGGAGAGCCAGGCGGATCAGATCATCAAAATCAACCGCGCCACGGTAGTTGAGGGCACGTTGGTAATCGGCGTATAGCGCCCATCCCATTTCGGCCAAGGGTAATGGAAGGGGCAATTCATCCAGGCGAGCACGGAGCGCATCAGTGGAAAGCTCCTGATCTTTGGCGTAGCGAATGGCTTGCAGGCCGATGGACTCGACCAGATCGGGAATGCGGTCGCGGCGCAATTTTTGCGCGTCATATTCAGTCAGGTCGGGCCTGAGGTAGCTCTCGATGAGATCGGGATTCGAGCGCAGGTAAGCCAGGGCTACATCGTGGAGGATGCGAGTGGCCTCACTTTCATCGACGATTTGGAAATCATTGGCTAAGCCGACAGCTTCGGGGCGTTCGCGGACGATATCATGGGCCAACCCGTGAAGGGTGCGGACACGGTAACCGAAATTGGGCATCAGGCGCGTCTGGCGAATCAGGCCTGAAATGCGACTGGCGAAGTTATCGACCGCCGAGTTGACCAGGGTGACGATGAGAATTTCTTGATCAGGGCCTAATGCCCCCGAAGCCAGTAAGCGGGCAGCTAGCAGCGAAAGGGTGAAAGTTTTTCCGGCCCCAGGAACGGCAGAGATGCCCATGCGCCCGCCGGTGTAGGCAAGGATGTTTTCCTGGCTGGGACGCAGTCGGATCTCAGTCATGGGTTTCATCCTTTCCTGCGGCGAGCTGGACTTGATAGAAGGATTTAAGCAGCAACCCCCGCTGTTCGTAGCCCCCTTCGTTGAGATCACTGAGGGCGAGGTGGATGCTGACCCGGCAGCGACGCAGGAGGCCCAAGGCCAGCCGATACAGGACAGCACGGTTGGACTCGAACTCGTCGACAGCCGTCCAGATTCGGCCTGAAGCCCAGGCGCGGCTCAGCACGTAAGGATGGGTGAGTGGTTGGTAGAGACGTTCGAACCAGGCGTTCGAGGCGGCGTCCAGCCAGAATTGATGATCGACCGCGCGATTATTCATCAAGAAAGTGTAAGCGGGGGCAATAAAGACGGCATCGGCTGATGGTGACTGCCAGTTGCCCACGTATTGAGCGGCGATGACTCCGTCGCGGACCATTTCGATGTATTCTTGACCCCAAGGTTGGCCAACCGGTTCGTTTCTGGATTCGATGGCCCAACGAAATTTCTGGGCAGATTCGACCAGGTTGGCGGCAACCTGCCCGGCATCCAGGTCGCTGTGGAATCCAAAGCCGGGTTGAGAAAGGACTTCGCCAAACAGACGGCTGAAGAAGTAATCCAATTCGCTTTCGGGGGCGGCGGCGTAGTTTTCCAGCCAAACACGCAGCGTCTCGTATCGTTCACCGATCACAAAGGTGATCCGGTTCTGTACGTCGGGACGCAGCAGGCCAAAGGGCTCCAGTGTCAGGCGGCCATCTTTCATGCGGCAGCAAATTTCGGTTAGCAGGTGGGCGCGGGTCAGATCCAGACCGGAAACGACCTGGAGGAGCGCATACGTCATTTCTACTTTGGATGGGGACCGATTCCATTCGGGGTGGGCCAATTCGGCCAGAGAAAGCAAGCAGCGGGCGGCGGGTTCGTCGCTGAGCGCACGCGATGGCCGGTGAGAACGGTAAGGGATGCCGCGCTCTTCGAGCCGGTTGGTGAGGGCAAAACGCAGGGAATCGGGCAGGATGGGGGCCAGGATGGCAATTTCGCCTGGAGGGACGCCTTCATCGACAAGCTGCGAGACGCGATTCACTACCCAATCGAGCATTTGGGGGAAAAAGCGAATGGGCTCGGGAGGGTAATCGAGGGACTCGAGCCCCGTGGGGAGGCCGGGAGGCAGGGTGTCGATCTGATCCAAAACCCGGCCCAGGTGAGCGCCAAGGCCCTCCAGCGAGGGGGAGATGACCAGTGGTTGAGAGAAAGGAATATGGGTATCGCAGAGAGTTTTGAGGTTTAGCGCAGAAGTTGGATCAGCGCCGAGGAAGCTGCGATACCCCGCGTCTTCATCGTTGATGATGAGGGCAGACTCAAATTCGGGCAACCATTCGCTCAGGATGTCATGGGTAACTGGGGTATCTTCTTCGAGGTTGTCTACTATCAGGTGGCGGTAGACGCTTTGCAGATAGGAGCGGCAGAGCAGGGAGGGCCATAACCGTTGGCAAAACAGTTCTACCTGCAAAGAAAAATCGAGCAGGTTGTTTTCCAGACAGTAGCGGCGGAAGTCGTTCGCGCAGGTTTGTACATCGTCATAGACGCGCAAATGGCTTGATTCGCCACTCCAGGCGCTTTTGAGTCGCTCGCCGATATTGGTGTGCGGGAAACCAACAATGGCGGCTTTGTTGAGATTATCCAGTAGCTGACTGTAAAGGCGGTTGCGATCGATGCTGACAGACTCGAAAAATCCTTGGTCCAGGTAGGGGCGGACCAAATGGGCCATATAGTATTGGGCGGTTTCGAGCGTCAGAAAGGTAGGCGGGAGAACAGGATGAGTGAAGCCGGCGTCTTGGGCGATGAGAGGCCAGAAGAGATCCACCATTCGGCGCGCCAGACCACCGAGGGTGAGGATATCGACCTGACCTCCCGCGGCAGCCTGAGGAGTACGCAGAGCGGTTTGATAAGGCGCGGCGAGGGTGCGTTGGGGAACCAGAAGAAGGATGGATGCGCCAGGCACACCCGAAGCGAGCAGATCCAACAGGCGCTGGACGGCGGCGGACGTTTTGCCGCTGCCAGCAGGCCCGGTGACAAAGACCCGGTTGTTGAGCGGAAGGTGAAGGAGATCGCGTTGTGAGGGTGTCCAGTTCATGGAAATGATTATAGCTTAATCGCAACCGCGTAGGACGCCTTGAGGATTGCGTCATCCGGAATTGGCGGGGTTCACCACGGTAATTCCCAGAGAACCTGAGGATTTGAAAGATTATTTATCTACCTCGATTTTGGAATTTTGACAGCAACGGTGAGACCTTTAAAAGATGAGTGGGCGGGGCATGAAGCGCCCCACCCACTCTTGATTATATATCGTCGAACCGGGCTCAGGCCAACAAAGGCAGAACGAGCATGCTGAAATCATCCAACCAATATTGGATGTCTTCCGCATACTGCGATACCAGAACTACGCTTACGATACAGCAGCAGCATAAGAGGAGGATGACCACGATCGCGATGATCCAGCCTTTGGAGAGACCTTTCTTGGCAGGCGGGGGGGCGGCAGGGGCGCCGAA
>CAYOHX010000152.1:0-12317 GCA_964403875.1 uncultured Anaerolinea sp. | reverse complement strand
GGGCTGGACACACCGCGCGGCTGCGCTATCTTGCGAAGAAAAGAAAGCACCCAAAAACATCGAGGCGCGCTACGATAGGCGGATCAAGCGAAGGAAACTGAAGGCACATGACGCACACGGTGTCGAGTTGGCACGATAAAAAGTAGGTAAGACTCGATGATCCTGCTTACCCCTAATCATGTGCTAAGAATGTTTCTTTGAGCACTTGGATTCCGGTTCAAACCTGGGGTTCCGGGACTTCAATGTACGACTTCTTTGGAAATATACGATGAGATTGGGTAGCCGCAGACTCCTAATCATGGTAAACTCAGGTCGTTCCGATGGCTCAACGACGTATTGTCCCCAATAAGTATCTCGTGAGATAATTTAGTTGTTGCATAGTTTGCGATTTCAAAGGCCGCAAAACCATGTTAAATCTTCGACTTAGAGACGAATTTCTTGGCTCACAAACACCTGGTACAGCTATTGCGCTTGCAGATGTGAAACAACGCTCACCAGATTGGATACAGGAAATTACGTATCCAACCGCCGATATACAAAATGCCCTAAAGGCGATTAGCACAAGCCGTGGAGGGCAGCCCATTGTTCTAATAGGAGACCGAGGGCGTGGTAAGTCGCACATCATGGCGGTAATGCATCATGCAATCTCATCCCCTGATAGTATGGAGAGATGGGCTAGAGATTGGGGTCAGCACATTGGAGCACCCACGCTATCATCCCTCAATATTGAGCGCGGGTATATTGCTATTTCGGAGGCTGTTCATAATCAAGAATACCCATTGCTCTGGGACTTGCTGTTTGATCGGCATCCTAGGGGTGAATACTATAGAGGGCAATTTGAAGCACTTGGACAGCCAATCCCGCCACGGTCGCTGTTAGAAACAATGTTTAAAGATCATCCAGTTGCCTTGATTTTGGACGAGTTTCAGAAATGGTTTGATGGCCTGCACGATGAAACTGGTTCTACAGGACGAAAGTGGCAGACCAATGCTTCAACTTTTATTCAGGTTCTGTCAGAAATATCGAGAGAGCAGCCCCAAAATCTGATTCTGGTGATCTCAGTCCTGAATAATCAGACTGAAGCATTCAAACAAGTTCATCGCAATACGCCCGTTGTAATCGACTTTCGAGGTCCCACCGCACGCCAAGATAGACAGAAGCTGTTATTGCATCGTCTCTTCACAAATCGAGGGAATATTCCCTCTGAGCAAATTCGTGATCTCGTTTCAGCATACGCTGCTGAAAGATTCCGACTACGTTATGAGCACCTTTCATCTTCTGAACGAGACCGCATTGTCTCTGAGGTCATTGGTTCCTGGCCATTTGCACCAGAGCTTTTAGAACTTCTTGAAGACCAGATTCTGATGGCAGAGGCAGCTCAGGAAACGCGTGACTTGATACGCATTCTGGCGCAGGTGTTTCGGGCGCGTGGAGGAGATACTCCCATACTCACCCCCGCTGACTTTTTTGTTGACGATGACTCGTGCGGGGTGACAACTTTACTTGATTCTATAGCAACAGCGGCAGATCAAGAAAAGCTAAGAGCAATTGCACAACGAAACCTTGATAGCATTACTGCATCGGGCGTTGAAATCCCACACGTCCGAGAGTTAGTCAGCGCTTTATGGATGCGTTCGCTATCATCTGGAAAAAATAACGGTGCAACCCGCCAAGACCTTCAACTTGACATCACTCGCGGTGTCCCCCAAGATGACAATGCGTTCCGTGTTGAGATAGGACGTCTAGAAGACTATGCTCCTAATATTCACGGGGGAAATGGACAGAATGAGCGCCTTTGGTTTGGATTAGAGGAAAATCCAACCACGCGGGTACGAACAATCGCCCGCAACAATAAGCTTTGGGAAATAGGAGCTGTGGCCACTGCCATGAGTCAAGTATTTCCTGGCAAAGACATTGAACACATCCGCAAAACATTCCGGTCAATTCTATCCCCAGAAGCAAAAGAACCCTCTTCGAGGATTATCGTACTCGGCCCGGACTGGCAAAACAATCCCTGGAAAGATGTGGATGAAGCTGACCAACCAGGCCGCTGGGACCGACCCATTTTGCTGGTAATTCCAGATCCGCTAGATATACAACCAGATGGGCGGATAAGTAGATTAGGAGAATGGCTGAAAAATCATGTTCCGAAACGTCGTAATACGGTACGGTTCCTGCTACTGGCAGCGGGAACGGAGGGCATCTACGACGATCAGGCTCTGATCCAATATGCACGCGGCTCCTATCTTACCTCAATAGTATGGAGAGATGAGCCGAAATATCGTGCTCTCAAGGACAAATTCGACAAACCATTACGTGATGCCTTGAAATCGCGTTTTGACCGTTTTGCCATACTTCAACATTGGGATTTCCCCACCCCCTCTGCATGTGTTTTTGATGTTGAGCGGACAAACGGGCATGGCGAAGAAATTCCAGCACAGGTTGAAACCAAAATACTTGCAGAGCTTTTCGAGCCGGAACCTTTCGAGGACTTGATTCTACGTATTGCTCAAGATTCAGGCGTGGTCGGTGATGTACTCGATGAACTATATGAGCCGCCTTCATCACCTAATACCCCAGCAATTCCTTTCTTGGGCGAGAACCGTATTTATGATCAGATCATCAGTATGGCAGCTCGAGGAATAATCGCGCTAAACATGGGCGGAACCTGGATCCGTCGTCAACCTGAACATGGTAGCGAAGATCAAGCTCTCGGATACATTAAGTCGCGCGGAGCGTTTCGATCTGGACCGGAAATGCGCGCCATTCAACTCGCATTACCACAAGCCGTGGGGGGAACAACAGTTGTTGCCCCAAAACCAACTCCTACGGGCACAGTTCGTCCATCCACTGTATCGACAGGTGGAGCAACTCCGCCTGAGCAGAGCACGACAACAAGTACTTCCGGCGAAACAACAACAGAGCCGCGTCCCCGGCAACAAACGGACAAGACTCGGCGTACTGACGAACCAAACACCGGTATTAACCTTTCACGCGAACTGGAAAGATGGGAAGTACCGTCTGATGCGACATTATCATCCGCAAGGCTGGAATTTCGTGAACTGCCGGTTCAGCAATTGAAGCATCTTCTCGAACGAATTCCCTCAGCCTTGCGTGCCCTGCTTGAAATCTCTTACAAAGAAGAAGAGGATAACGAGTAATGGATGCGCCTGGATGGACAAGGATTGCCCTTCATTCTGAGACGTCTGAACAGGCATGGCGAAGCATTTTCGAGCAACTGAAAATACTTGCCATAGAGGCCAAATCGTCTGCGGATCTGCATAACGACACCTTCATGCCAGATAGGCTGCTGGCCGAGAGTGCGTGGGAATTGTGGTCTGACTATACAAGTAAAGCGGATCGCACAGCTAAGCACCTTGAAAGTTGGTTCCAGTCTTCCTCCAGTGGCCGTGCTATTCTCATTTTGGATGCATTGTCCTTACGTGAACTCCGCATCCTTAATGAAGAAGCAAACACTCGTAACATCAAGCCGGTAGAAATAGCCGTAACTGGCTCGGAGGTTCCGTCTGACACGGACCATTTCGCGCAAGCACTGGGTGTACCTACACGGAGCGCACTGGCAAACAACCGCGCCCCATCGGGTTTTGTTCTTAAGTCGGCGTATACCGACGTGCTGAATCTTCCTTTTGAAGACTGCTTGGGCAGTGTGCCTTATGATCCCAAAATACTCATCTGGCACACTTTTATTGACGACATGATCCACAACCAGAAACCACCGGACCAAGTCTATAAACAAGCGGCGACTTTGCTGAGAGATGAAGGATTTTGGCATCTGGTAGACCGAATGCGTCAGGGGCGTGAACTAGTGATCACCGCCGATCACGGTTATGCCACTAGCAAGCTGTTTTCTGATGAAATCACTGACAAAGAGAATGTGCAGGCGCTTCGAGAAGTGTTCGGTGGATCACGGGCAAAACCTGCGGGGTCAGCGTGGGAAAATCGTTTTATGCCACCATTGGTACTGACTGAAAACAATACTCATGTCGTGATTGGACAACGTAAGTGGACCGTACAGGGTGGTTTTCCGAATCTCTGTCATGGTGGATTGAGCTTGTTGGAAGTGGCTGTACCGTATGTAAGATTGCCCGCCTTGAAATAGTCCATTAGCTTTGATAATCGAGTAAAAATGACCGAGTCTCCCTTGCTGATTCCTATAGACCCAGACGAACCAAAGAAAAGCACGCAGCCCAAACCCCAAAAATCGTCAGAGTATCAACCACCCAATTTGGGCAAAGCAATCCGGCTTCCTGTGCCAGATTTCAATGACCCGGATCGCCCGCCAGTATGTCTTGAGGTCGATTTTCCCATTGCTCCCATAAATGCCCTATCCAATTTGGAAGGCAATGCGGGCAAACCTATTTATCAAATGTCCAAATGGTGGGCGCGCAGACGATCCAGCGTTTTTCGCAGTTTGCTGATCGCGGCAGCAGTACAAGCGCCAGACGACCCAATGCAGGCGGGTAAACAGGTCTGGGAACACTATTATGCCAACCATCAAAAGGCTGGCAACTTCAGGCGGCTGCGCGTGCTCGATCCTTTTATGGGGGGCGGAACAACCCTTGTAGAAGGTGCGCGGCTGGGTTTTCGGATGACGGGTGTAGATCTGAATCCTGTTGCATGGTTTGTCACAAAAAACGAATTGGCGTGCAGTGACCCGAAGCAGGTGCAGGCATTTTTTGATCATATCGAGGCGGAAGCCAGACCCCAGATACAGCCCTTCTACACTACAACTTGCCCACGTGGACACCAAGGGCACTGGATTGATATTGAAACCGACGGTGTTGCGAATGTAGATCCAATCGCGCTGCCGCCGCAAGAACGTAAACGCTATCGTTGGGAAGGGCCTGAAATCATCTATACCTTCTGGGCCAAACACGGTCCATGCAAAGCCGATGGGCATCGCACCCCACTGTTCAAGACTCCCATTATTGCTGAAAAGCGTCTCACGACATACTACATTGAGGCTGCTTGTCCCGATTGTGGTCATGTCTTCAACATTGAACTGGGCGAAACACGCATGGCTCCTGATGCAGAGCGGGTGGTGTTGGACAACGAGCCAAGTTTCACCGAGACTACCCAGCCGTTTGCCATGCTGCTAAAAAATTACAGTAAAGGCAATACAGATGAAAAGCGTGATCGGATAGACTGGCTCATCCAAGCCATCGATGATGAGCCAGGTCTACGCTGTCCTAACTGTGGCGGGTTTGCTGGTAAGCGTATCAAGCAGGTGGCTGAGAAACACCAAAAGACCAGGCGAACCGGCGACATCAAGAAAGCAGACTTCGGCATCCAATCGCGCCACATCTACATGTATCTGCTAGTTCATCCTGATTGGTTAAAAGGCAGTCCTGCTGAAATCGATGGAGAGATACTCGGTGGATGGGCAGGCGCTGATCCCTCCAGCACAGCACTCTGGTGGGAAACTCGTATGGAAAACTTGCGGGTGATCGAGGTTCGTGGACGTATTAAACTCTCCGATGATGAATCCGTTAGCGACGAAGACGAAGAGTTTGAGAGTGATGAAGGGGAAGCTGACGAAACTGACAGCAAAAGCTATGGTTTACCCCGCGAAATTGTTCTAACTGATGGGACTCGTATAACAACGAATGCCGGAACCCTTCCCGCGAAATCAACCTTTGAATGTCGCGCCTGTGGAAGACAACAGGACATTTTAGAGGCGGTAAAACCAACCGGACATACTCCGCCTGTTGTAGCTTATGCTCTCCAATGCCATTGTCCACAATGCGAGGAAGAAGGCTTCAACTATGGTGGACGTTTCTTCAAAACACCAGAGCAATACGATATTGAACGACTGGTTTGCGCAGAAAACGAATGGATGGCGCGTAATCAGGCCGATCTTTCTCAGTATTGGCCTCGGGAAGAACTTTTTGAGTCGTACATGACTCATCGGTTGAATGGCGGTATCCCCAATTGGGGGTACACCCATTGGTGGAAGATGTTCAATCCCCGTCAATTACTAGTGCATACCCAGCTTCTTCGTACTATCACAAATGGCGCTGGTCACTGGGCGCTTGACATACGAGAACAAGCGCTTGGTGCATTCCAGCAATACCTGCGTAACCAGAATATGTTTGCATTCTGGAATCAGTCTGCGGACAAGCTTGAGCCTATGTTCTCAAACGCTAACTATCACCCTAAACAACAAGTAGTTGAAAACTCAGCTTGGGGAATTCTTGGGCGCGGGAACTGGAATTCTTCTGTTCAGGCTTGTCTCAATGGTGCAGAATGGGTGCAGCAAGCCTGGGAAATAGCAATTGACAAAAAGAACAAGAGTCACAGGGTTTTCACAGATGACCCAGTTCCTTTAGCATCAGCAGCGCTGTACTGTCACTCATCTACTGATCTCTCACCTTTAGGCAATCAACTCGTCGATCTGGTTATTACGGACCCTCCTTTTGGGGACAACCTTTTCTATGCTGATCTTGCCGATTTCTTCTATGTTTGGCTGCGAATTCCTCTAGTAAAATGGTATGAGGGATTGTTGGAGGGCACCTATTTTCAGGCTTCACGCACTCCACATTCAGTCGAGGCTATTCGCAATCCTGTCGAACACCCTGAAGATCGTGAAGAATGGGAAAAGTATCCACAGATTCGGAAAGAACACCTGCTTGCCATCCAGCAAATCTCAGGCGACACAGCCTTGAGAGAAAAAGACCCCAATCCTCTCTATCGACCTGAACCAGCTTCTGAGTTTTACCGACGAACGCTCACTGCATGTTGGTCGGAAGCAGCTAGATTGCTCAAACCTAGCGGACTGATGGCTTTCACTTTTCATCACAGCGCTGATGAACCCTGGATTGATGTGCTGGAAGCGCTGTTCAACGCCGGGTATGTTTTAACGGCTACCTATCCTATCCGTAGTGATGAAACCAAGGGGGAGGGTGGCGCATTTGGATCGCGGAAAATCGAATACGACATTGTCCACGTCTGCCGTAAGCGATTGGAAACCCCAGAGCCGGTAAGTTACGCTGGGATGCGTCGTTGGGTGCGGGATGAAGTAAACCGTCTTAAGGTACTGCTCGAACATACACATGGCAAAGACCTGCCAGAGTCGGACCTACGTGTTATTCTGCGAGGCAAGGCGCTCGAATTCTATAGCCGCCATTACGGGCAGGTTTTGACTGGAGATCGTCAAGTTCTGGATGTGCGTGATGCGCTGCTCGGTATTAATCAACTGTTGGATGACCTATTGGAGCAAGGCGCAGTGAAGCGTCCACCGGAAGACGCTGAACCAATATCACGGTTGTTCCTACGCATATTCCACGGACGCAACACGATGACCCGCGATAACCTACACAAGATGCTACGTGGGACCGGAGTATCTTCAGATGCGCTCGAAGCAGCCGGTTGGATCGAGGTGCGCGGGACAACTGTCGAGGCGAAAACCATTGCAGAGCGTTTTGACTACTTCACTGCACCAGGTCGTAATCGCAAAGTGATTAAGACGGATCTCGACCAGGCACATTTTCTGATGGGCGCGGCGATCCCAGGGAGCGGCGTGAACATCGAGAAGGAATTACAAAATCGAGCGACCTTCAAGCTTAAGAAATCAGTAGATGCTATTCTGACTTGGTACAGCCAAACTGAACCTGATGTACAAGTTCGCGAGGCGGCAGGGCGCGCTTTGGCTCTGGTCAGTCATTGGCGTTCGGAGCAGGCAAAAGCACCTGAGGCTGTTCAGTTGACGTTGTTTGATCAACTTGAGATGGAGGAGGGGTAAATGCGGGAGTTGCAGACATCTTCCTGGCTGCGTCAAGGTTCAAGTATCGTTTGTGATCGGTCAAAACTGGGACCGCTCATCACCTCTGGTTGCTTGATCTCACTACGGGAAGCGCTGGGCTGGTTGCGCAATTGGCCTGATGCTCCGCGTAACAACGGAAACACAGTGCTAGTCGGTGGCCTGGAAACATGTCTGGATTTGCTGTCTGTTCGAGACGCAGAGGAGTTCATCCGTTCTGACGTTCGGAAATTCGTCCTTGAATTCCAGACCAGATGGGACCGGCGGGGGTTAGTCTTCGGCTTCAGTACCGCCGCAAAACTCCATCATCGAGCAAGTGATGACGAGATACTGTTCAAACAAAGTGGCAAAGAAATCCGGCTTTCACACTCCTTGTGGAATGGCACGGCAACTGTGGATATTGCTCGACTTGTGGCAGATGATGGGTCAGGAACTACTTTAGGCTACCATGTCAGACGCATCTCCTAACTTGCGCGCTGGCGCAAAGGTTATCCATCCCGATCTGGGTGAAGGCGTTGTTCTCAACGTCGAGCCAACTGGCTTTGCGCGCGTCTTTTTCCTTTCTGTTGGCGAGCGCCAGGTACACCCAACCACACTCCGCGATGCGACGAGCTGGACGGATCGAGTTATATCAGGATTACGCCCCGCTACGCCCGATGCTCTAGAAAAACTTTGGCTCGCCATCGAAGCTGCTGAATTGCCACTAATTGATAGCGCTGCGACGCTGACAGCGGCTAAAGTGGCGCTTCTGCCTCATCAGGTAGTCTTAGTACATCGGCTCACGCGCGTCCAGCCCCGGCGTTTTCTCATCGCAGATGAGGTAGGACTGGGCAAAACCATTGAAACGGCCCTGATCTTGCGTGAACTGGCATCACGTGGTGAATTGACACGTGCTCTGATGGTTGTTCCTGCCAGCCTGGTTGAAAATTGGCGGCACGAACTGAATGATGTTTTCAACCTTGATTTTGAGGTATTTGGTTACGAAGGCGATGTTACAGACCGGAAGACGAATGCCTTTGCGCGACATAATCGGATCATCGCCTCAGTGGATACGCTTAAGCGATCCGCGCGCATTAAGCGGCTGCTTGAAGCACCTATGTGGGATTTGGTCGTCTTTGATGAAGCCCACCATTTGAGCGTTTATAAAACCGGGAACAAGGTCCGAAAAACTGAAAACTTCAAACTGGCTGAGGTCTTGCGAGATCATTGCCGTGATCTGCTTCTTCTTTCGGCCACACCCCATCAGGGCGATCATTTCCGTTTTTGGATGCTCATTCGCCTGCTCGAACCCACCCTCTTTGAAGACGAAATAGATATGCTGGACAATCGTTACCGTCTGAATGCGGTTGTTATCCGGCGTACCAAAGCCGATGCCTGTGCCCCTGACGGAAGCCCTTTATTCGCACGACGTGTAGTGAACACAGAGGCGTTTACACTCTCTGGTCCAGAGCGCCAGTTCTACGATGCACTCCAAGAATATCTTCAAGATGGTTACAACCTGGCAGAAAAACAGGGTGGCAAGGGTCGCGCGCTCGGTTTTGTAATGACTATTTTTCAGAAGATTGCTGCAAGCAGCTTCGCGGCGGTTAAAGCTACCCTGGAACGTCGGCAGCTTATGCTTACGGTTCGTGATGCTATCGAACGTGACGAGATGCTCGATGTCGATGGGCGGGATCGTGTCCTGCGTGAAGCCCGACAGCTTGTCTGCAAGATTTATGGTTTAGGCGATGATCCCGTTAGCCAGGCACAAGCAGATCAACTGTTGGCAGAAGCGAAGATCAAAATTTTACGGCGCAGAGAAGCAGAGGAGCTTGCATTTGAAGGTTACGATGACACTGAGATTGCCGCAGCATATGCCGAGGATTCAGCGGCCACCTTCGTGGGAGTAGCACTACCAGAAGAACGACGTCGTATCAGTGAATTATTGATGCAGTATCCTTCTGGAACAGAAACAAAAGTAACCACCCTTCTTAGTGCCTTACACCAGTTGTGGCAAATCAACTCTCGCGAGAAAATCGTGATCTTTACTACTTATCTGGGCAGTGTTGACAATCTGCGGGATGCTATTGGAAGCACCTTTCCAGGTAAAGGTGTAGAAGTTCTTAAGGGCGGTGATCACGGCGCAAAAACAGCTGCGCAGCGCCGTTTCAAGCGCGAAGATGGTCCACAGGTTCTCATCTGTACAGCCGCTGGGCGTGAAGGGATCAATCTCCAGTTTGCTCACGTTTTGTTCAACCACGACTTGCCCTGGAATCCAATGGATTTAGAGCAACGTATTGGGCGTATTCATCGGTATGGGCAACAGCAGACAGCACAGGTCTACAATCTTGTTGCTTCAGATACGATAGAAGGCGAGATTTTCCTGCTGCTTGAAGACAAACTCAATGAGATCGCACAAGCGCTTGGAAAGGTTGATGAAAGCGGGCAAATCGCTGAAGACCTGCGAGCACAAATCTTAGGGCAACTTGGAAGCCAATTGAGCTACGATAAGCTTTACCAAGAGGCAGTCCGCGATCCCTCGTTAAAACGTACCCGCCAAGAATTAGAAGTAGCGATAGCTAATGCGAATCTCGCGCGCCAAGTCGTATTTGAATTGTTTCAGGACTTAGAGCGTTTCGATCTGAGCCAATATCGCCAAATGGAAGATCCCAGAGATGGTATGGCCCGACTGGTATCTTTTGTTAAGCGAGCGGTGCATCAAGAAGGCGGCGAGTTGCGTCCCAAAACAGCTACCATTTATGAGTTGGTGCGTCCAGGGCAGCCAACCATGTTATTCTCAACGGATCGGGATCAGGCAATCTCCTCTGAAGAGATAGCCCTATTCGGGTTAGAGCATCCCGTTGTTCAAACCCTACTTGGACGACATAGTGACTTAGAGCCAGAACAGCGCGCCGTACTGGGGTATCTTGAGGATTTCAATGGAGTAACCGGTCTTTTTACACTTTGGCGTGTCTTGGTTGACTCTCCGGGCAGCCATGTACGCCAGCAGATCATCCGGTTAGGAATCAATCCTTCTGGAGAACGTTCACCTCGTATTGAGCGAATGGAAAGGGAAATACTCCGGCTCATTCCCCGTTCCCAGAGTCAGTTGGGGAAGGAACGCATCACCTCTTTAGTGAACAGTTTTGCTCCTGAAATGTTGCATCGCGAACTGATGCGGTTAGGGGCGCTACAAGACGGTTCATCTTACTCATCGCAAATGATTGCGTGTGCTGAACTCACCTAAACAAATCAATGAGTTTTATTCGATAGGAATTTTTGGGGGATACGGCTTTGTCACCTAGATCGCGAAACTCATCTGATCCATCTGAGGCGCGTGCTACTATTAAGGCGGCCTGGATAATGGGACTACTTGGCCTTGTAGGTGCCATTATTGGAGCTACCGCGCTAATCCACTCATCTAATAACGATCATTCCAAAGACACTGGCCCGGAATTCCAGCCTTCACCATCAGTGATAGCTGTTGCCACAGAAGTGCCATCGCCAGTGGTCATCAACACTGAAAACGGCAGTCAGTTAACCCAGTTAGCAGTTCTCCGGGGACATACAGCGGAAATATCCGCTCTTGCCTTTGCAACTGATGGAAAAACGCTGCTTTCCGCAAGTTCTGATGGAACAGTTCGCGAATGGAATATTGAGACAGGAATAGGTCACGTTCTTCTAAGTGTCTCAGCAGGTTCCGAAGCTGAATTCAGCTTAGATAGAACAATGGTGGTTCTTTCTGATCCGACAGGGGATATTGAGGTTTGGGATATCCAGTCGGCGGCGCGGCCTATGTTTGACTACTCCCAACCTACAATCCTTGATGTGGCACTTAGCCCAGATGGACGCCTTGCGGCATCTGCGGGGGAGGATGGAACTATTCACCTTTGGAACATCAAGGACAAGACCCAAATCTTGACGTTGGTGGGACACGGCAGAGCAATATGGGATATTTCATTCAGTCCAGATGGAAAAATGATTGCCTCAGCCAGTATTGATGATACTGTGCGACTTTGGGAAGTCGAAACAGGAACACTTATCGCTATTCTCAGGCCAGAGTCTGGTATTGCGATCAGCGTGGCATTTACTTCCGATGGCAATACCTTGGCTTCTGGATCTGACAACGGCAAAATAACGCTTTGGGATGTGGCAACAAAAAGCGAATTCGCGCGGATTGAGGGGCAAACTGACAGTATCATTTGCCTCGCGTTTAGTCCGAATAACTTTGTTCTAGTTGCAGGTGGGGGCGGATACCAAACAGTCAATAAAGATTTCAGTATCCATCTCTGGAACGTAGGCCTAGGTGGTGAAATCACGTCTCTAGCAGGACATACAGACCAGGTAAGTAGTCTGGCATTTAATCAAGATGGAACCATCTTAGCGTCTGGTTCTGCTGATAATACAATTCGTTTATGGAGCCTCTCTCCCTGATGCTGTATGTTTTCAAACAAAATGAGACATGCTACTAAAGACTTGTAAATGCCTGTCGTGGCAAAAATGAGCAAAGAAATAACTAATTTTCGTTGGCTTCGAAAGTCTAAGCTGGACAGTATAG
>CAYOHX010000151.1:0-12395 GCA_964403875.1 uncultured Anaerolinea sp. | reverse complement strand
CCGCTCTCACACCCGAAAATACAGGGTTCATCACCTAATCCCGACCCAGTCTTAAGGCGAAGCTGAAATATGATGGTTTTCCTCGGAAATCAGGATAGATGCGAATAGATTCTGGTAGGCGGATTTTGTATAACGATATAGGCATGATACTCTTGAATTGAGGAGCTTATGACCCATCCACTTTCTCCGTTCTTTGCGCCGAAAGGTGTCGCGATCATTGGCGCATCATCCAACCCGAATAAACTGAGCTTCGGGATCTTCAAGAACCTGACCCAATATGGATATCAGGGCGGGATTTATCCGGTGAATCCAAAGGCCACGGAAATACTGGGGTTAAAGTGCTACCCGGATGTGACTCGTGTGCCAGACCCGGTGGATCTGGCGGTTTTGGTGCTTCCGGCGGAAAGCGTGCCGGTGACTCTGGAAATGTGTGGAAAACGGGGTATCGGGGCGGTTACAATCATATCCGGGGGGTTCAAGGAGGTAGGCGAGGAAGGAAGGCGGTTGGAAGAAAAGTGCCTGCAAATTGCAGCTCAATACCAGATGCGGTTGGTGGGGCCGAATTGCGTCGGTACGATGGATATGCACTCAGGGTTGAACACTACGTTTATCGCGGGAGTGCCGGATCGAGGTGCGATTGGTTTCTTGTCCCAATCCGGCGCGGTGGCCGGCGGTATTGTTGATTATGTTCGTGGAAAGCAAGTCGGATTTTCCAACTTTGTGAGTTTGGGGAATGAAGCAGATGTAACCGAGACCGATATGATTGAGTATCTCGCAGAAGACCCCAATACTCGGGTGATTACCGCATATGTGGAAATGATTAGAGACGGGCGACGGTTTTTGGATGTCGCATCCAGGGTCAGCCAGAAGAAGCCGATTGTCATTTTGAAAGCGGGAAGGACAAACGCCGGCGCGAAGGCCGTTTCTTCACACACAGGGTCTATTGCGGGGGCTTATACGGCCTACCAGGCGGCATTTAAGCAAGCGGGGGTTATTGAAGTAGAGAGCGTTGTGGAGCTTTTCGACGTGGCGAATGCGCTAGCCAGCCAGCCATTGCCGCGGGGTGCGCGGACAGCAATTGTCACAAATTCGGGAGGCCCGGCTGCCTTAACTTCGGATAGTCTTGCGGCGAATGGCCTGCAATTGGCGATGTTGGCAAAAGAAACCGAGGACTATTTGCGGGAGCATTTAAACCCCAGCGCCCAGGTGGGCAATCCTGTAGATATGCTGGGCGGCGCCGAACCAGGCGATTATCGGATGGCCTTGGAGCAAGTAGCACGAGACGATGGCGTGGATCTAATCGTTCCAATATTGGTGCCACAGGCGTTGATTAACCCAGAAGAGGTGGCCAAGGTGGTTGTGGAAACCACTCGCGACTGCCGAAAACCAGTGCTGTGCTGCTTTATGGGTGACGAGATGGTGATTGGCGCGCGCAAGGTGCTGCACTCAAATGGCATCCCGATGTTCACGTTCCCCGAGTCGATTGGCAGGATGTTTGGCTTGATGGGGCGGTACCGGGATTGGTTGGCGGCCGAGCGGGAAATATCGCCAGGGGGGGCTGTTCATCAAAAACCACAATCCGCATTAGCCGCGGAAGGAAACGCGCTTGGCGAGTTAGAAACCCGGCCTTTGCTCGAGGCGTATGGTATTCCGGTTGTGTCTGGAGAGTTGGCGCGGTCGGCGGAAGAAGCAGTCCGGGTTGCAAATGGATTGGGCGGTCCAGTAGTCATGAAGATTGTTTCGCCTGAAATTCTGCATAAATCAGACGCAGGCGGAATCAGGGTGGGGGTCGAGGGCGATGCAGAGGTGGAATCGGCGTACCACGAATTGATCACGCGTGTTGCTGAAAATCGGCCAGACGCACGGCTGGAGGGCGTGTTGATCGAGCGTATGGCGCCTAAGGGGCAGGAAGTCATCGTTGGGATGAGGCGTGACGAAAATTTTGGACCGGTGGTCATGTTTGGGTTGGGTGGGATATACGTAGAACTGTTTGCGGATGTGGCGTTTCGGGTGGCGCCAGTGGGCCGAGCAGAAGGGGTAGAGATGATCCGGGAAACCAAGGCCTTCAAGCTGCTCAATGGATATCGAGGGAGCCCGCCCGCAGACCTGGACGCCGTTGTGGATTGTATCCAACGGTTGAGTCAGTTGGCCCTGGATCATCCCGAGATCGCGGAAATAGAAATCAATCCTCTGCGGGTGATGCCCGCGGGACAGGGCGCATTGGCACTGGACGGTCGCGTTATTTTAGGAGCATAACGAATGAAACGGTTGTTGTCAGGAAACGAAGCGGTGGCGCGAGGGGCCTGGGAAGCGGGGGTAACAGTAGGTTCGGGGTACCCTGGGACACCCAGCACAGAGATTATGGAAGTGTTTGCTTTGTATCCGGGGGTGTATGCGGAATGGGCGCCCAATGAAAAGGTGGCCCTGGATTCCGCGATTGGCGCCGCGTATGCGGGTAGGCGGGCGTTTTCGACAATGAAGCACGTCGGCGTGAATGTGGCGGCTGATTCGTTGTTTTACGCGGCAATGACCGGGATTGAGGCCGGGCTAGTACTGGTGTCGGCGGATGATCCATCGATGCACAGCTCGCAAAATGAGCAAGACAACCGGCAATTCGCTAAGTTTGCCAGGATTCCGTGTTTGGACCCGGCAGACAGCCAGGAGGCCAGGGATTTCATGTTGGCGGCGTTTGATTTAAGTGAACGCTTTGATACGCCCATGATGCTACGGATGACCACACGCGTTTGCCATACCAGTGGACTGGTGGAAGCTGGAGAGTCACGCCTGGACCCAAAGGACCTGAAGAAGTATCCCAGGAATCCAGCGAAGTATGTCATGATTCCGGCGAATGCTCGTAGGCGGCATGGCGTGATTGAGCATCGTATCGAAGAGGTGGCTGAGTTTGCGGAAACATGCGACCTGAACCGGGTCGAGATGCGTTCAAAGGCGTTGGGTATTATCACTGGTGGCGTGGCTTATCAGTATGCACGTGAAGTGTTTCCGGAGGCGAGTGTACTCAAATTGGGGATGGTATATCCATTGCCGCAGCAGATGATCCGGAGGTTTGCCAGCCAGGTAGAGCGGGTGATTGTGCTAGAGGAATTGGATCCGTTCATTGAACACCAGGTCCGATCGATGGGGGTTCAGTTGTATGGGGTAGACGAGACTGCTTATCCAATGGCCAAATCGATTTTCCCAATCACGGGCGAATTGGATCTGGTGTCGGTGCGGCGCGCGGCTGAAAAAGCTGGGCTGATTGAGGCCACTGAGGTGAACGAGCCAGTGGTTGGGGCATTGAGCTTGCCAAATCGAGTTCCGGTATTGTGTCCAGGATGCCCACATCGTGGGGCTTTCTTTGTCTTACACAAACTGGGCGTGCCTGTGAATGGGGATATTGGCTGTTACACGCTGGGAGTATCACCGCCGTTGAAATCGATCGACACCTGCGGGTGCATGGGAGCGAGTATTGGCGTGGCTCACGGCGCAGCGATCGCGGGGGATAATGAACGGCACGTGGCAGTCATTGGCGATTCGACTTTCTTCCACTCGGGCATTCCAGCTTTGATGAATGTGGCTTATAACCGCAGTAATGTGATCACGATCATTATGGACAATCGAGTGACAGGAATGACTGGTCACCAAGAAAACCCTGGCACGGGGCATACGCTGCAAGGTCAAGAAACGGTTGAGGTGGCGATCGAGCCGCTGGTGCGCGCGGTTGGGATTCAAAAGGTGAAGACTCTGCCGAGTTATGATACGGATGGAATCGAGAAGACCTTGAAAGAGTGGATGAAAGAAGATGGGCCCGCCGTTTTGATTACGGAGGAAGAATGTGCGCTCCTGCCTTCGGCGAGAAAGCGTTGGGTGCCGCTGGAAGTGATTGGCGAGAAGTGCAATGGCTGCACAATGTGCTTCAGGATTGGTTGCCCGGCCATTCTCAAATCTGAGGTACTGGACCCAAAGTATGGGAGACCATTGGCAGAGATCGATCCGGCGTTGTGCACAGGTTGCGAGATTTGTGCCCAGGTGTGCCCGCGAGACGCGATCCTTTTCCGAGAGCAAGTCCTGGCTAAATCAGAACGGGGCGAGTGAGAGGCGAGCATGAAACACAACTTTCGATATGAAGAACACGAACCTCTGAATTTCCTTCTCGTGGGGGTGGGCGGACAAGGGACTATTTTAGCCAGCGATATTCTCGCTGAGACCGGTCTTAAGTTAGGGTATGACGTAAAGAAGGCTGAGATCCACGGGATGTCTCAAAGGGGCGGAAGCGTGGTCTCCAATTTACGGTGGGCAGAACGAGTGTTTTCTCCAATCGTGCCGGTTGGTGGCGCGGACGTTATGATTGCCTTTGAAAAATTAGAGGCGGCTCGATACAGCAGTTACTTGCATGAAGGCAGTATTGCGTTGGTCAATCAATACAGCATTCCACCGATAACGGTAAGCGCTGGTTCAGAGATGTATCCGGATAATGCGCAAATTCAAGACAGCCTAATCAAGATGGGCGCGCAAGGCGTTTGGATTGAAGGGATGCGGCTGGCCGAGGAAGTGGGCAATGTTAAAACGGCAAATGTAGTCATTTTGGGTGCATTGACGGCTGTTTTGGGATTGCCCGTCGAATTGGTGCTCGAGGTTGTCAAAGGCCGCGTCCCGGCGAAATTCCTGGATCTGAACCAAAGAGCTTTCCGGGCTGGGTTCGAGACGGCCGGCTTGGGAGTGCGGTAATCAAGTTATAGAAACTACCCGCCGTAGAAGGGAAGGATGCCGTCATTGAAGTGCTTCTTGCCGTAGAGCGGCCACAATCACTTCAATGACGGAGTTTATTGTTCCGCGGAGCGAGCGTTATTGGAGGTTCGATGGCGAGACCAATGCAGGGAAAGATCTTATGGGTGAACCTGTCTACGAATGAAATTCGCTTCGAAGATGTTCCCGACGAGGTTTATGAGAAATATCTAGGCGGTGTTGGTCTGGCAGTACACTATCTTTCCAAGCGCATCCCGGACAATGCGGATGCGCTTGGGCCGGAAAATGTATTGGCCTTCATGTCTGGGTTGTTAACTGGGAGCGGGAGCTTAATGACCGGACGGTGGGTTTTGGCGGGGAAGTCACCCTTAACCGGCACATGGGGAGATGCGAACTGCGGGGGTGATTTTGCTCCGGCAATTAAGCATTGCGGCGTAGATGGGATTTTCTTTGAAGGCATCAGTGAAAAACCGGTGTACTTGTACATGGATGATCGCTGCGTTGAGATTAGGAACGCGGAGGATTTATGGGGGCTGGACGCCCTGGAAACCGACCGGGCGATCAAGGAACGAATCAGCTCGCGCGCATCGATCGCGTGCATTGGCGAGGCGGGTGAGCGGTTATCGTTAATCGCTGGGGTGGTGAACGATCAAGGGCGATTGGCTGCTCGTGGCGGATTGGGCGCAGTGATGGGCAGCAAGAAACTTAAGGCGGTGGTGCTTCGAGGAAGCAAACCCATAGGCTGTAATGACCCCGAAGAAGTTCGCCGGTTAAGCCGTGAATTTCAGCGTTGGATTGATTTCCAGCCACCATTCTTGAATGGGGCTGGGTTCACCTGGTTGGCAAGGTTATTCCGAGTTTTGCCTGTGCAAATGCGACAAGATGGTTTGCTGTACAAAATCTTGCTGCGGAAATGGGGGACGCTGAGCATGAATGTGTTTAGTGTGGAGACTGGTGATGCCCCGGTGAAAAATTGGGGAGGGAGCAGCCATGATTTTGCGCATATGGCCGCAAAGAGTATAGATCCAGATCGGTTTCGGAGAGCAGAGGAACGCAAGTATTATTGTTATTCTTGCACGGTGGGATGCGGCGGCGTATCGCGATTGACCGGAAGTCGGCAAACTCATAAGCCGGAGTATGAAACCATCATCGCCTGGACGAGTTTGCTCATGAATGATGACTATGAAAGCGTGTACCGGATCAACGAGATTCTCAATCGGGCGGGGATGGATTCTATTTCCGCCGGCGCAACGATGGCTTTTGCGATGGAGTGTTTTGAGCGTGGATTGCTCACGAAGGAGGATTTGGGCGGGGTTGAGCTCAAGTGGGGCAGTCTGGAAGGGATCATGAGCGTCCTGGGCTTGATGATTTCGAGGGTAGGGATTGGAGACCTGCTTGCTGACGGGGTGTCGGCGGCGGCGAAAGGGATGGGCGCTCGGGCGGAAGCGTTCGGGATGCATGCTGGCGGACAAGAACTCCCGATGCACGACGGACGCAATGATCCTGGTTTTGCCCTGCACGCGGTAGTAGACGCGACTCCGGGGCGACACACGACGGGCTCCTATTTGTTCTACGAAATGTTCCAATTGTGGAAAAAGGTTAAGAGCGCTCCGCGAATTCGCCCTCGTTTCTATCCGAAAGATAAAAAGTATTCCGAAAATCGTGAAAAGGCAGCCTGGGCCGCAGCAACGAGCAAATTTAATATGGTGATGAGCTCGAGCGGATTATGTATGTTCGGGGCATTCATGGGGGTGCAGCGCATTCCTATTTTTGAGTGGCTCAATGCGGCGACGGGCTGGACGAAGACGCCAGAGGAATACATGGCGATTGGCGCGGAAATTCAACGAATGCGAAAAGAATTCAACAGGCGGCAGGCAGCGCCCGCAGTTGCGAAGATCAATTCACGGGCAATCGGTCAACCTGCACAGCAAGAAGGGGCGAATAAAAACCGCACCGTGGATTTGAATTCACTGGTGCGGGAGTATTACCGGACAATGGGATGGCCTGATCCTGATCGCTAGCCGAACATTTGCTCATAATCATCAATTGATGCCTGGACTATTTCCATCGCTTTTTGAGCGCCGTATACCGATTCGATGTAAGTTTGATTTTCGGAGCCAGGAACCAGCTTGTATGTGCTGAAGTAATGCCGTAAGCGCTCGACGAGGACCTGGGGTAATTCTGAAATATCATTTACGCTAGACCAGAACGGGTCATTGCTGAGGATGGCAATGATTTTATCGTCGGCTTCGCCATGGTCTACCATTCTTAACCCACCGACGACCCGAGCGCTGAGGACGATTTCTGATTTGCTGATTGGGCGTTCGCAGATTACGCAGATATCCAAAGGGTCGCCATCGCCTTCCAGGGCGTTGGGAAACATGTGGCCGACTTTATTACCGCAATAGGTACGGGGGATGAAACCATAGAGCGTGGGTGGTTGGGACGAACTTCTTTGCGGTCGGTCTACTCGGAGATAGCCAGTGACCTTATCTACCTCGTATTTCACCAGGTCGAAGGGGGTAATTTCAATATAGGCATTTACCACCTGAGGGGTATTGGGTCCAATGTCCAGACCATGCCAGGGATGAGGTCGCCAACGAAAGAACGGTTTTGGAAAAGCCACAACTACTCTCCTTTCAGATATCTTTATTATAATTAATTTATGAATTCTCTGAAATGCTATGAATGCAACCAAAAATACCCTCTTTATGCGATGAGGTGGAAGTGCGACTGTGGGGGAATATTGGATATTGATTTCGCGCCGACTTTGGATATTTCGGGATTGGTGAATGAAGAACCGAGTCTGTGGCGCTATCGAAGGGCAATCGCTTTACCAGAAGAAATAGTCCCGGTCACCTTTGGCGAAGGCTTTACGCCCATGATCCCGGTTGATTTTTCGGGCAAAACTGTTTATGTGAAGCAAGATCATTTATTCCCCAGTGGGTCCTATAAGGATCGTGGAGCAACCGTATTAATTTCATTGGTGAAATGGTTGGGAGAAAAACAGGTGGTGGAGGATTCGTCAGGGAATGCAGGCTGCGCCATTGCTGCGTACTGCGCCAGCGCGGGCATTGATTGCGAAATTTTTGTGCCGGCAGACACATCCCCAGCGAAGCTTACACAAATCCTAAGGTATGGCGCTCAGTTGAACCTTGTGCCTGGCAGTCGAGAAGATACGGCTGCCGCAGTGATATCGGCGGCACAACAAAAGTATTACGCCAGCCACTCGTGGAACCCCTTCTTTTTCCAGGGCACGAAGACCTGGGCTTACGAAGTATGCGAGCAGTTGGGGTGGAGGGCTCCCGACACTGTTGTCTTGCCAGCGGGGAATGGGACCCTATTGTTGGGGGCTGCTATTGGTTTTTGTGAACTTGCGTCGTTGGGCATCACGCAAAAAATTCCGCGGATCGTTGCTGTACAGGCTGCACATTGCGCGCCATTGGCAGCGGCATTTGAGCAGGGCTCAAAATCCGCGTTGGGCATCGAAAAGAAGGAAACGATTGCGGAAGGAATTGCTATTGCAGAACCGATCCGTGGGAAACAGATACTTGAGGAAGTTAGAAAGAGTGGGGGTTTGTTTGTGGTGGTAACAGAAACAGAGATCGCCTCCAGCCTGGAGAAAATGTGTAGAAGGGGGTTTTACATAGAGCCTACTTCGGCCGCCGTGATTGCCGGAGTCCAGAAATGTCTGCCCGATATTAACTCGAGAGAAATCGTTGTGACAACATTAACGGGAACAGGATTGAAGGCCACCGAGAAATTGATGAAAACCCCGTGAATAATGCGCGTAGCCATTAATGCACGGATGCGTTCGCCTCATTTACTGTCCGAAAGTGATAGCCATAGATTGAAAAGGTGATGGCGAGAGCGAACTTGCGGGGATATTTGAGTAGTGTCCAAAAGAATAATTTCCAGTACTCTTTTCGCTCTTTTCCTTGGATGCCAAGACGCCAGATCGAATCAACGAAGGCGGCAATCTCTGACCATTGCAGTTGGACGGTGTCTACGGGTGGGTTGTAGAGAGCGATACAAGTCTTTACCCGCTCGTAAAATTGTTTCGGACTATACAACTCGTTCACCAAATGTTGATAGCCTCTTTTGAGGGTATCTATGCCCATACGAGGAATGATATTGGTTGTGCCGTCGGCGTTGTCGCCAGTCATTTCATCCAGCAGGCGACCCTCTTCCTTCATTCGTTTGTATAGTTTGGTCCCGTAGGGGGCCTGCAACATTCCGACCATAGCAGTCACGATGCCAGATTTTTGGATGAAATCCACCTGGCGTTGAAAAATGTTGGTCGTATCATTGTCGAAGCCAACGATAAACCCGCCCATGACTTGAAGACCAAACCGTTGCAGGGTGTGAACGCTGTCAATGAGGTTGCGTTTCCGGTTTTGCGATTTATTACACTCGGCAAGGCTGTTTTCATCCGGCGTTTCGATGCCAACGAATACTGACTTGAAACCTGCGGCAGTCATCATGCGGATGAGTTCAGGGTCATCAGCAAGGTTGATGGATGCCTCGGTGATGAATCCACAGCCTTTCTTGCCTTTTCTCCATTCCATCAACGCGGGAAGAATTTCTTCTTTAAGTTGGCGACGATTCCCAATAAAATTATCATCGACAAAGAAAATGCTCCTGCGCCAGCCGAGTAAATACATTTTGTCTAACTCAGCGATGATTTGGCTGCTGCTTTTTGTTCGGGGGTGGTGACCAAGCATCGTGGTCACGTTGCAAAAATCGCAATTAAAGGGGCAGCCTCGCGAGTATTGGATGCTGAGGGAGTCGTAGCGTGAAAGCTTCACCAATTCCCAGGCAGGAACGGGGGATGCGGTGATATCGGCGAACTGGTCAGTAGAATAGATTCGTTTAGGGCTTCCGTTAAGAAAATCGGTTAGGAATTGGGGGAAGGTGATCTCGCCCTCGTTCAAGACGAAATGATCTACCTGGGGAAAATTATCTATTTCGCCCAAGAAGATCGGACCTCCGGCAACAATGGTTTTTCCGGCTTGCTTGCAGCGATTAATCACAGCGATCGTAGAATCGCGCTGCACGACCATTGCGGAGACGAATACCAGATCCGCCCAGGCAATGTCGCGATCTTGGAGGTCCTCCACATTTAAGTCCACCAATTTCAGGTGCCAGGTGGCGGGGAGCATGGAAGCAATGGTTAACAATCCAAGCGGAGGAGATGAAGCTTTCTTTCGGATGAATTTGAGGGCATGTTTAAAGCTCCAAAAGGTGTCGGGAAAGGTTGGGTAGATAAGCAAAATGTTCATGGTAGAACCCCAGGTGGTCAGGTTTGATGGCGGTTTCAGTGTAAGCGAAAGAAGTTGGGGTTTGATGTGTCTGGGGTCACACAACGATACCCATCCGAATTGGTGGCTCATGTGCCCTGGCGCCCATAGGGGATATGCGTCGGTTCTATGGGTGTGATACTTTTGACAATTCTGGGGACATCTTGTAAGATGGATGACGGAGAGGAAACGATGAAATTATCTGGCTTTGCGAAATATGCGTGGGGGGTGTTGATCTATAACATCCTGGTAATTCTGTTTGGTGCTTTTGTCCGTGCCACTGGATCGGGGGCCGGCTGCGGTAAACATTGGCCACTATGCAATGGGATTGTCATACCACGTGAACCGGCGATCGAAACAGTGATTGAGTTCACTCATCGTGTTACGAGTGGTGTTACTCTGCCGCTCGTTATCGTTCTACTTATTTGGGCATGGAAAATTTTTTCAAAGGAAAGCAAGGGTAGACTTTGGGCGGCGTTGGTGGTGGTGTTCACCGTCGTGGAAGCTCTGATAGGCGCCGGCCTTGTGTTGTTTGGGTTGACCGCTGAAAATGACTCAATGGTGCGGGCTTATTCAATGATGGCGCACCTTGTGAATACTTTCCTTCTGTTGGGCAGCATTACTTTGGCGGCGTGGTGGGCGACGTGGGGGGAGCCGGAGCTGACAAGGTCACAAGGACAAAAGGTGTTCTTCGTCTCCATAGGCGTGTTGGGTATGATGATATTAGGGGCTAGCGGGGCGATCACGGCCTTGGGAGATACGCTTTTTCCAGCCGAGTCACTGGCACATGGTTTCAGACAGGAGTTTGATGAAGCTGCGCACATCTTCTTAAGGCTCCGCGTGATGCACCCGGCCCTGGCTGTTTTAGTAAGCGCTTACCTGGCATGGGCTTCATTCCAGCTCCGGAATGACAGCGAATCGCGCCTGTCCTATGGATTGGCGTTGTCCCAATCAGGCTTGGTAGTCTTGCAATTGATCTTAGGGGGCATCAATGTATTGTTGCTCGCGCCGGTATGGATGCAATTGGTTCACCTGGCAGTGACAACGCTAATCTGGATCAATTTTGTTCTGGTGAGTGTAACGAGCCTGGTTTCTTTCAACTTTCCGGCGAGCATCCGCGACCATCCAGTCGACGACCGGGTAGGTGAGAGGGCCTAAGAAGTTTGACAGGTGGTA
This sequence comes from uncultured Anaerolinea sp., assembly GCA_964403875.1. GTDB lineage: Bacteria > Chloroflexota > Anaerolineae > Anaerolineales > Anaerolineaceae > Anaerolinea. The sequence goes on along the minus strand of CAYOHX010000151.1, from coordinate 1,176 downwards.
GAAAAGCCAACTCGAAAAGCCAGGGGTGATGATATAGCTCCTGCGCTGTATACCCCGGATGATGGAGTCTGCCACGTCCTCCGCAGTCATGGGGGGGGCTGCTTCGTCAATCGCGAAGAGAACCGGTGGTTTATACTTGTTTTCTTCGGCCAACTGAGGCGTATCTGTGTCAGAGGGAAAAACGATCGACAGATCGATGCCTTTTGGCTTTAATTCGGTCCGCAGTGAGTCCGTAAACCCACGGAGGGCAAATTTTGAGGCTGCATAAGCCGTATAGCCGTACATGCCCAGGAAGCCAACCAGTGACGATATATTCACGATATGACCTGATTGACGGGCTAGCATTCCAGGAAGCACTGCATGAACCACATTAACCGTGCCCATGAAATTGATGGACATCATCTGATCGAAGTGGTCGAGAGAGAAGCCATTGAACTCGCCAGGACGGGCTATTCCAGCAGAATTGACAACCAGATCGGGAACCCCCGAGGTTGCCATCCACATCTGGAGTGAAGCAATCACTTCAGCACGGTCGGATACATCGGATTGAATTCCCAAAACCTGCTGACTTTCGCTGTTGCGGTGCAATCTTACTGATTGGATGGCAGAATCCAATTTTTGAGGATCGCGAGCCAAAATCGAAATGTGGGCTCCTTGGTGAGCAAGTTTTTGGGCCAGCGCCAAGCCAATACCGCTGGAGCCTCCCGTGATCAGAACAGATTTGTCAGAAAAGGCTTTCATGTGATTAATGGCTGTGTCCGCAAGATCCGCAAGACCCGCCGCTGCATCCACTGCAACCACCGCTGCTCGATGCAATCGAACGGCCGTCCGATTGGGCATAGAATACAGAAATGGCTCGAGAAGTCTGTTCGCTTAAGCAGGACTTACAAAGAATGGGTTTGTCCGCGTCTTTCATGGAGCGCAACACGTCGAAATGATGTCCACAATCTTTACAGATGTATTCATACAATGGCATAGACATACCCTCCAAAGAATATGCTGGTATTATACCTAATAGATCCGCATACATATCCTTATTGACGCTTAAGTTACTGAGCCTTAGCGAGAAGACCACTAAGATTTTCTAGCAGCTATCACGCCAATTCCCAATGCCCCACCACGAGGGTGCGTTTCAATTTCAAGGGGAAATGTGGGAAAATAAGGGTGGGGGGGCAG
>CAYOHX010000150.1:0-12443 GCA_964403875.1 uncultured Anaerolinea sp. | reverse complement strand
CCCACCCCGCGGATCGCCTCTGCCACGCTGCTATGAAACGCATAGCGCGCCGCCAGTTCGGGCATCGGGTCCTGGTAGGGAATCCCGGCGAAGAGCACATCATAAACAAAACCCGCCAGGATCACAACTACCCCCAACAGCAGGATCATCTCTGGCAACCGTTTCACCCAACGCCGCTCAGCCCACAATGTACAAATCCCCAATTTCGCCGTTCTTGCTCTCGTTGAGCAGCGAGCTCAATTCACCCAGGTGCCACAGGTGATGATCCAGGGTGAAGATGACCACGCCCAGCATGGTCTCCCCCGCCCAAGGAAATGCCGCGTTGGGCGCGCTGTAATCCAATCCTGCCAGCCATTGTTCGGTCTTCGCTTTCATCACGTCCATGAGCGCCAGGACCTGCTCCTGAGTGGGCACGTCCTCGTCGGCCATTTTCCACGGGTCCACGTCAAAGGGTTTTCCCTGCCCATAAACCAGCGCTTCTTTGTCCCCCAGATAGAACTTGATGGACTGCAACATGTGAAAAGCCAGCCGCCCGGGCGTATATTCATTCCGTCCCATGCTTAGCCAGGCGCTCGCATCAAAAGCCTTCACAACCTTGGCATACACCAACCAACTGCGATTGTATTGCCGGATAAACTCAGTCTTCATGGAAACCTCCAGGCAAACCTTCGTCTAGCTTTTCCGAGTTTCTTTGCGCACCACGCTCAAGCCGACGAAGGCGAACACCGCGAATACCACCGCGCTGATCCACCCGCCCAGGCTGAACACCTCCGGGCCATACAATCCCAGGCCGGCGCCAGCAAAGATGAGCACGGCTGCCAGGACGCCGAACTGCCACATGCCATACAGGAAAATGAAGGGCAAGTAGTGCGCCCCCACAACCACCATCGCCGCCGGAAAAAACCAATGGGTTTGGTGCAGCGTGGCGGCCCCCACCAGGATGAAACCAATCGGAACCGTGAAAGCAATCTGCATGGCTAATTGATCCAAGGTGTTGCCCTGGCTCAATTTCGTCGAGCGGCCCATCAGGCGAAAAATCAATTGGGTGATGGGGAACAAAAACATGCTGACAAAGAACAAGGCAGCCATGCCCGCGCCCGGCGAAACCCACGTTCCTAACGCGGCTGCCAGCGCCCAAATCCCTGCCGCGACCAACTGACCCACGAACCCGCCCAAAAATTTTTGACGCAGCTCACGCTGCGCATCTTGAATGTTCATCGTAGAATTCTCCTCTGTGTTTCCTGAACGCCGGCTCAAACCCATCCCCTTCTGGGCGTATACGAGGGATTTTAACACAAACGCCGTGATGATTGACCAAATTGCGCCCCAGGATCAACCCGACGAACTCATCCAGTCACAAACCTGCCAGGCGGTGCTCCTGCTCGATCACAAAGCTGGATGGATGTTCTCTTGGGTTCCGTAGGGAAGGCTGCTCTGCTTACTTGCCCATCGCAAACCCCAAGACCACATTGATGGGCTTCAGCCGGATTAAAAGCCGTTGGAATTGATCGGAGAACTCCGAACCGCCCGGAACCACATCGGCCAGAGAGCGCACGCGCAAGGCCTTCTCGGCTTGTTCCGCCGTCCAGTCCGGGGGCAGCGCGCAGCTCACCCGCGCCGTCCAACCCGCCGGGAGATCGATGAAGTTATCAGTGAACACGGACTGCGCCCCTTCCAGGCGCAACCATACGAAGCGCGCCAGGCCCTGGCTGCTCAGGCGAACCGTCATCCGCCCACCCGCGCATTCCACGTCCCAGGTGAGCTTGGGATCGGGAAGCGACATGCGCTTTTCCGGCGCAAAGGTCGCAATCTGCCACGCCACCCGCTCTTCCCCGGCGAACAGAGCCGCGGTGAACACCACGTTTTGCTTGCCGTGGGCTCGCAGTTGGGCCGTGAAATCAAATTCCTTCAAGCAGGTCGCCGCCAGCGCCCCCGCGTTCACCGCCAGGCTGCCCGCGTCGATTTTCTCGCCCCCCAGGGTCTCCAGAGTCCAACGCAGCGATCCTGTCCAGGCTTGCGGCGTGTCATTGGACACGTACACGCCCACCCGGCTGCCTTCATCCAGCAAAGACAGCGCCACCGGCGCGTAGAAACGCTTCGCCGCGTAATGGAGGGCTTTCCAGTCCCCGTTGTAGTCCACGCTGGCCCACGAGGTCACGGGCCAGCAATCGTTGTATTGCCAGTACAGCGCTCCGTTGCAGCGCGGCCAGTTGCGCCGCCAGTGTTCCACGCCAATACGGATGGCCTCGGCCTGCTGCACCTGGGTCAGGTAAACCAGGTCCGAGAAATCACGCGGGAAGCGGTAGCGCTCGGCCAGGTAGTACAGCATCTTGTCATTCCCGCCCCACGACCGCTGGTGGTGCGCCATGACGCTCGACTCCAGACGGAAATCTTCCGGCGAGCAGAACCCGGCGATGGTTTCCAGACTGGGGAAAGCCTCCATGCCAAACTCGCTGGCGAAGCGGGTCATGCGTTTGCGATAGAATGTGAAAGGCTTCAGCCCATGCCAAACCTGCCACAAATGCGTGTCGCCAAAAGCGTCACTGTTGGTCTGGTGCAAGAACTTACCCGAAGAGGGCGAACTGGGCCAGTACGGGCGGTCGGGGTCCAGGGCCGCCACCCACTCGGGCAGCAGTTGGTAGAAGAAGCGGTCGCACGCAGCGGTCAGCGCGGCGTTCCGCTTGAACATGCCCCACATCATTTCGATCTCGTTATTCCCGCACCACAACGCCAGGCAAGCGCGATGGCGCAGGCGGCGAATGTTCTCCTCCGCTTCCAGGCGGGCATTCTCCAAAAAGGCCGGATCATCGAAGGGATAGGCCGCGCAGGCGTACATGAAATCCTGCCAGATGAGGATCCCGTAACGGTCGCACAAGTCGTAAAAAGTCTCGTCCTCGTAGTAGCCTCCGCCCCAAATACGCAGCATGTTCATGTTGGCGGCGGCGCAGTCGCGGATCCAGCGCTCGTAGCGTTCGGGCGTCAGCCGCGCCGGGAATGAATCGGACGGGATCCAATCCGCGCCTTTACCGAACAACGGCACGCCGTTGACCACAAAAGTGAAGGTCTTCCCCCAGGCGTCCGGCTCCTGGCGCAGTTCCAGGCGGCGCAAACCCACCTGGAAAGAACGCTCGTCTAACCTGCGCCCGCCCGCCTCCAGGCTCACCTCGGCGCGGTAAAGCGGCTGCTGGCCCTGTCCGTTGGGCCACCACAATTGCGGCGCCGCTACCTCCAGGCTCAAATGGGCGTGACCCGTCACGACCGGCGCCTGCGCTTCCTGCACGCTCCCATCCGGGCCGTTCAGGCGAAGCTGCAAGGTCAACTCGTCCCCGCGCCAGGACTCGGCCTGGGCAGCCACCTCCATCCACACGCGTCCATCCGCGTGGCGTTGGGTCAGGCGCACATCTCCCAGCCGGGCCGTTGAATAGCCACGCAGGGCAATCTCGCGCCAGATTCCGCTGATCGGCAGGCGGGGACCCCAATCCCAGCCGAAGTGACTCTGCACTTTTCGCAGGTGGGCCATGCCCCCGTTCATCATGGTGGGCAGTTTGCGCTCTTGTTGGCGTTTGTTGATGTAAGCCACCGGGGAGCGGAACACGATGGCCAGGGTATTCTTCCCCGGCTTCAAGATCGCTGTCACGTCCCAGGCGTAGCTGCGGAACATGTTGTCGCTCTTGCCCACGGGCTGCCCGTTCAGGGTCACCTCGGCCAGCGTATCCAGCCCGGCGCAAAACAATTCCACGCGGTCTTCCTTCAGCAGGTCGTCGCCCACCTCGAACTCGCGGCGGTACTCCCAATCCCGGTCCGCCACCCACTGGACCTGCTTCTCGTTTTCCCGGTCGAACGGGTCAGGGATTTTGTTGGCCGCCATCAGGTCCGTAAAGGTGCCCCCCGGAACCCGCGCCGCCAGCCACTCGTTCGCGTTCACCTCGCGCATCTGCCATTCACCACCCAGCGATTGTTTGATCATTGGTTCATCCCTTCCCGATAAGATATTTCGTTGGAAATTCATCTTCTCAACCGATCTCATTGCATAGTAGCAAAAAGCCGGCTATGATACCGATACATTTTTTAGGTTTTTGAGAAAATTTTAGGCCAATCGATGAACACCAGCAAAAAAGTCGAGCGCGTGCTCCAGCAAATCAAAATGTTCGGCTATCAACACGTCTCCCCCGAGATCGAGGAGGTCTGGCTGAACATGCTGCTCAGCGAAGATTTCGACCTCGAGAAATACCTTGCGCCCGAAAGCCTGGGGCGGTACAAGCTGGCTGCCGAACCCTTGCGTTCGGCGAAAAACGGGGTCATCTGCCTGGTGGCGGTGGTTTGCCGCAAGGCCATCGCTCTGGGAGCCGACCCCGAAAACTGCTACGCGCTCAGCGACTATGCCATCAACGAGGTAGAAGAATGCGTCAGCCAGGAAGAAGTCAAGCTGCTGGCTATCCAAACCATCCGCCATTACGCCCAATCGGTAACCGCGGCGCAGCGGCGACCCTACCCCCTGCCCGTCTCCCGCGCTATGCGTTTCATCCGCCGGCGGCTCTATGAGCCCTGCCGCCTGAAAGACATTGCCGCCGAGGTAAAGCTCAACCCCAGCTACCTCTCGACCCTGTTCAAGCAAGCGGTGGGCGTCAACATCAAAGCCTACATCCGCAAGCTCAAGCTGGAGGAAGCCCGCGGCCTGCTGACCAGCGGCGAGCACAGCGTGGCCGAAATCGCCGCGCTGCTGGGCTACAGCAGCTCATCCCATTTTGCCAGGGAGTTCAACAAGCAGTACGGCCGCAGCCCGCGGGAGTTTGTGGCGGCTGTTACTGAGGGAGAAGACAGCTATGTTTCTCCTCACGGCTCCCGCACGCAGCGGTAACTGTGCCTTGGGTTGCCGCCCGACTTGATCGTGCGGTTCACCCAGCCGTTATACGACACATAATAAGCCAGGTCCTGGCTGTATTCCTCCGCCGCCCAATAATAAATCGGCTCCAAATCCGGGGCCCACAGGGGCGTCTCCTTGTCCGGCAGGAGGGCGCAATCCATCTTCTGGTTCCCCGGGCCCTGCCAGACGCAGCCCGCGTTCTGCCCATGCCGGGCAAAGGCGCTGGCGTAATCCGCCACCGTGGGCATGCGCCAGATGTATTGCGGCTCGGCTTCCAGGGTCAGCCCGTCCGCGCTCAGGTACAGGCACAGGTTGTACTGCTTCATTTCCTCCGCCGAGGCAAACCGACCGCTCTCCCAGCCGTAACCCGGCTTGTCGCCCATCCCCACCGGCGGCAGCCCGTAGAGCGCGAGCATGTTCCACGATGGGAACCCGCCGTAATCCTGCCGCCAGTTCCACCCCGGCCCCGCTGGAGCCCAGACCAGGGTTTGGCCGTTGCCTTCGATCCGCCGCGCGCCGCGCAAGCCGTCATCCTCTCGCGTCAGCACGATGGGCAGGCTGTGAGCCGACAGGACAACTGCAATCGCCAGCGGCGGGGCCAGCGCCAGCAGCATCCACGGGTTGCGCCGCCACCAGGTTGAATGCGGCTGCCAGCCCGCCGCGACCCGCCGGCGCTGGTTGCGCCCCTCCACCAGCAGCAGCGCCCCCAAAAGCACCAGCGGCCCGCTCACCAGGAAGCCCGTCAAGTCCCGGTCCATGCTCAACTTTCCATCCACCAGGTGAATATCCAGGAAGAAAACCGTGAAGGCTCCACCGATGACGATGATCAGCCAGCCGCCCAGGCGCGGCCAGCGAATGCCGATCAGCGTCAGCGCCAAAAAAGCCGCCCCAGGAATCAAGTAGACCAGGCGGATGTAGAACGGTCCCCACCAGCCTTCGTGGTACATCTCCCCCAGACTCCAATAACACCAGGCCGAGGTGATAGCGATGAGCAGCAGCCGGGCGATCCAGCCGGCGGTACGGTCATTGAACACTTTACTCAACATGTCGTTCCCCACCCTCGCGTCTCGGTGAAGCGTTACCGTACCCGGTAGCGCAAATAAATCATGCCGCTGCCAAAGCGGCGCTCCTCCAAAAGGCTGAGCTCCAGGCGGACCTGCTTTGGCAGGGCGGGTTTTCCGCCCCCCACCAGGATGGGCGCAAGAAATAGCTGGCATTCGTCAATCAGCCCGGATCGAAAAGCCTGGGCAGCCAGCTCAGAGCCGCCAATCGCCAAATCCCGTTCGGCTGTCGCTTTCAACTGCCGAATCACTTCCGCATCGAAGTTGCGCTCAATCCTCGTCTTGCGCGTCGCGACAGTCTGCAATGTCTTGGAGTACACAATCTTGTCAGCGGCCTGCCAGATCTCCGCAAAATCGCGCGTGATCGGGGACTCAGCCATCAGGCTGGGGTCGGTCTCCCAGGCTGTCATCATTTCATACATTCGCCGTCCGTAAAGATATGTGCCCGTCTCGCGTTCGAGATCGTTGATAAATTGATGCGTTTCCTCGTCAGGCATTGCCCAATCAAAACTGCCCTCCGCGTCCTCGATATATCCATCCAGGGATAGTATTGCCGAGTAGATTAAACGGGCCATCCTCAACCTCCGTTTTTGAATACCCCTCGGAATGACCGGTCAGACGCGTCCCCCAACAGCCGGTCCACGCCTCGCGCCACTCCCCCAGCCACCCCCGCGAACAAAATCGCGATGTGCGGCATGGGCGGCCCCCATACCAGCCCCGAAAGCCCGGACGCAACGATCAAGGAAACCCTCCACAGCGTCCGTACTGGCCCGACCCATCCGCGCCGCCCCAAACAGGTCAGCGCTGCCAGCAAGCTCAGCCCGCCACATTGGATCTGCGCCACCGTCTGGACCTTCTGCCCCAACGTGCGCGCCCGCTTCGCCTGTCCAAAGCCGCCCGACAGCGCCTTCCAGGCCAGCCCCACCAGGAACAAAATCGCGGCGCCTTTTCCAAGCCGTCGCCCAACCGGTTCGCCCAATCGGCCCTCCTCCATCCTGCCCTTGCTCAAATCAGGCGGGTCATGAACACACTGTTAGGGTCATCCCAGTAGCCCTCGAACGGCCCGCACTCGGTAAAGCCGTGCTTTGCGTACAGCGCTCGCGCCGGGGCGAAGAAATCCTGCGAGCCCGTCTCCAGGCTGACCTGCCGGAAGCCCCGAGCACGCGCCTCGCGGAGGATGTGCTCCAGGATCAATGTGCCCAGCCCCTTGCCGCGATAATTGCGCGCCGTGCGCATCGATTTCAACTCGGCGTGGGTGTCGCTCAAGCGCTTCAAGGCCCCACAACCGGCCAGTTCCTCTCCCTGCCAGACCGACCAAAACACAATTTCAGGCTGTTTCAGCTTGTCCAAATCCAGGGCGTGGATGCTCTCGGGGGGCGTGGTGGCCCGCATGTCTTCCAGGTGCTCTTCCAGCAGCCGAGCCACACGCGGATCGGTTAAGTCGTCTACTTTGAAGCGAAATTCCATAACAATCCTTGTCTCTAGTCGCCAACGCTGGCAAAGGTTTCAACCTTTTACCAACCGAAACCAATACCAAATTATACACTTCTCGCGTAACTACACACCGAAGCCGGCAAAGGGTTCTCTGGGAGCTGCCGCATTTTGGCGGTTTCCTTCTCTCAAGGTCTAATTATCTCTACATAATGTTAAATTAACTTGACATTATGTAATCTCTATGATACTATATGTGTGTCTGAGTTGACAATAGAAAGGAAACAAAAACATCATGTCTTACCAGGAAAAACGAACCCTCGCGACCATCTTCTCCGGGATTTTGATCCTCGTCGCCTACTGCCTCTACGCCTTCAGTCCCACCCGCCTGGCTGCATTGCCCCCCGGCGATTTGCGGCCCTGGGCCATCACCATGCTGGTCTTCATCGGCATCGGCATCGTCGTCACCATCGTCATCCAAATCGTCTTCCACATCCTCCTGTCCATCTCGCTGGCCGTGCAAAAGAAGATCCAAAACATGGACAGTGACGACAAAGAAATCGAGCGCGCCATTCAACTCGAAATGGTTGAAGACGAACGGGACCAACACATCGAGCTCAAATCCCAGCGCATCGGCTTCACCTTTGCCGGGATCGGCTTTGTGGCTGCCCTGCTTGCCCTGGTCTTCCATTATTCGCCCGTGGTCATGCTCAACATCCTATACCTGGCCTTCTCGGCCGGCTCCATCCTGGAAGGCCTGGGACAGCTCTACTTCTATCGAAGGGGGGTCTGATATGGTCAAAAAATTTGAAATTTCCAACAACATTCGCAGGCTGCGCTTCTTTGCCAACGAGATGACCCAGCAGGACCTGGCCGAAAAGGTTGGCGTATCGCGTCAGACCATCATAGCCATCGAAGCCGGCAAGTATTCCCCCTCCCTCGAGCTGGCCTTCCGCATCGCCGACGTATTTGGGGTCGGCATCGGCGAAGTCTTCCAATGCGAACTCAAGGGCGAGTAGCTCCTTTTATTCCGAGAATAATGAAAGTCGTAAAAATGAAACCGTATCGCAAAATTTCAATCCTTGTCGGCGTCTTGTTCCTCGTCGGAACTATCTCCGGAATCCTCAGCGTAGCCGTCACGCAACCCCTCCTGGCAGCGGGCGACCCGCAAGCCATCGCCGCCCACGAAACGCAGTGGATCACCGGTTCGCTGTTGATCCTGGTCATGGGGCTGCCTCTGGCGATGGTTCCGGTGGCGCTGTTCCCCATCCTCAGAAAGCAAAATGAGGTCATGGCCATTGGAGCCATCGTATTCAGAGGCGTGCTGGAAGCCATCACCTACCTGTTAATGGTGCTTTGCTGGCTGATGTTGCTTTCGGTTGGGCGGCAAGCCTCGCTGGTGACAGACGCCTTGGAACTGTCCAATCTGACCGCTCTGGGAACCCTGCTGCTTTCAACCGGAAAATGGCTCGAACTGCTCCTCGCAATTGTGTTCAGCATCGGCTCAATCATGATCAACTTCCTGCTCTATCAACTGAAGGTTGTTCCGCGCTGGTTGTCGGGTTGGGGGCTCGCCGGTTCGATTGTGTACTTCTTGGCCCCCTTCGTGTGCCTGCTCAGCCCCGCCCACCCTGCCTTTTCGCTTGATTCATCCATTGGTTTTCTGATCGGCCCGCTGGCCGTGCAGGAAATGGTCTTTGCCATCTGGCTGCTGGCCAAAGGCTTTCGCCCTTCGGTGAAATTTGCTCAATCTGCCGCATAAATTCTTTGGATCGTGGAGGCCCCTAAGGTTGGGTCCTCCTGAGCCGCAGCCCAATCGCGGCATCTCGTTAAGAGGTTATTATGAAAGCTATCGTTTACAATAAAAACAATGCGCCCGCCCTTCTCTCGCTGCGCGATGTAGAAAAACCCATCCCCCAAGAAAACCAGGTGCTGGTCAAGGTTCACGCCGTTTCACTCAACGCTGCTGACTACCGCTCCATGTCTATGGGCATCATTCCTAAAGGCAAGATCTTCGGCGCCGACATCGCCGGGGTGGTTGAAGCCACCGGGCCCAACACCCAACGCTTCAAGGTCGGCGATGCCGTCTTTGGCGACCTGTCCGCCTCCAGCTTTGGCGGACTGGCCGAGTACGTAGCCGCCCCCGAAAGACTTCTGGCCTTCAAACCCAAGGAGGTTTCCTTCGATCAGGCCGCCGCCGTGCCCATGGCCGCGCTGACCGCTTTGCAGGGCTTGCGAGATGTAGGGAAGCTTCAGCCTGGCATGAAGGTCTTGATCTACGGCGCGGGCGGCGGGGTGGGCCTCTTCGCCGTGCAGCTTGCCCGACACTTCGGCGCCCAGGTCACCGCCGTGTGTGGGCCGCACAACGCGGAGTTGGTTTGCGCCTTGGGCGCGGAGCGGGTCGTCGATTACACCCAGACCGATATTACCCAAAGTGGCGAGACCTTTGACCTGATCCTGGGTGTCAACGGCAGCCGGCCTCTGCGGGATTATCGCCGTATGCTGGCTCCCAGAGGAAGCTTCGTCCTGGTGGGTGGCGGCCTGCCCCAACTCATCAAAACCATGCTTCTGGGACCGGTCCTGTCGCTCGGCGACCGCAAAATGCGCCTGTTGGCGGCCAAGCCCAACGCCGCCGACCTGGAAACAGTCATCGAATTGGTCGCCGCGGGAAAGGTCAAGCCCATCATCGATCGCATTTTCCCCTTCGAACAGACACCGGCAGCTTTCGACTATCTCCGCCAGGGCCACGCCCGCGGCAAGGTGGTCATCAACGGAATGGTACCAATTTCGCAAAAGTGAAGGGCTTGCAACCCTTCACTTTTGCGAAATTTTCAAACCCGCCCAGCAGCCCGCGGGTCCAGTTCTATGCGTATCCCGCCCTGTTCCAGAGAGGCCCGCGCGGCCAGGGCCACATTCAACGAGTCGCAAGCCACCTGAATATCCAGAATGCCTGGCTCGGCCTTCCCCAAAACGCTGTCCACAAAGTGGCGGCACTCCGCCGTGTAAGGATCGTACTTCGGCGTTTGCGGTCTTTCAGGCTCGCCATGCTGAGGGTACAACTTGATCTCGCTGATCGGGTATTCGCCGCCCCAATACCAACCCAAATCGATGGCTCCCGTGTCGCCCACCACGCGCAAACTGGTGCTGAACGGGAAACTCAACGGCATGATTCCGCTGCCCTCCACCACCGCGCTCGCGCCCTCATACTCCAGGGCCACGAACACCTGCCCCCAGCCCTTCTCTCCATACGGCAACGCTCGGCTGGTCACCGCGTGCGGTTGGCCCAACAACCAGCAAACATAATCCAGGTCGTGGAGCATCAAGTCCAAAATGAAATTTTCGTCCCAACCATCGCCCCAAATGGGCGGGGTGCGCCGGTTGGCAAAAACCATCCGCGGCTTGCCAATCCGCCCGGCAGCCACCCAATCATGCACAAATTTATAGTCGCTCACGTAGCGCCCAAACAAGGCCACCATCAACAGCTTCTGGCAATCATCAGCCGTTTGGGCCATTTGCGTTGCTTCTCCCATGCTGTAAGCCACGGGTGTTTCGACAAACACATGCTTGCCCTGCCGCAGCGCTTCGATCGCGTATTGGGCGTGAAGCCGGGTTGGGACGCACAGGTCAATCGCATCCACATTCGGGCTAGAGAGCAATTCGTGGGCACCGGTCCAGGCTGGAATGCCCAGCGCCTGGGCCGCCGCCCGAGTCTTCTGCGCGTCCCGGCCCGCAATCCCCACCACTTCCACGTCCGGGAAGGATGTATAGATGCGGGCGTGATTCTGCCCAAATCCGGTTCCGAGCACGCCGATCCGTACTTTGTTGTGGGTCATGGCATTTCTCCCTTCGTGACCAGGATACACCCTGCCCCGAGGGGAGAGTCAAGGGATGCGCCCGGTCTCTTTACACCACCGCCAACATTTCCTCGTAGGTCAGGCGTGTTTCGGCTTCCACCAGAGGCTTCATTTCCTCCCACATCTGCATAAAGGCTTGTTTACGGCGCTCAAGATCTTCTGGGGTGAAGGCGCGCAGGGTCAGGCAGGCCCGAATGCCTTCTTGAAACCCGGCGGGCAGCCGCTCGAGGCGCTCCACGCAGTACAGCCGCCACTTGGGGTCCGCCACCAACGCGTGGTTGAGGCCAAACAACATCTCGTAGAAAAAGTTCAGCCCCTGCTCGAACATCTGCTGCGCGCTCGTCAGGCTGCCTCGATCCACCCACAACTGCGTCAGGCGGTTCACGTACCACTCCGACAGGGTTAGCCCCGCCATCAACATCCAGCGCCGCTCCTCAGGCTGTAGCGGCACCTTCTGCGCCAACAGTTGAGCAATTTTACCCTGCGGATCATAGACGATCTCACGCTGCGTATACGTCCAGCGCCGGGCCATGTCCCAGGCAGCGTCGAGGTCGTCTTCGTAGTCCGATAGCCAGATTTGCACTTCCAGGCCGTCAACCTGTAAAAACTTTTCTTTGAGCGGCAGTTCGGCTCCGCGCTGCTGGAAGATGGCAATATCGATATCGGCATGGGCATCGAAATACCCCCGCGGAATGGCCCCCAGCAGGACGATGCCCACCACGTCTGGGCGCATATAGTCCTGCACGAAAGCCCGTGCAATGGTGTTTGCTTTGGCTAACAAAGCTGGGTCGGAATTTTCGATTTGAAATGTTATGCTCATCCTTCCTCTCCTCCAATGTCTAAGCGGATCGAGACCCGGTCACCTAAAAGTAAGCCCTCCGCCTTCTGCACACTCACCCGGATGGGGACCAGGTAGCGCCCATCTTTGGGGAACAATGAGGTTTTCCATTCGGTGTCCCCAATCCGCGCGCGCACCGGGATGACTCCCCAGCCGTAGGTGACCAGCCCAGAGAGCGCTTTGATCTCCTGACTCTGCTCTTCTGGCACGGACACAAAGAGGTAAGGCGCAGGGCCGCGCCAATAGATGATTTCGCCCTCGAATTCGAAGGTCTTGCGGATCATGTGGCTCAGCCAGTTTTTCTCAGTTGGCATGATGGCTCCTCCTCGCGTAATGATAACCCATTCATAAATTCTCAGAAGGTTTCCGGCTGGGGTGTTTCGTAGGGGCAATTC
>CAYOHX010000149.1:0-12621 GCA_964403875.1 uncultured Anaerolinea sp. | reverse complement strand
GGTCGCCGTCGGCGTGGGGGTGGAGGTCGGCGTTTCTTCGACCACCGGGGCATTCGTGGGTTCGGAGCAAGCCGTGACTAGGTTGGAGAGGGCCATTTCCAGTTCCGGCTCGGTACGAATGGCGATGGCGTTCTGGTAGTGAATGATGGCTTCGCAGGCGTTGTCGGTTTGTTCCAATTGTTTGGCGTACTCAATCGAAGCGGTGCGGTAGCGCTCGGTGGCTGTGACCCCGTTGATGTCGATCATGTTTGGAACATAGGGGTAAATTTGGGAGAAGTAGGCCAGAACCTGGTCCCAACGCACCTGCCAGAAGCTGGCCCCGGCGATGTACATGCGGGCCCAGTTGCGCAGCCCTTTGGCTTCTTCATCCAACGGGGCGAAACGCTCCGTCAGCGTGAGGTCGTAGATGCCGGTTTCCAACTGCCCACGGCTGATGCGAATATACCCACGGTGGCGCAAAGCGACATAATACAGCCCGTCGACTTCGATCGCGCGGTAGGTAGGGTTCTTGTCGCGCAGGGCGTCTAGCGTCTGGATGGCGGATTCCCACTCCGAGGCAGCCAGAAGTTGGCGGGCGTGATTGAAAATATCTTCTTCGCCACGGAAGTCAGGGGTGGGGGTTAGCACGACCGTAGTCGGGGTGGGTTCGGGAGTGGGCGTCTGGGTGACCGCCATAGCGATCATCACCTCGGTGAGTTTCTCCATTGCGCCGGGGAAATTGGGGTCCAGGGAGATGACGTATTCCAGGCGGGTACGGGCCACTTGATAATTGCCGGCCGCTTGCTCCTGGAGGGCGAGCATGAACTGCTCGGTGGCTTCGGTGGCTAACTGCTCTTGATAGCTGGCGGCGCGGTCAGCCAGGGCGGCTTTGTAGCCAATGAATGTGCCCAGCCCACCCAGGGCGAACACAAGGACGATTCCGGCAAGGACCCACAGGCCGTTGAAGCGGCGCTTTTTGGGGAGAACAGGCACGGGCGAGGTGTCACTGACCGGCTGCCCTGGCTGGATGGCTTGGGTTTGATCCAGGGAGGGCTGGGTCGGTTGAGTGTTTTCGATGTTTGATTCAGACATAGGCCGTATTATACCGCAAAGGGCGGGCGGTTCGCCGCCCAGGCGCGGGTTTCCTTTCAAGTCTCATCTACAATTTAAGCAGTAAGCGCAGTTCCTGCCAGATCCAGGGCAAGATGAGCAGCGCCCCAGCCGAAAGGGCTGCCAACCCACCGAAGAGAGGGTTGGACTCGGTCCAGGCGAGGTTGGCGATGAACAGGGAGACACCGCCACCGATGAGCGCGGCGGCAAAGGCGCGGAGCAGGGTGGTGCCCAGGTTGAGCGGACGCCCCAGGCGGCGGGTGAGGATGATGAGCAGGGCCACGGGCTGGGCGGTGAAGATGATGGAGTCGGTCAGGCTGATACCCGCGGGCCCCAACGGTCGGAAGAGGGCCGCGGCCAGGGCAATGTAAAAGGCGAAGGAGATCCAGCCGGTGATGAGCGGGGTACGGGCATCCTGACGGGCATAGAAGGATCGGGCGGCCACT
The DNA here is from genome assembly GCA_964403875.1 of uncultured Anaerolinea sp. Taxonomy (GTDB): domain Bacteria; phylum Chloroflexota; class Anaerolineae; order Anaerolineales; family Anaerolineaceae; genus Anaerolinea. The sequence continues at coordinate 11,086 of CAYOHX010000149.1, read as the reverse complement.
TCCATGAGGCTGTGGCCGGTCATGCCGAGCAGGAAGCCCCGAGTAGCCCACAAGAGGGTCTGGGTGCCTTCGGGACCAAAGCCAAAAACCACGCCCAACAAGGGGCCCAGACCGCCCGCCGCCACGGCGGCGATGGGGATGGTGAGGCCGGCCAGAACGCGCACGGCTCGCTGGAGGGTGGCATGAAAGGCCTCGTCGTTCTTTTGGGCGGCATATTCGGAGAGGGTGGGCAGCAGAGCGGTGCCGATGGTTGTGCCGATGAGGGTTTCGGGGATCTGCATGACCATCCAGCCGTAGGTGAGTGCGGTGACTGAGCCGGTTTTGAGCCGCGAAGCGAGATTGTCCCGCAGAAGGTAGACGCCCTGGATGTAGAGCATGGTCAGCAGGCGAGGGCCCATGAGGGCCAGGACGCGCTGAACGGCTTCGTTCTTGAGGCCCAGCGAAGGGGTCCAATGGAATTTGTAGCGGATGAGGCCGGGGAGCTGCACCGCCAGGTGGAGAGCCGCGCCGATGATGGACCCGTAGACCAGCCCACTGACCCCCAGTCCGTAGGCTGGTAAGGTGACGCCGCCGAAACCGAAGGGTTCGGTGGGGACGAGGACGAGCGCACCGAAAATTTGACCAACATCGTAGACAACCGGGGCCAGGGCCGGCAGGAGGAAGTGCTGATTGGATTGCAACCCGGCCATGACCAACCCGCTGATGGAGAAGATGAGCGTGCCGATCAGGTTGAGGCGCATCAAACGGACCACCAAGGCTTGTTGTTCGGGGCCAAAACCGGGCGCTACGCCCACGCGCGAACGCACCAGCGGCTCGGCGAAGAAGAAGACTACCACCGAGAGCACGGCCGTGACCAGAAAAACCAGGTTGACCACACGCGAAAAGAGCTTCCAGCCGGAATCCCGGCCTTCCTGGGTGAAGGTGGCCGAGAGAACGGGGATGAAGGCAATGGCCAACGCGCCGCCAGAGATGAGGGCGTAGAGCATGTCGGGGATGTTGTTGGCCACGTTGAAGGCGTCCAACATATCCGAGAGGCCGAATAGCTTGGCGACGATGATCTGGCGGAAAAAGCCAGCCGCTTTATCGAGCGCGAAGAAGAAGGCCAGAAGGAAGGAAATACGGGTTAGGCGTGACATGGGCAAATGATACCATGAGGACGACTAACCCTGGCGATTGGTTCCAACTAGCCCGCGATGGTTGAGTTTTGGAGGGCCTGTTCCTCTTCCTGAGCTACGCGGATGCCTTCCTTCTCGTTCACGCGCGTGAGCAAAGCCGCGCCAACGGCGAAGAAGAAGATGAGCGAGACGATGGCTACGCGGCTGTTGCCCATCAACTGGCCGACCACGCCAAAGACGAATGGCCCCATGATGCCGGCGAACTTCTCGCTGACGCTGAAGAAGCCAAAGAATTCAGCGGATTTACTCTTGGGAACCATGCGGCCAAACAAGGAGCGGCTGAGGGCCTGGCTGCCGCCCTGCACGGTGGCTACGGCAAAGCCCAGGGCCCAGAAGTGCCATTCTTTGGCGACGAAATAGCCGGCGATGGCGATGCCGGTGTAGACCAGGAGGGAGATGTAGATGGATTGGCGCGTGCCGATCTTCTTGGCCAGCCAGCCGAAAAGGAAGGCGAAGGGAATGGCGACGAACTGCACCATGAGCAGAGTGCCGATGAGGGTGGTTTGGCCGATGCCGATTTCGGAGCCGTAGATGGTAGCCATCTTGATGATGGTGCCGATGCCGTCGTTGTAAAACCAGAATGCGACCAGGAAGATGAACAGATCACGGAAGCGGGTGATTTCTTTGAAGGTGTTGTACAGGCGTTTGAAGCTGACCTTCACGGGGTTCTGCCCGGCTTCGCCGGCCTGGATGCGGCGCGGGGGTTCGCTGACCACGCGCAAGAGGGGGATGCTGAAGACGAACCACCACAGGGCCACGGTGAGGAAGGTCAGGCGGGTCATGATGCCGGTCAGTTCATCGGGGGCCGGCATGATCATGGCGAGGTTGATGGCCAGGAGCAAGCCACCGCCCAGATAGCCGATGGCATAGCCTTTGGAAGAAACCTGGTCGATCTCATCGGGACGGGCGATATGGGGTAGGAGAGAATCGTAAAAAACCAGCGATCCGGCGAAGCCCAATTCGCCGAGGACAAAGAACATGGACGCCATCAGCCAATCGCCGGTGCGAACGAAGTACAACAGCGCCGTGCCGAGGACACCCAGGGCCATGAAGAAGGTCAGGAAGCGTTTTTTTTGAACCGCGAAAGTCCGCCACCGCGCCCAAAATGGGGCTGATGATGGCGGTGATGAGCAGGGAGATGGAGGTGGTGTAACCCCAATAAGCGGTAGCGACATTGCCGGGCAGATTGGCGGCGGCAACCGAGGCGTAGTAGACGGGGAGAACGGCGGCCATGATGGTGGTGGCGAAAGCGGAGTTGGCCCAGTCGTAAAGCACCCAGGCATTGATCGCGCGTTTGTGCTGCTTTTCTTCCATTGTCTTGTCCTGCGAAAAGGATGGGAGTACAAGAGGATTATACACCGAAGCGCGGCGGAAATGGGATCAACGCTCGCTGCCGGCGAGTTGCGGGGCAGCGGGCCGGGTTATTCCGGGGGCCAGGCTGAAGCGCTATGAAGAATATGGGCATGGAAACGACCTGAAGAATCCCGATGATGAGCTTCAGGTTAGAAGATTTGTCGCGTGACCCGAATTTGGGTAAAATAGCGTTATTGTAATAATTAGAACGTTCACATACGAGTCGGTTTTGGAAAAGGATTGAGAAATGGAATTGAATGTGGCTTCATCGATCAAAATGAATAACGGCGTGGAGATTCCGCGCCTGGGATTGGGAACCTGGCAGGCGCAGCAGGATGGCACTGCGCGCCAGGCTGTGGAGTGGGCCCTCGAGGCGGGCTACCGTCACATCGACACCGCGGCGGCATATGGCAACGAAGAGGACATCGGTTTGGCTATCTCTGGCAGCAGCCTGCCCCGGAAAGATATTTTCGTGGTCACGAAGGTGTTCAATGATGACCAGGGCTATGATTCTACGCTGAAAGCCTGTGAGGCCTCGCTCAAACGGCTCAAACTGGATTACGTGGATCTGTACCTGGTGCATTGGCCGGTGAGTGGATTGCGCAAGGATACCTGGCGGGCGATGGTTCGGTTGGCCGAAGAAGGCCTGTGTCGATCGGTGGGCGTGAGTAATTACACCATTCGCCATCTGGAAGAACTGCTGACGGATTCGCCCATCATTCCGGCGGCCAACCAGATCGAGGTGAGTCCGTTCCTGACGCGAACACCCCTGGTGGATTACTGCCAGAGCAAGGGCATTGTGGTAGAGGCTTACAGCCCGTTGGCGCGGTCGCGCAAGTTGAGCGACCCGCGATTGGTGGAGGTCGCGGATCGGTACGGCAAGTCGGCGGCGCAGGTGGCTCTGCGCTGGGCGCTGCAGCACGACCTGGTTGTCATTCCTAAATCAACCAACAAAGAGCGCATCTTCGAGAATGCAAATCTGTACGATTTCGCTTTGAGCGCCGAAGATATGGCTTTGATGGACAGCTTTGATGAAGATTATTGGACGATTGCCTCGGCCTGGAATCCCGAAAAATCAAATAAATGGGAATAGTTGTGTAGAAGCGGATAGGATAAGAATAGACCCTAAGGGTTTCGGAAAACCCTTAGGGTCTATTTTGTTGACTCGAGTTGTATAATAATTGGGAAGCGAAACTGTACTGTGGATTGGATACCCGGCAAAGGAGAAGGTCATGCCTGAGATGAAACTCTTTTCGCAGCAAGACCCGGCCTGGAAGAACAAGACTCTGGGCAACGACAGCTCGACGACCATTGGCAACTTTGGTTGTCTGCTGACCGACCTGGCGATGGTGTGTACGTTCTATGGATTTGACGTGGACCCGGCGACACTCAATGACCGGATGAAGGAACGAGGTGGTTTTCAAGCGGCTTACGTGATTCCGGCTGTGCTGCCATCGGCTGTGCCGGGGATGATTTATCGAAACTTCATCCAATGTCGCACCTATCCGGCCCCGATGGCCGAGATAGATGCCTCGTTGGGGTTGGGCAAGCCGGTGATCGTAGAGGTGGATTACGCGCCCAAGGCTGGGTTGCAGAATCATTGGGTGGTGATTTATGCCAAACAAGGCGAAGACTACCTGATTCGCGATCCGTGGCCTTTTCCGATCGAGACTCGCGAAGTGACCCTCAAGGAGCGGTATGGCTTTGCGGGGAATGCCGCCCAGGTGATCCAGGCGGTGGTGTGGTTGGAAGGACCCGCCGCGCCACAGCCGAAGCCAGAGCCGGTGGACCTGGATACCGGCGCGCGGACCAGCTTCCCGGTGTTTGCGGCGGCAGATGGGCTGGCGCTGCGCTCACAGCCGATTGTCTCGGAGCACACCCTGATCAAGCGCTTCGCGTTGAACACAAAACTGGAAGTATTGGTGGAAGACGCGATCGCGGAGGCGCGGATTGGGCAGGTGAACCAGTGGCTGCCGGTCAAAGATGCCGAGGGAGCGCAAGGTTACACAGCGGCGTGGTTTGTGAGCAAGAGCGAGCAGGCCGTTGAGCCGGAACCCAAGCCTGCCAACCCGAACACCGGGCTGAAGGGTGAGAAGTTGGTGCTGAAGGTGACGGGAGACGGGTTGGCGCTGCGCAAGAAGGCTGAATTTGTGGAGAGCAATATCATCAAGCGCTTGCCGCTGAACAGCGATGTGGTGGCGATGGAGGCTGTGGCGGATGTGCGCAAGAAGCTGGGCAAGATTTACCAGTGGGTGCGAGTGAGAGACGTGACCGGCGAAGAGGGGTTGGCTGCCGCCTGGTACCTGGTGGAAGCGCCGGGGCAGGCTGCGCTGGGCGTGGACTTGCAAAAGGTGGAGCCGCCGGTGTTTGGGGTGACGATGGCGCCGCCGGAGCCGCTGGCTTTGCGCGTAGCCGAGGATGGGCTGGCTTTCCGCCGTCGTCCGGTGATTTCGCCGAAGACATTAATCCGCCGGCTGCCGTTGAATGCGGAGCTGCTGGTGCTGGAGCCTGAAGACAGCGCCGTGGATAAACTGGGCAAGCCCGGTGAATGGCTGCTGGTCAAGGATGTGAAAGGCAAGCAGGGTTATGTGGCCGCGTGGCACGTGATGCCGCGACCGCAAGCTCTGCCTGTGGAGAGCAAGCTGGAAGTGGATTTGCCTCCCGAGCCAACCGTGAGTGGGGCGGAGGGGACCATCAAAGAGCCTGTGAGCTTTGATTTGTTCGGCGGCCCGAAAAAATCGGCCAGCGAGATTGGGCAGGCCTTGGAGAATTTTGTCAAGAAGGTTGGAGATGTGCTCAGTGAGGCGGTGAGTGATGCGACTACGCTGGAAGTGTCCACCTACGTGACCAACGACATGAGCAAGATTGGCATTGAGAAGGGCAAACTGACCGGGAATCCGCAGTTGCGCGCGCTGACCATCATCAAATTGGACGGAGATACGGTGCTGTGTGTGCCGCAGGATGAGTTTGGCAAGGTGGACCAGGATTTGTGGAATATTCACCTGGACATGGTTAAGCAGGCGCAGGCCAACCGCTCAGAGTTGATTAAAGCGGCGGTGTCGGCTGTGACCGGGCTGACCCGACCGGGAGGCGGCGGCGGGTGAGCCTGGCGCTGAGTTACCTGGACCCTGGGGCGGAGGCTGCCGGGGAGCTATACGGTTTGTGGCGGACCCAGCCGGGTGATATTGCCGGGGTGGGCAAGGACGCCGTGAGCTTTGACGCGAGCTTTCCCGCGCGGGCGGATATGCCCCTGGGCGGCGTTTGGCGGATCGATGCGGCGCGGAGCGAGGCTGTGGACGGGGTGATGGCGGAGCAGGCGGGACGGTTGCTGGAGGCGGGGCGCAGTCTGGACGAAGCTGATTTGGACGATGAACAGGCGGCGGCTTTGGCCGTGGCGGCGCGGACCAGCCCGCTGACCGGGGCGGAAAAAGAGCAAGGGGCGTTGGCGGCTTTCCTGGAGCAGGCCGGGCGGCAGGTGCAGTACTACGCCTGGGTGGAAACGTCGGTAGAAGGACGGTTGCTGGCGCGCAGCACGGTGAACTGGTTTGGGCATCTGGAGACTTTTTGGCAAGTGAATGCGCGGACGAGCCAGCAAGCGCTGCACCGGCGATCGCTGGAACTGGCCCTGGCCACACGCCTGACCACGGTCAAGACTGCCCTGACGGTGGTGAAATGGATCGGCGTGGTGGCGCGGGTTTCGGCCTTGAGCGGCCCGGCGCTGGTGGTGGCGCTGCCTGGGTTAGTTTGGCGAGCGGTCAACGAGATTATTTACCCGATCATCCGATCAGATTTATTTCAAAGGAGTTGAGCATGGCGAATGATTTCGCGGCAACGATGAAGAACGTGGCTGAAAAAATCGCCCATTACGTGGATGGCGCGGCGACATTGACCGTGGAGACACGTTTTGTGGAGGTGGGGCAAGGAGAGGGCGTGAAGTTTGATGAGGCAAAACCCGCGGCGCGGACGGAGATCAAGCTGGATGGCGATAACTCAAGCGTTTTGCCCATGATGAAGAACGCCAACGGGGTGCTCGAGGTCGATGCGACCGTTTATGAGCTGCACATGAAGAACGTGGCGGCGGCCATTGATTACCGCTCCAAGATGGTGGGGCAGTTGTTGAGCGCGCTGCAATCATTGCGGGGCTAGTTTTCTTCGCCGGGGAGGTTGGGCTGTTTGAACAAGGCCAGGGCCACCAGACGGACGCTGATGAGGGCCAGCAGGCTGAGGAAGAACGAGGTGACGAAGTTGAATTGGAACTGGAGTAGTTGGACCAGTACCGCCAGGAGGATGCCGGCGGCCAACACCCCGCCCAGCCGCAGCAGGTGCCGCTTTTCCGCCGTTCGAGCCGATTCGACGGGCGAATAGACCTTCAGGCGCGGGTAAAAGCGGCTGAGATCCCAGGCGGCCAGCGCGGAAAAACCACCCCCCAACCCAATGAAAATGGGCTGGACCAGCATGATGAAGGCGTTGAGGGCTACCAGAGCGACAAAAGCCAGGTGGACAAACCATCCGCGTTGGTAACGCAGACCCATGTACCACAATCCGCCTGCCAAAGCCGAGGCGGCCACGCCCCACCACAGCCCTTCCAGGATGAAGCCGGTGAAAGGCAGCGCCGCGGCGGCAACGATGGTGAGGATGAGAAGCAGGCGAGTGTTCATAGGCGGCGGCCTCCGGTTTGGGGCGTGCGCGCCATGAGGGCTTGCAAAACGGGGTCCAGGGCTTCTTTGACATCCCAATCGGCGACCACAATGCCGGAACGGCGCAGGCGGTTAATTTGCAGACGGCGTTCAGCGGTGGCGATCCGTAAAGCCATTTGATCGACCCACTCGGAACCTTGATGTCTGCTCTCGAAGTTGATGGGGTTGGGGCTGACCAGCAGAACGTGGTACCCCTTGGCGCACAGGTTGGGCAGCACCTTCTCGTCATCTGGCAAGAGCGGGCTGATGAGGATGATTTGGGAGCGGGAAGGAAAGAAACGTGTGGGCAGGTTGTCCAGCTTTTCCAAGGCGTAATTGAAGCCGGGCGTGGCGCGAGCCAGGAGGCGAAGTATATTCTGGCGCTGCACCTTGCCGTAGCCGGGAAAAGCGCGATCGATGGCGGATCCATAGACCAACATGCCCACCCGGTTGCCTTCGTTCAAGAAGTTTTCAGCCAGGTCGGCGGCGGCGCGAACGGCGTGCTCGAAGAGGTTGCCCATGCCAGCCTGAGCGTATGCGGGCTGGCGAGCGTCCAGGATGATACCTACATCGGCGATGCGCTGCTGCTCGAAGACATTGGTGATGAGCTGCTGTTCCTGGCGCGCAGAGAGTTTCCAGTTGATGTGGCGGAGCGCGTCACCGGGTTGGTATTCTCGGACGGTAAAGAAATCGGTGCCGGTGCCGGATTGGCGCGCGGGGATGGGGCCAGCGAAGCCGCGCGTTTGGGGTGGGCGAATGGGGATGTGACGCATATGCCGGGGCAGAGGTTGGACGATCAACCGCTGGCCGGTTTCGAGGGCCTGGGTGATTTTGAACAGCCCGGTCTGCTCGCTGGCCGTTGCGGTGATATCGCCGAAATAGAAATCGCCGCGGTCGCCTTCCACGGTGTAGGTCCATTCGATCTCTTCGCCGGATTTGAGCGAGGTGAGGAGATGGGTGCGGCCTTCGATGAGGCTCAGGCGGGCAGGGAGAATTTCGTCCAGGTACAATTCGGGGAGGTCAGGACCGTCGTTGGTGACAACCAGGTTGACTTCAACCGGGCGGCCCGGGGAAACGCGATCGGCGCTGAGGTGGCGCTGAATGCGTAAGTCCGCGCGCTGGGGGGCTGACCAAACGGCTTCGATGAGGTACAGGCAGAAGCCGGCTGCCAGGGCCAGGATGCCACTTGTATTAATTTCTGTTTCGTCATTTCCCTGCGCGAAGCGCGAGGCTACCCCGGCAATAACCAGGGCAAAGATCAGCACACAGAACAGGATCAGGCGCGGGCGCATGGGCTAACGAACGACGGGCACGGGAACAGCCTGGATGACTTCGGCCAAAACACGATCGGCGGCCTTGGGGGTAGTCCACAAGTCAGGTTCGAGGACCAGGCGGTGGTGCAGGGCAGGGAGGATGAAGGACTTGATGTCATCGGGGAGGACATAATCGCGACCTTGCATGGCGGCCCAGGCGCGGGTGAGTTTGAGCAGAGCCAGGCTGCCGCGCGGGCTGGCCCCCACCACGACCTGTCGGTGGGTGCGGGTATGATCGACCAATTGGACGATATAGCGCTCGATATCTTCCTGGAGGTAGACATCCTCTATGGCGGCGCGCATCTCGAGGAGGCCCTGGGCGTCGATGACCGGCGAAAGGGAGAAGGCATCCTGACGGCGTTCGCGGCGGCGGCGCAGAATTTCCCGCTCTTCATCGACGGTGGGATAGCCCACGGCCAGTTTGACCAAGAAGCGGTCCAACTGCGCTTCGGGAAGAGGGAAGGTTCCCTCGTACTCGATGGGATTTTGGGTGGCGATGACAATGAACGGATCGGGCAGTTTGAGGGTTTCGCCTTCCAGGGTCACCTGGTATTCCTGCATGGCTTCCAGGAGGGCGGATTGGGTGCGAGGCGAAGCGCGGTTGATCTCATCGGCCAGGAGGACGTTAGTGAAAATTGGACCCTGGCGAAGGACGAACTGATTTTCGGCCCGGTTGAAGATGTAACCACCGGTGATGTCGCCAGGGAGCAGGTCGGGGGTGAATTGGATGCGCTTGAAGGTCATTCCCAGGGCGGTCGCGAAACTGTTGGCGATGAGGGTTTTGGCGAGGCCGGGGTAATCTTCGAGAAGGATGTGGCCGCCGGCCAGGATGACCGCCATGATCTGCTTGAGTAGATCTTCTTTGCCGACAATGGCGCGGCTCACTTCCTGGATTACCCGGTCGGAGTATTCGGATACTTGATTAACGGTTATCTGCGTCACGGGAGACCTCCAATTCTTTTTCAATGAATGCAATGATTTGTTCAACCTCGGCGTGGGCCGCGGTGCTGTGGGCGGACGGGGCCGGTTTGACTTTTTTCCGGCGGAAGAGTTTTTCTTTCCAGGTGGGTTTGGGCCGAACCGTGGCAAAGCGGCGTGTGTGAAGCAGCTCGCGGATGTTCGGCGGGATATTGAGCAGGCCTTCTTCGGCCAGGCGGTTGACCTGGGCGGGGGTCAGCTCTTCGTGCAAAGCGTAGATGCTGGCGATGAGGCGCGAAAGTTCGAAAGCCAGGTTCTCGCTGGCAAAATTGCTGTTATCGAAGGATTCTAAATAATGACGCCAGGAACGGAAGCGGGAGTTGGTCCAGGCAGAGGAGAATTTGGCGGGGCGTCCAGCGGGCGGGCGAATGACATCGGCGGCAAAGGTGTATAGCAACCCCAATCCGATGACGACCAGGATGGCCCAATAGACGACCTGGTCGATGCTGCGCAACATGCGATTGAACTCGAAGAACATGGAGGCCAGAGGCAGGATGATGGTTTCTTTGACGGCATCCTGGAGGAAAATGAACAAATACGCTTCGACCAGCAGCGTGACGAGGAGGAGCGCGGTGAGTAGAAGGGTGCGGCGCGTGGGGCGGAATTTCATGTGCTGCTCTCGGGGGGACGGATGGCGGCAATGATGGAGCTGAGGCTGTGAACGGCCTGTTGGTGCTCTTTGGGACCCGCCGGGCGCTGGCTGTAACGGACCAGTTCAAACAGGTGGGTGAGCTCATTGACCGGGCGAGCTGGTAGACCTTTGCTAACCAGGACCTGGCCAAATTCGCTGGGGGTCATATCGATGGGGCGGAGCAGGTTGCGCTGTTTGGCCACCGCGGAGAGCATGCGTTGATAGCAGAGGAGAATCGTTTCGCGTAAGTCGCCACCCGCGTAGAGAGAATCGAGGGCTTCCTGGGCTTCCACGGCAATGACTCCTACCACGGCTGATTTTTCTTTTTGCAGGCTGAGGCGCACGATCCAGAATACGCCGGCCACGGCGACGAAAATGGCCAGCACCACGATGATGGTGGCAATGCTGATGAAGGTTTGGGGAACCTCGGTCTCTTCGGGCAGGGCCATGATGTCAACGGGGGCATCGGTGGCTTCCTCGAGTGGCAGGGGTTCATTGACGATCCCTGGGCCAGACCGTTGGGCTGCTTCGCGAACGAGGATGAGGGCCAGGATGAGTAAGAAGATGAGCGGCAAATCGGAGAGCAGGCGTTTGCGGGTCTTTTTATCAAATATGAGTAAAATAATATAGAGAGGCAGGATGATGACCGAAAGGGAAAGCAGGCCGCGCATGATGGTGACAAAAATGTCACTCGCGGCGGCGAAGGGCATCTGATTCGCTTCGACGGTCATGGTTTCTTGAGGGAGGGGTTCGCCTTCTTCAAAGCGCAAGCCGTCCATGCCTCCGGCCAATAAAATTACTAACAGGAGGGTGACACCCAGAATTATTAGAGTCCATTTTTTTGTCGACAGGTTGGGAATGCGCATTGGCGAATATTATACACTGAAAACAAACATAGTTTTGAGGGCTCATTGGGAATTGGCGAGGTGAAATCCGCATTTAGGGTGTGTGAGCGGCTTC
>CAYOHX010000148.1:0-12707 GCA_964403875.1 uncultured Anaerolinea sp. | reverse complement strand
ATTCATGAATTGCCCCCGCTTTTTTTATTTCTTCAGCACAATCGTAATCTTGCGATTCGGCTCTTCGCCGGTGCTTTCGGTCATCACATCCGGGTGGTCGCGCAGTTCCATGTGGATCACGCGGCGTTCCGCGGCGGGCATGGGCTCCAACGTCTGGCGTTTGCCGGTGTGAATGGCCTGCTCGGCCATGCGCCGCGCCAAAACACGCAACTGCCGTTCGCGCCGCGCCCGATAGCCTTGGACGTCAATCATCACTGGCGTCCAATGATTCAGGCGTTTGCCCACAATCAGACTGGTGATGTATTGCAGCGCGTTCAACGTCTCCGAGCGCCGCCCGATCAAAATACTCAGGTCGTCGCCTTCGATGTCGACAATCACCGTATCCTCATCATGCGCATCCACGGCCTTCTGCAGGTGCGCGCTCACTTTGGCATGGACGGCCATCTTCTCCAGCAATTCCGTCACCGTCTGCCGGGCAACTTCCACAGCCTCGTCGTCGGACCCTTCCATGTCGTTTTCATCCACCTCGGCGGGCTGCTGCGCGGGCGCTGCCGGAGCGCTCACGGGAGCTGCGGCGGGCCGAGCCGGGGTCTCTGGTCGAGGTGCTTCCACGTTCTTCAAAGTCAGTTTCACGCGCGCCTGGCGGCTGCCAATGCCAAACAGACCGCGACTGCCAGTGTCCAACACCTCAACATCCACCGCGTCTTCGCGCAGATTGAGCTGCATGAGCCCTTTCTGAATGGCTTCTTCAACGGTCGGCGCGATGACTTCCAGGGTTGTTCGCTCTGCACTCATTTTTTGCCTCGCTTTACTTTTGGATCGGCTTGTTGCGCCGCAGCCGGGGGCTTGAAGTTTGGCAGCAAGTTCCGCCAATTCACACGCCCCAAAAGCGCGTACTGTCCGATACCAATGATGTTACCCGCAATGAAGTAAACCGACAGGCCCGATGCCAGGGTGAGCCCCATATACCCCATCAAGAAGGGCATATAGATATTCATCATGTTCGTCATCATTGCCGATTGGTCTTTCGGATTGCTCGTATTGGGGGTTGGGGAAAGCAGTTTGGATTGAATGTATGTGGTAATGGCAACAATCACCGCCAAAATCGGGATGCCAAAGTTCAGGAAAGGCAAGTACAGGCGCTCAGGCTGGCTCAGATCCATCCACAAGAAGCGGTTGTTCAAAGGGATGATCGAAGATGAATCGACAAACGGCCAGATGATGCGGCTCAGATTCAGCAGGTCCAGAGGCGTGTTGGCCATGGCCTTAATCAAAGCCTGGTAAAGGCCAATGATGATCGGAAACTGGATCAGCATGGGCAGGCAGGACGAGAGCGGATTGATGCCCAGCTCCTGGTACAGTTTCATCTGCTCCTGGGCCAGCTTCTCTTTATCGTTCTTATATTTTTCCTGCATCTCCTGGAAGCGCTTGTCGGACTGCAATTTCTGCATTCCCTGTGCGCCCTTGATCCGCGAAACAGTCAAGGGATGGGTGATCAAGCGGATCAGCAGCGTGAACAGGATGATCGCAACGCCAAAGTTCTGCCCGACAAAGTTATAGATCAGCAGCAAAACGTTGGTAAAAGGCGTAATGATGAGGGTATCCCACATGTTGTTTTACTCCACTACTTGGCCGGGTTGAAAGTCCAGGAAGGCGTGCCGGTTTCATCAAAAGTTGCCAGCAGCGTGTCTGTATCCAAACCCGCCACCACCAGCCGCCCGTTCACCACCACCGGCACGGAATACAGCTTACCGTTGAGCTGCCGCGACCAGGGTCGCCCACCGTCCAGGGTGTACATATTGATCTCTCCCTTCTCGGTAGCCACAACCAGACCCTCGCCAAATACGGCTGGCGTGCCCAAAGCGGCGGAACCGGCGTCCATCTGCCACTTCACCACGCCATCGGCGGTATTCATCGCGTACACCTTGCCCGCTTCGGTCCCAAACACCAGGGTCTCTTCGACCAACTGCGGTTTCGACCAAACGCTGCCTTCCAACGGGCTGCGCCATTGGATCTTGCCAGTGGCTTTGTCTACTGCCACCATTTCGTTGCCCAGGGTTCCCACATAAATCTTTTCCCCGTTCAACGCTGGAACGGCGATCAACGCGCTGCCCAGATCCAGCTCCCAGCGCAACTGGCCCGAAACGATGTCGATGGCATACAGGTAATGATCCATGCCCGCGAGGAAAACGGTTTGCCCGTCGCTTACCGGCTGCGTCCACAGCGTGTTGCGCGCCTCGAACTTCCATTTCAGCGTGCCGTTGAGATCGCGAGCATACAGAACATGATCGGTGGAAGGGATCAGCAGGGTGCTGTCCGCAACCTCCAACCCGCCCACAATGCGCCCCTTGCCGTCTTGCTCTTCATTGATCCACACCTGGGACCCGGTGGCGGCATCGATCGCGTACACATTGTTCGCCGAATCGCCCACAAAGACCTTGCCATTGCTCACGACAGGAGGCGACATGATTAAACGCTGCTGGTTCACTTTTTCAGGGAAGCGCCAGAGCTGAGCGCCATCTTTCACCGCAATCAACTGGCCGTTCGAGGTCACGTAAACCACGCTTTCATCGGCAGCCAGCCCCGGCCAGGTTTTGTTCGGCATCACCCCGCAGGCGCTGGCCAGCAAGCCAACCACCACCAGCACGCTGAACATCAACATTCGTTTTGAATTCAAGAAAGTAGTGCGCAAGAGATTAACTCCATTTCTCCAACATCATCGAAGCCTGTTACGGCACCGGGTCAAAACCGCCTTTGTTGAACGGGTTGCAGCGCAGCACCCGCCAGGCAGCCATGAAACTCCCTTTGAACGCGCCGTACTTGTAGATTGCCTGATAACCGTAATGGGAACATGATGGATAAAAACGACAAGTGTCCGGCGGCAAACCGGGCGAGATGAACTTTTGGTAAAAGCGAATTAACCCCAATAACGCGATTCGCGGCAGGTTCCAAAACGTTACCGGCAAATCGCGCAGCTTGGGTTCGCTTGCGTAGTCTTCGCTCATCTCACCTCACCGCGCTTCAACAGCCCGGCTCGCTTCAGCGTTGCTTCCAACGCCGACAGCAACTGCCAGTATCCGGCGGCGGGCAGCGGTTTGCGGGCCAAAAGCACCACATCCCACCCTCCGCTCACCTGCGGCAGCAGGCTCACCAGGCAGGCTCGCAGCAGCCGCTTGGCCCGGTTGCGAACGACAGCATTCCCCACGGAACGCCCCGCCGCAATGCCAATGCGCACCGAATCCGATTCGTTGGGTAAGGCTAATAATACAACAAGCGGGTGCGGATACGACTTACCTGATTGCCGCACCCGCTCGAAATCAGCCGATCGGGTCAGGCGAAACTCACGTTTCACCCATTTACCTGTTACCGGACCGGTGAGCGACTGGCTGTGCTGCTCGCCACACGGACAACTTAAGGTTCTAAAGACGAGATCTACCAGCGAATGCGCTTGGTAGCATTGTTCATTGTCACCGTCAAGCGCTTGCGGCCCTTCAGACGGCGGCGCTTCAACACCTCACGACCATCAGCGGTCGACATGCGCTCACGGAAACCGTGAACGCGCATGCGGCGGCGGATTTTAGGTTGGTAAGTTCGTTTGGTTGACATGCCCGTTCCTTTCTCAATAACTTTGACTCAATTTTGTCAGACCGGGCTCAGAGAAGCGTCTCGTTTCTCGCAACGGGACCCTTCACTGCTCCCTGGTCAACGGCGCCAAGCGCCGACTGACTTCACTTAACGCGAATTCGAATTATACCCCAAGGTCAGGGTTAGGTCAAAGGTTCTCCGACAGTTCTTTTCGGAATTGCCTCGAGAAATTTCCGAAGAACCCTTTGACTACCTAGGATTTCTTTTTTCCGTTCCCATTGCCATTTCGCGGGCGGTCGGGCGGAGAGAAGATATCGGACAATTGATGGGCTCCCTCCATGTCCGTCACCGCCAGAATCTCGTCGCCTTCCTCAATCACACTGATCCCGCGTGGAATCATCACCTCGCCCTTGCGCACGATGGCCGCGATGACGCAGCGCTCGGGGAGGTTCAGGTCTTTAATCGCCACGCCAATCGCCGGCGCGCCGACAGCAATCTTTTCCTCCACCAGCGAGTAATTGCCCTTGCGCAGCTTCACCAGGGTGATCATATCGCCCAGGGACATTTCCTCTTGAATCAAGCTAGAGAGTAGTTCGGCTTGATTCACGGCTACATCCACACGAAAAGTCTTATCGAACAACCAGGCATCTCGTGGATTATTCACCCGCGCAATGGTTCGCTTGACGCCGTAAAGCTCGCGCGCCAGGTAGCACAGGGTCAGATTATGCTCATCCATCGTGGTGCAGGCCGCCAATGCATCGGCATGACGGATTCCGGCTTGCTCCAACACGTTCAGGTCCAACCAATCCCCCTCCACAATCGTCTCCGTCGGCAGTTCCCGGTGGATGCGGGTCAACACCTCGGGGCGGTTTTCCACCACTCGCACCTCGTGATCCATGCTAATCAACATACTCGCCAACTGCGCGCCCGTGCGCCCGCCGCTTCCAATAATTACAAACATCTCCCTACTCCTTCCGCCGCGGAGGGCAAACCCGAGCGCGGACCGCTTCCACGCCATCCAACGTCGCGCTGACGTGCAGCACATCGCCCAGTTCCAACTTCATTTGCGGATTGGGCAGCATGGCCTTTCCGGCGCGGGTCACCGAAACCGGCACGCAAGTTTCATAGTTCACCAGATCACCCAAAACCTGCCCGGCGCAATTCTCTTGAATCGCCAGTTCATAGACTTCGACCTCGCCGTTGCCCGCCGAGAAGACGGCGCGAACATCCGCGTGATACATCATTTCTTCCAGGCGTTGAGCGCCCCAGCTCAAGGCGCTGACCATTTGCAGCCCGTACGCCTCATGAATGGGGCGGTAGCGCGGGTTGTAATTCCGCACCACCACGTTCGGCACATGGTACACCGTCAGGGCAATGTGGCCAACGGTAGCATTCAATATGTCCGAGTCCGTGACCACCGCCACCGAATCGGCTTTCTCAATGCCGGCGCGGCGTAGCACGTCTCGGTTCAAAGCGTCTCCCTCGCTGAAGCGCCCCTCGAAATCATCGGGCAAGCGCGAAAACGCTTTCTCATCCAAATCCACAACCGCTACCTCATGCCCTCTTTGATAAAGGCGGTAGGCTAACTCAGCCCCCAGGCGGCCGCAACCCACAACAACTGCTTTCATAATTTTCTCTTTTCTCCTGCCTCAATCCACCAAATAAGGCACGTTCGTAATCACAATCCCCTTGCGGAACATCAGGGCGTCCTGCAAGGCGTCGGCTGTATTTGTATGCAAAATATCCGTCGCGCGCTTGTGCGACACAAACTGGGGCACTACAATGGTAATCACCTCGTTCGGCTGCTTGCGCTGATAAATTTCATCGATATACATCAGCAGCGGCTCCATGAACCGGCGATAGGATGATTCCACAATCATCAGCCGCACGCCATCCCCCCACTGCTCCCACTTCTGGCGCACGCGATCGGCCTCGTCGGGATCCACGGCAATATGCACAGCGGTAATATCATCGGACAACATGCGCGCGTACCGTAAAGCCGCCAACGTGCCGCGATGTACCCCCCCAATGGGGACCAGCACCCGGTTCCGCGTCAGGCGCGGCGGCGGGCTGCCGTAATTGTCCATGGACAATTTCTTGGCCAGATTGATGTAGTGACGTTGAATAATGCTGAACAGCGCCACCAACAGCGGGATGATCAGAATGATGACCCAGGCCCCGTCCAGGAATTTGGTCGCGGCAAACATGATCATCACGGCAAATGTGCACACGGCCCCGAAGCCATTGATGATCATTTTGATCTTCCAGGTAGGCTCGTAGCGTAAAACCGAACTGCGCTCCTTGACTTCCTCGCCTTCCTTTAACTTTCCAATCTTATACCAGCGCCGGGCCATACCGCTCTGCGAAAGGGTGAACGAAACGAACACGCCAATCGCATATAGCGGGATCAGCCGGGTGACGCTGGCCTGGAAGATGATTACCAGCAACGAAGCCATCAAGGCCAGCAGTACGATGCCCCTGGAGAAAACCAGCCGGGCTCCCTTTTGGGTAAGCTGCCGCGGCAGCAGTCCGTCTGCCGCCGCAAAAGCCCCCAGGCGTGGAAAATCGGCAAAGGAAGTGTTGGCCGCCATGACCAAAATGACCATGGTGGCAATAATCGTCATCAGGTACATCGTACCCCGCCCATCGTAGGCCGTGCGCGCCAACTGCGAAATGACGGTTTCCACTTCTGAAGGAATCGCATGGATATTGGCCCCCAGGAAGGAGATGCCCAGCATCAACGCCCCCAGAATGCACGACATCCAAATGAGCGTGACCCCAGCGTTGTGGCTGCGCGGCTGCCTGAATGCCGGAATGCCGTCGGAAATTGCTTCCACACCGGTGAGGGCTGTGGTTCCATTGGCAAAGGCGCGGATGAGCAAGAAGGCTGTCACCACCTGGGTGCTGTGCAGCATTTCCAGCTCCGGCGGGTCGATCACCGTGCCCAACGAACCGCTCAAATACCGCACCAGACCCACGATGACGGTCAAGAACATCATGACCACAAAGAAATAGGTTGGGATCGAGAAGATGATGCCCGATTCGCGCACGCCGCGCAGGTTGATCAGCATGATCATGAAGATCAACGCCACGGCAATCCACACCCGGTAGTCAAACAACTGCGGGAAGGCCGAGACGATCTGGGCCACACCCGACGAAATGGACACCGCCACCGTCAGGATGTAATCGCTCAGCAAGGCCGCCGCGGCAATTTTCCCCGCCCACATACCCAGGTTGTCGCGCGAGACAATGAACGCGCCGCCGCCGTTCGGATAGGCGTGAATGGTTTGCTCATAGGAGATGGTCACAATGGCCAGCAGGCCAACGATCATCAACGCGATCGGGAAGACGTACTGGTAAGAACCCAAGCCGGCCACAATCAGAATGGCCATAATCTCTTGCGGCGCGTAAGCTGTGGACGACAGCGCGTCGGAAGCAAAAACCGCCAGACCCACCACCTTGCCGATTGTCTCGTGGGGCGCGTCAGCGGTCGCCAAAGGCTTACCGATAAGCAAATTCGCCAGAGTCCGCGGAGGTTCTTTTTCATCCGCCCGGCGCAGCACCGTAGTGCCGTTTTCGTCATGTATGTTCATCTTTTCTCTTGTATCCCTGCTAAGCAGGATTCCTTTCCAACAAGCCGTGAATTATATAATCACGGGTTCGGCCCGTCAAGCGTCCAGGGGCGATTTAAGGTTCGCGGCGCCCTGAAAAACGGTTCTCTGGGAACTGCCGTGGTGAACCCCGCCAACTCCCAATGACCCTGAAAACTCGTCCATTTTCCTGATGTCATTATCTTTATAATACTACTCCTTAAATAAGAAAAACGAACTGCTCAGCCCGAGGCGGAAATATCCCGAATTTACACCTCAAATTCGGGAGTTCTCTTCGATCGCTGAGCTGTTCAAGAAAAGGTTTTCGGGGGGCTGTAGCTGAAAGATCGTATCTTTTTCCGAGATAATGGGTTTTACTTCTCGAACTCATCCGTTGAAATCAGGCTTTAACCGTTTTTCTACTTAGAAATAGAAGGAGCCCTCCATGTCGAAAGTCGCCCTCGTAACCGATAGCACCGCCTACATCCCAGCCGAATTGGTCAAGTCCTATGATATTCACGTCGTTCCCCTGCAACTGATCTGGGGAGAAAAGACCTACCGCGACAACGTCGATATTACACCCGGCGAATTTTACGAGCGACTTCCGCACGTCAAAGCGCATCCCAGCACCTCCCAGCCCTCTCCGGCCGCCTTCAAAGATCTGTACAGCCAACTGATCGAACAGGACTACAAAATCCTCAGCGTACACATCTCCTCCCGCCTCTCCGGCACCATTGACTCAGCCACCCAGGCCAGGCAAATGTTGCCTGGAGCGGCCATCGAAATCGTCGATTCGCAGAGCACGGCCATGTGCATGGGCTTCCCCGTGCTGGCTGCCGCCCGCGCCGCGGCCCAGGGCGCTTCGCTGGCCGATTGCAAAACCATCGCCGAGCAAGGCTGCAAGAATTCTGGCGTCCTGTTCGTGGTGGATACGCTGGAATTTCTCCGCCGCGGTGGACGCATCGGCGGCGCGCAAGCTTTCCTGGGCACGGCGTTGAACCTCAAGCCCATCCTCGAGGTGCGCGAAGGTCGCATTGAAGCCGTCGAGCGCGTGCGCACGCTCAACAAAGCCATCGACCGCCTCCTGGAATTGGTCGCCGAACGGGTCGGTGGGCGCCGCCCGGTTTCGCTGGCCTCCCTTCACGCCGCCGCTCCCGAAGCCGCCGAAACCCTCCTGGTCCGCGCGCGCGCGCTATATTCCCTGAGCGATGTCAATGAAGCCCTGGTCAGCCCGGTCAGCCCGGTCATCGGGGTGCATGCCGGCCCCGGCACCCTCGGCATGGCTTATATGGCTGGCATGTAGACGATCTGCCTACCAGCGAACGAGTTTTTTCATCCTCTCAAAGACAGGCGGCGTGAAAACGCCGTCTGTCTTTTCATTAGGTCTGGTTTCGTGGGAAATCGCCTGGAGCCCACGGGGATCAATCCCAAAGAGACTGAGATCTTCTCCTATCCATTCCCGCGGAAAGTGCTTAAAATAGCAGGTATGAAAATCTACCCCTCCATTGGCATTCAAATTCCCCAAATCTTGCTCCCCGTAGCGGGAATCGACCTGCGCAAGTGGGCCGTCATCGCCTGCGACCAGTTCACCTCCGAGCCCGAATACTGGCAGGAGGTTCAGGAACTGGTTGGCGACGCGCCCTCCACCTACCACCTGATTCTGCCCGAGATTCTGCTCGGAACCGCCGCCGAAGAAACCCGCGTGGCTTCCACCCAGGCCGCCATGCGCAGCTACCTGGCGCAAGGATGGCTTAGCCCGCACGATGGCATGATCCTGGTGCAGCGCACCGCCGAAGGCCGCACCCGCCACGGCATCATGTTGGCTCTCGACCTGGAATGTTACGACTATACCCGCGGCTCGCAAACCCTCATGCGCGCCACCGAAGGCACCATTCTCGACCGTCTGCCCCCGCGTATGCGCATTCGTCGCGGGGCCGCTCTGGAACTGCCCCACATCCTGGTGCTCATCGATGATCCCCACGGCACGGTGATCGAGCCGTTGGTTGCCCGCAAGACCACCCTGCCTCGCCTATACGATACCGATCTCATGCTGGGCAGCGGTCATGTCTCGGCGTACAGTCTCAGCGATCCCACGCTCGAGGCCGGGGTCGTTCAAGCCCTCGGCGCTCTGGCCGATCCCAACTTCTTCCAATCCCGCTATGGCGTTGGACAGGACAAACACCCACTGCTTTTTGCGATGGGCGACGGCAACCACTCCTTCGCCACGGCCAAAGCGATCTGGGAAGAGTTGAAACCCCACGTTGGCATGGATCACCCCGCCCGCTACGCCCTGGTGGAGATCGAAAACGTCCACGATCAGGGCCTGGAGTTCGAACCCATCCACCGCGTGTTGTTCGGCTTATGCGAAGAGCCCCTTGCCGCCCTGCGTCAGGCTTTTGGCGACAGCCTGCGGGTAGAGCCTTGCGCCGCCGCTGACGCGATGATCGCCGCGGTCAACGCCGCTCCCGCCGCGCTGCAAACCACCGGGCTGGTCACCGAACAGGGCGCCTGGCTGCTGCATTTCACCCAGCCCACCTCCAATTTGCCCGTCGGCACGCTGCAAACCTTCCTGGATGGCTGGCTAAAGCAAGGCGGCGCGGAAAAAATCGATTACGTTCACGGCGACGATGTGGTCTGCCGCCTGGGCGCGCTGCCTGGTCAGGCAGGCTTCTATCTGCCAGCCATGTCCAAAGAAGACCTCTTCAAGACCGTCATCCTCGACGGCGCTTTGCCGCGCAAGACCTTCTCGATGGGCGCCGCCCGCGAGAAGCGGTTCTATCTCGAATCGCGGCGGATCGCGTAGGCGCTCATGGAATTCAACCTCCCCTCCCCCGATGAGCAAGACTCCCGGCCACCTACCGAGGTGCGCTTCCTGGATGTGCACGTGGAACCCTGGCCCGATGGCAAACGCGTGCGGGTGCATGTCACCCTCACGCCTTTTCAGGAGCGCCCCAACCTGCTCATCACCATCACCACCCCCACCGGTGAGGAAGTGTGCAGCGCGAACATCATTGAATCCATGGAAGACCGCTTCGTCTTCACGCTGCACCTGCGCGGCGAACCCGTCGATGAATATACGCTCGACACGCAAATCCTCTACGCCGAGCACGGCGTGGTAGACCGCCGCGGCCTGACCTTCGTGGTCCCAGCCCCCAGCGCATGAACCGTCGCCGGGCAGCCTGGATGGGTTGGCTGGCAGCGCTGTGCCTGCTGCCGGGGTGTGCCGCCGCGCCCTCAGCGGCGACCACTGCGCTTGCCTCTCCAACGCCCACGCCTTCCGCAACACTCCAGGCCCCAACGGCCACCCGGCTTGCCCTCCCGCCGCAGCCGGCGCTGCCCGCGGCCACGCTCGCGCCCAGCCTCACCCCCACCGCCGTGCCCGCGGCCTGTTCTCCCCTGCAAGGCTATGAGCTGGCCGACCTGGACGACCCAGATTTGCTCAAAGGAACCTTCGCTCCCCCACTACCGGGATATGACGATGGCCATTTTGGCGTAGATTTTTCCTACTGGACCGACGCCCAAGGCCAACCCATGCTGGGGCTGCCCGTCCAGGCGGTGCTGGCGGGGCGCGTGGCTGCCTCCCTCCCCGACCGGCAGCCTTATGGCAATGCTGTGATGATCGAAACGCCGCTCGATCAACTCCCTCCGGCCTGGTTGGAGCAGCTTCCAACTTACCAGTTCATCCCCCAGGAAGCCATCGGCTTGAACTGCCCCGAGTACGACTACACCCCGCTCAGCGAAGCGCTTTCGTTATATATCATCTACGGGCACCTCAACGTTCCCTCGGGGCTGGAGATAGGTCAACAAGTGAGCTGCGGCGAGATCATTGGCCAGGTGGGCACCACCGGGCGCTCGGTCAACCCGCACCTGCACCTCGAGGTGCGCCTGGGGAACTCGGGCATGACCTTCCCGGTCATGGGCCATTACACCAACGACGTGACCGACGAAGAACGCCGCCTGTACTGCATCTGGCGCATCAGCGGCGCTTTCCAACCGCTCGACCCCCTGCCCCTACTGCTGCCCTGAGTTTCCGCCTGCGCGGTGCGCTTAGAAATTTCTCCCCGCGCGCGCATCAAGTTCGGGTCGATTCTACCTCCGCGCCAGCAAGAACGGATTCTTCCCCACTCACAAAAAAAACATCCGCGCGCCCTGCGAAAACAAGAAATTGCTAATCCGCGCCATGTAAAAATCCTTGCCAGCCATCCGCTCCGGTGGAATGGTCGCCAGGTTGGCCTTGCGCCAGCCCAGGTAACTGCCCAGGGCGGCATCCACCTGGTACAAATTCAGCCGCTCGCGCAAGTGCGGCGTCTCAAACACCTCGGGGTAGTGCTTGCGCATCAACACGCAAAAGTTGGCAAAATCAGCCGAACAAAACACCTCGTTGCCTTCCTCGGCGTAATCGTTCGGATACAAGCAAAAGGCCTCCAGGGTCCACAGCTCGTAATCGCGTGGGGCTTGCAGCGCGTACTCGAAATCCAATATCGCCGACAGCCGGCCCCCATCCACCAACATATTGGTCAAGGTTAAATCACCATGCAGCAGGGTGGGCACGCCGCCCTCCAACACCTGCCGGTGAGCCAAAAAATATTCTTGCGCCGCCTCCACAATTCCAGGAACCATGCGGATGCCCAAGGTCTCGATCTCATACAGAGTCTGTTGGAATTTTGCCAGCAAAAAATCCGGCCACTGCTTGTAGAACGGAGCTCCCCCATAGCCCCGTCCGAATTGAGCAAAGTTCATTCCATGCAGCGTCCGCAGCGCCTGGGCAACCTCCGCGGCGATATGATCCTGGGCCGAGGGCGTCAGATCCTTCCACACGGAATACAATTTGACGCCGGGTCGGAATTCCTGAATTTGATACACTCTTCCTTCGTGCGTACCAAAGGCATATACTTTGGCCACCGGGATGCGCCCCTCCAGGCTTTGCAACAGGTGGGTCTCGTGCTGCAAACGCTGGAAAGCGTCCTCTCGCTGCCCCACTCGCACCACGAATCTGCGGTCAACCGCATAAACGAGGTTCACCTGCCCGCCGGTCAGCAAGCGAATATCCCCGGCGGGTATCTTTTCCCTTTCGCAAATCGCTCGAATGAGTTCTTCCATGGTCCGTAGATTGTAACATTTTGTAAGAAGCCGTCAAAAGTGTAATTTTTAGCTCATTGGGCATTGGCCTGGTGAAATCCACGGAAACTCCTAGAGCGCCTAATTATTTCGTTTAATGCTTCCATTCGTGTCATTTATGAAATTCGAAGAAGAATTTTCTTCTCTTCCCTCCGCACACAGTGTTACAATTTAACCATTATCGATGAAAACCAAACCCCGGCTCTCCCCCGTCTTCATTGCGGTCATCATCCTTGTGCTCGTATTGATGAACGCACTCGCCCTGTACTGGATCAGCAGCCCCGGCGCGCAGGAGCTCGGCTGGAGGCTGCCCTTCTCGGCCAACGCCGGGCCGCCCTCCACCCGAACCCCCTCGCGACCGGCCTCGGGGGCGGCCCCGGGGATATCCCGGGTCGGTATCGCGCCTACGGCTAC
>CAYOHX010000147.1:0-12766 GCA_964403875.1 uncultured Anaerolinea sp. | reverse complement strand
CCGGCGGTGTAAGTCAGAGTGTAGGTGTTGATTTCGAAGATCGCCGAAACGGAGAGGTTCGCGATGACGTTGGTGTCTTTGCGAGGATTGTCCGTCGATCCATCCGACCAGCGCGCGAAGGAGTAACCGGTGTTGGGCACGGCGGTGACAGCCGTGCCGCTCGCGCCGTAGTTCACGGTCTGAGAGGTTTCACCAGCCAGGCTGCCGCCGGTTCCGGCGGTGTAGTTGAGGGTAAATGTATTGGGGACGAAGTTAGCAGTAACGGATATGTTCGCGGTGACGTTGGTGTCTGTGCGGGGATTGGCTGTGGAACCATCCGACCAGTTGGCGAAGTGGTATCCGGTGGCGGGGACGGCGGTGACAGCCGTGCCGCTGGTGCCGTAGTTCACGGTCTGGGAGGTGGTGCCAGTTAGAGCGCCACCCGCCCCAGCGCTATATGTGAGATTGAAGGTATCGATTGCAAAAGTGGCAGAGATCAAATGGTCGTCTGCGACATCAGTAAATGTGTAACTTGCCTGTGGCCCGACAG
The DNA here is from genome assembly GCA_964403875.1 of uncultured Anaerolinea sp. GTDB lineage: Bacteria > Chloroflexota > Anaerolineae > Anaerolineales > Anaerolineaceae > Anaerolinea. The sequence goes on along the minus strand of CAYOHX010000147.1, from coordinate 12,237 downwards.
AGATGCCGTCAACCAATACGTCTGCAATATGATATCCAATCGTCGTTGGGGTGATGGTGAATGTCTGGTTAGCGTGGTGGTTGACAGTCACAGGGCCGGAGGGGGTGATGGTTCCATGCGTGCCCGCTGATGCGACAATAGAAAGCGTCGTTGGAACAATCGAATAACAGTATTCAAAGTTCAAAGTTGGCCCAGGCTCGCTCGCATTCTCTGTAGAAGCAAATTCTACATAGCCAATTCCAGTAGTGTCGGAATAATTCTGTACGGTGAGGCCGTAATTTGGAATTGAACCATTCACCCATCCCTGGACAACCGCTACACCATTCGAATTCAAGTCAACCGTGGCACTGCCAAGTGCTGAGAAGCTTGCTGTGTTCGCATTCCAAAGATTAGTTGCATAACGATCTGTAACGGGGTTTGCGGCTCCCCCTGTTGCCCAAGCGGAGGTTCCGTTGGAAGTGCTCCAATTTGCGCTAGAATTGCTAGTCTGCGAACTATATGAACCTTCTACCCAACTTCGGCGCATATTAAACAGATTATAAGATTCCGAGGAAGTGTGAGTTACATCCGCAGTAATACTTGCCCGAGCAATATGGGTATTGGAAGGGATACTTGATACATTCCAGCGTACGAGCATACCCCGTTGGGCGCCCAAATCATTGCTGGAGGCTCTTACAAAATCATATCCGCCATAATTATTCGTTGCGGCTGAACTTAATAAATAAGTATCTTCCGTGGCTACAAGGCTGGTCGTTGAGCAAACCATCGTAGACGATACTCTACCGCTTACGGGCATATTCACAGTTGTGGCGCCATTGCTCGTGTGGGAGATGTTCCCAATATATAATCCCCAGATGGGGCTGGTTAACCGTAGATATACAGGTGTGTTAGCAATTCCGCCGTCTGCAGAAGGTGTGATTGTAACGCTTGAAGAATACGTGATCCCGTCCAATGACAATTCAAACCCGGTAGGCGCAGAAATCAGTGTGTCGTCAACTAAACTATAACCATAGACGGTATAAACTTGAGTCGCCGAGGTTATGCCTGGTTGGGTTGAGAAATATCCTGGCTGGTTGGAAACACCAATGTACGGGCTTGAATCGAATTTGAGATTCAAGGTAGGGCCTGGATATGTTGGGTTTTCACGCGAAGCGGCGATTAAGAGATCGTTACTTGATCCTCCGTAATACTGAAGGGTGAGACCATAATTCGTGGATGATCCTGATATCCAACTCTGAACAACCGAAATGCCATCATTATTCAATGGAATTGTGACATAACCAGTAGTGTTAAAATTTGTTGCGGTAGCATTCCAAAGATTTGTGTTATATCGATCTGTGCTTGTGCTTTGTGCTCCGGCGGTACCCCAACTGCCAGCTCCGCTGGTGGATCCATAAAAATCCCAGGATGAGCCTGTCCCCGTAGATCCATTGTTGCTGCCCTCAATCCAACTCCGTCTCAGGTTGTATAAGCGATAGGCATAATTGGATTTGTCAGTAATATAGAATGTGATGCTTGCTTCAGAAATATGGGCATTCGACGGAATAGTGGAGGTGTCCCATCGAAGCAGCATGCCTCGGTACTTTTCTGCCGTGTTACTATATGGATTCGCTTCCAGTGTGGTTGATCCACCATAGTTATTTTCAGAAAATGCCCCGCTCTTCATAAATGTATCTGCCGACGCTTCCAGACTGGTGGATGCGGCCTTGGCTACAGTATTCGGGGCTCCAAACATCCAGACAAGCATCGCCAGGATGATCGCAAGCTGCCCGACATTGGCGAAGATAGGCTTGGGAAAATATTTGATGCGATTGGGTTTTGTGGTCGTGAACGTTCGGCTGGACATACGATCTCCTTCTGGCTAACAACCTTTAACAGGAATTCTTCTAATTTCAAGAGTGCAAGTGTAAAAATAACCTACGACTCGGTGTTTCTATTTGTTAACAGTATAATATTGGATAATTTGAAGTAATATTGCAGTTGCGTTTCAGTTCTAAAAAGCGTGATAGTTCTGTGTAAGGTGAAATTTGGTTGGATCGCGTTATGGGCATCCACAGAATGGGCTTGGCGAAACTGGAAAAAGGAATAACTTGGTTGGGCGAGTCCGCATCGGTTCAAAAAAAACCAGAGTAGGGACGCAAAAAAATGCCGAATTGGGCATTCATTCGGCATTCACGGTAGGTTTGTTGTGACTGGGTTTGGGATTTAGGAAGTTCGGTCTACGGCACGTTGGATCAGTTCGTCCATCGCCTGAAGAACCTTGGTTTTCATTTCTTCGTTGGGCGCAGCCAACCCGAACAATTCAACCAGCCAAAGACCATCAGCGACCAGGTGGACAATGGCGGCTGTGGTTGGGTCTACGCCATCTTTTTCTAACAAGGCGACCCACTCGCGAAATTTTTCTTGAACTGGGGCCAATAAACCAGGATTTGTGGCTGCCGCTGCCAGAAGACCAGAACTCATGCGCGGAACGCGCTGGTTGTCGGCGAAGGTGGTGGTCAGGTAAGAACGGTTCCAGCGTCCGTTGTCTTCGCCTTGCTGGTTAGCGGCCTGACCGAAATCATCCGTGAAGCGTTCGAGGTAGTGGGTGATCATGCCTTTGATAAGCGCCTCTTTTGAGGGGAAGTGATAAAGCAGGCCTCCCTTACTAATCCCAGCCTGGGCGGCGACCTGTTCAAGGGTCAGGTGCTCTACCCCCTGCTCGATGACGATTTGGTTGGCTGCCACCAGGATGGCTTTCTGTGTATTGGCGCTAGATTTTGGCATGGTCAGAATTATACCTTGGTTCAATTATGTCTGGACGGTCGACAGGGTTGGTGCGTTTCTAAGCCGGCAGGTATCCGGGGGGCTAATCAACCTCAACTGGGACTGGCGGGTCGTCTGTTCCAGGGGCGACCAGAATTTTCTCGCTTAGGCAGACAAATTTCCATTGCGTCTGGGTGTTAAACAAGCGGAACAGTTTTGCGCCACAGCTTGGGCATAAAACGGCCGGGAGAGCGGCATAGGAGCTCACCTGGCCGATAATTTCATCGTTCAATACTGCTGATCTCAAAAGGGTAGACATTTATTCCTCCAAATGTTTCTTCAAAAATCACCCTTGTAACTAAACCGTCCAGACGGTATAATTATAACCGATAAGTCGTGTTTCGAGGAGGATAATGAGCGATGCAATGTAGAGAATGGAAGTATAAGATATCGCAAAGTGAACATTGGACAAATAAAAGCTTTCATTGTTCCATTGGAGAGCCATCCCTCTTGCTGCGTACCTACCTAGCCTGGAGGTTTATCGGCGACCACGAGTAGACAGTTCGGTTCTCTGAACATCGCTTCCGTGAAAGCCAGACCTCACGGAAGTTTTTTCTTTAACCAGTGATTGGATTTTTAGAAGAGGATTGCTATGACAGACCATGCGATTTTTGTGACTGCCCGCGACGTTGAAAAAATTCAAGACCTCATCCGCGATGCCCGGCGAGGAGTTTACCGGATGAGCCCATATCTGGACCAGTTGGCGGGAGAACTGGCCCGAGCGACGATCATTGAGGCGGGTTCCATGCCACCGGATGTGATTGCTATGCATTCGCAGGCAATTTTGGTCGATGAAGAAACGGGCGAAGAGATGGAATTAACCCTTGTTTTCCCCGATGAGGCCGACCCAATCGAGGGCAAGATCTCTGTGCTGGCTCCGATTGGAACCGCGATGCTGGGCTATCGGACAGGAGATATGTTTGAGTGGGATACACCTGGCGGAATGCGAAAGATTCGGGTGGTCAAAGTGATCCCAGGTAGCAAGGTCTCTGCTGTCGAATAGGCGATAGAAGTCCGTTGGTTGGGAATAAAGCGGGTTGAAAGCCTCTGAGGAAAGCCAGTCTTGAAATTGGACTGAAACGTGCTATACTGAAAATGGCTGGTGGTTTTACCAGATTCCCTGAGTTATTCCCAAACAACCTTAAATCATGGAACCCTTGCGCGTTCAAAGTTTGAAAGATGCCTGCGTTTCCCGCCTGGAAGGTTTGATCCTTTCGGGAGAGTGGCAGATGGGAATGCGGCTGCCTTCGGAGCGGGACCTGGCTGCTGAGATGAACATCAGCCGGCCTGTGCTACATGACGCATTGGTGGACCTGGCAGCGAAGGGATTAGTCACTATCGAGCCGCGTAGGGGGGTGTTTGTCAACGATTATCGAATCAGCGGTTCCTGCGCGTTGCTTTCCTCGCTTCTTTCTTACAGCGGCGGGCAATTGGATCCGGATTTCACCCGATCGTTGGTGGATATGCGGCTGTTGGTAGAAAACGAAACGGCTCGGTTGGCGGCCCTCAACCGGTCTGAAGAACATTTGGAACAGTTCGAGAAGTTGTATGCACAAGAGATCATTGCTCCTCAAGAAAATGGCGCTTTGATCGATATCGATTTCTCCATGCACTTGCTGGTGGCGATTGCTTCCGGCAATCTGGCTTATCCCCTGATCATTAATTCTTTCCGAGCGGTATATACCCATTTAACGGGCGTGTTTTTTCACCATTACAGCGGCACTCCCGTATTGGATCAGGTGTTCGCCTATCACCGCCGGCTGATTGATGCCATTGCAGCTCGGCAGGCAGAACAATCGACATATATTATGAAAGAACTGCTCCAACACGGGGCAAGAAATCTCCAGCAGATCCATTAGTTCGTCTTACGAAGGAGTCAATATGTGCGCTCCAACTCATCTTGATCAGCCCAAGTACAACATCAAGACCCCAAGTAATCTCTCGCCGCGAATCAAGTGGCTGAGAGATTATTATTTTCAGGGCACAAAACGAGCCTGGAATAATGAATATACGGCCTGGACCACTGGCACAGCCTGGGACTTTCAATACAATGAACTCAGCTTTTACATCGTCCCTGAGACCTATACTTTTCTGCAAACGTTCCGCTCGTCCTTTCGGCAGTCGGCCCGCCCGGTAAAGCTGGGGGCGGATTTCTGGAAATGGAGTCTGCCTGAACGCCGGGCGTGGTTTGTCAAAGAAGTGATGGTGAACTGTTTGCCCAAAGAAATTCTGCCTGGCGATTTGATAGCCGGAGGGCGATTTAACATCCAATCCTCTTGCTGTATGACCGAGCGTGAGGTGAAGGAGCGCGATGCGTTGGTCTATGGTCCCAAAGGTTGCCGCGCGGCGATGCTATGGCTGCACAACCACGGGTATGGCAACGCCGGAGCTACCAGTGGGCATTTGGTGCCAGGGTATGGCGATGTGGTCCAGCGTGGGTGGAAAACAATATACGCGGACCTGGAGAGGCATTATCAGCGGCTGGCAGAGACAGAGAAGAGAGGTCCAAAGGGCGCGCAACTGCGGGCGATGATGACCGCGGCCACCCTGCCGCGTGACCTGGCGGCAGCTTACAGCAAGTTGTGCCAGGAACTGGCGAATAACGAGCCCGATGAGCAGCGTCAGGCGGAACTGGCCGAAATGGCGCAGATCCTGCGCAGGGTGCCCTGGGAACCGGCTGAAAATTTTTGGGAAGCAGTGCAGTCTTTATGGATCACGCACATGCTGGTGATGAGCGATGAGGGCTATCCTGGACCGGGCGACTCCTTTGGAAGAATCGACCAGTTTCTTTATCCAGCCTGGCAGCGTTCGATAGAACGGGGCATGGAGCGGGAGTTTGGCAAAGAAATATTGAAGTGCTTCTGGATTCATTGCAATACGGCTTATGATGCGATGATCCGCACCGGTGGAAATCAAGGGATCACCGCCGGATATGGTCAACTGCTTACGCTTTCGGGCATGGGACCGAATGGCAGCGACCTGACCAATGATCTGACTTATGCCATGCTCGAAGTGATCGATGAAATGTCGCCCATTTTAGAGCCTAAGCCTAATGTGCGCGTGCATCGCGGGAGCCCAGAGAAGCTGCTGGATAAAGTGGTGGACATGATCGCGTCGAGTCAAGGCGCGCCGTTCCTGCTCAACTTCGATGAACGCTCGATGGCCGGGCTGCTGCTACAGGCGAAGAAGGCCAAGGTCGAGCACTTGATCCATCCGGGCAACGTCCACGAGTACGCTCCAGTGGGGTGTTTGGAAAATACAATGGTTGGAAATGACCGCTCCGGCACGGTGGACAATAACTTGAACTTGCTCAAGGCGGTGGAGTTGGCCCTGACCGGTGGGTATGACTTGATGCCTTTCACGGATGCCATGACAGGTAAGAGCGAACCTGCTCACCAGGATGGGCCTGACACGGGGAGGCCCGAAGCTCTGACTACCTGGGAGCAGTTTTGGGAAGCCTATGCTCAACAAACCCGGTATATCATCCGAAAGATCGTTGATGTATATGAAGCGTCTGAACAAGTGCGGGCACGTTTCCATCCCACGCCGTATCTTTCTTGTCTGGTGAAGGGCTGTGCAGAGCAAGGACTGGACATTACCCAGGGCGGCGCGGAATTGAACTTTACCACCATTGAAGCGGTCACGTATGCAACCACGGTCGATTCGCTGTTGGCGGTGAAATACCTGGTATATGACAAAGGCTTGTGTACACTGCCCGAACTGGTTGAGGCGCTCAAGGTCAATTGGGTGGGTCACGAGGTGCTCCAGGCGCAGGCATTGAATAAGGCGCCCAAGTACGGGCGAGACGATGACGCTGCCGACGCGTTGGGTTTGAGGGTGATGGAATTGTGGACGGAAGAGACCTGGAAGCACAAGACGCGTTCGACAAATCGCCAGTTCCGCCCTGGGATGCTGAGTTGGAATTACTGGATCGCCTATTCAGATATTCTTCCGGCCAGTCCGGATGGTCGCCAGAAGGGTAAATTCCTTTCGAACGCGTTGTGTCCATCCAACGGGGCCGATATCCACGGGCCGACCTCGAATGTGAATTCGGTTGGCAAGGTATTGGGTGGGAAGGCAGAAGATGGCAGCGGATTGTTCCAGGAGTACTACAACCTGCTGCCCAATGGCGGCAGTCATACCATCACGTTCAACCCTTCAATCCTGCGGGACGCGGAGCATAAGGCCAAATTCCGAGCCTTTCTCCATGCTTATATTGAGAACGGCGGCACAGCCTTGCAGATTAATATGTTGGACGCGGAGATGCTGCGCGATGCGCAGAAACATCCCGAGAACTACCGTCATCTGTTGGTGCGAGTGACTGGCTACAACGCTTATTTCACCAGCATTGGCAAGGAACTCCAGGACGAGATCATTGCCCGGGAAAGCCACCAGATGGGGTAGGAGCGGATGAGCACTGAAGCCGGTACGATTTTGCATTTGCAGCGTCTCTCCACTGAGGATGGGCCGGGACTGCGCACTACGGTGTTCTTCAAAGGCTGCCCGCTGCGCTGCGCCTGGTGTCACAACCCGGAGAGTATCCCGCCACGACGACAGATTCAGTGGCTGGAGAACCGCTGTATTGCCTGCCAGTCCTGCCTGAGGGTCTGTCCGAACCAGGCATTGTCCTGGAGCGAGTCGGGCGCGATTCGTGATAGAGCCCTTTGCGAAGTGTGCGGGGCCTGCGCCGACCAATGTCCGGCCAATGCGCATGAAATATTGGGGCAGGAAATTCGTGTAGATAAACTGGTGGCCGAGCTGACCAAAGATCGGGCGTATTTTGAAAAGTCTGGGGGTGGGGTGACCCTTTCGGGCGGCGAGCCCAGCCTGCAACCGGCTTTCGCCTTGGCTCTGTTGAAAGCCATTCGCGAAAAAGGTATTTCTACGGCTCTGGACACATGCGGGTTGTGTCAACCAGAAATACTGAAAGCATTGGTTGCGGAAAGTGATCTGGTCTTGTTTGATCTCAAGTTGATTGACTCCGATCAGCACCGAATTTGGACGGGTGTGGAAAACCAACGCATTCTAGAAAACCTGCACGGCTTGGGCGGATACCTGAAAGATCATCCTGATAAGCGGCTGTGGATTCGCACCCCCCTGATCCCAGGGGCCACAGATTCCAAAGACAATATCACTGGAATCGGGGCCTGGTTGGAGGAGCATTTACCAGGGCAGGTGGAACGGTGGGAGTTATGCGCTTTCAATAACCTGTGCCGGGACAAGTACCGACGCCTGGATATGAAATGGAATTTCGCCGATGCGCTGCTCCTGCCCCAAGCTGACCTGGACCAGGCGGGGCGGTGGGCGCGAAGCGTTGGATTGAACCCTGAGCGTGTATTCGTAACTGGCGCGATTCGTGTAGGAAGTTATTAGGAGACTGTGACCATGACCAACCAACCTGTAATGAACGCGTTCTTGGCTGAAGATATCCGGGCCTTCGAACCGGCAATGAAAATTGGCCTGCTGGCTACGGTTGACTCACAGGGTTTGCCACATTTGACGTTGATCTCCAGCCTGAAAGCAGGTTCGCCAACTACCGTTTTATGGGGACAATTCACGGAAGGCTTGAGCAAAGAGCACGTGCGTATGAACCCCCATACCGGTTTCATGATCATGACCCTGGATAAACAAATCTGGAGAGGAAAGGCGCGGTGGACGCACAGCGAAACCGGCGGCGCAGATTTCGAATGGTATAACAATGTGCCGATGTTTCGCTATAACGCCTATTTTGGAATCCATACGGTACACTATATGGATTTACTGAGTCATACAGGAAGAGAGGCACTGCCAATGAACTCGGTGATCCTGGCGGCTGTGAAGACCCTACTGGCGCGAAGTCTGGCTCCTGCTAAAAGGAGTGAGCCCAGATTGAACTCCTGGACGCGGGCTTTCTACAATAAGCTGGACAACCTCAAATTCCTGGCCTATGTGGATGCGGACGGCTATCCGTGGATCATTCCGGTTATTCAAGCCCAGTCGGATGGAAGCAGTCGCCTACTGTTCTCAACAGGAGTCTATGGCGAGGAGTTAACCGCTATTCCTGCTGGCGCTCAGGTGGCAGTGCTAGGGATGGCTTTGACGATGGAAGATGTGTTGGTGCGTGGAGTCTATTCGGGGATTAGCCGTCGGGCCGGTGTGCGCTGCGCAGGAGTGGAGGTGGAATGGGTCTATAACCCCATGCCGCCGGTGTCGGGGCAAATCTATCCGCCAGTGGAAGTGAAGCCTGTGACGCAGTTTTAAGCGCGTTCCCATAAACGTTGCCTCATAGATTTTGATCGGAGGGTAAAGTGCTTCCAAAAGAGGGTTTATATAGTTTGAATGATTTCCACCGCTTTCGCGACACCGTTTTCGCTGCGGATTTTTCTGCCCAGCTCGGCGGCTTGGTTGCGCATCCTTGGATCCGAAAGGGCGGTTTGGATGGCGGCGGCCAGGCGTTCGCTGCTGAGCTTTTGGAAGGGGACTGGTTTGGGGCCAACTCCTAACTCTGCGGCCCGCGCGCCCCAGTAGATTTGATCAAAGGCAAAGGGCACAACGATGGAGGGGACACCGGAGGCAAAGCCAAAGCCAGTGGTGCCCGAGCCGCCGTGGTGGACGATGGCCGCCATGCGTGGAAACAACCAGCTATAGGGCGCATAAGAGATAGGGAACACTTCTGGGGGCAGTTCGCCGCCCAGACCGGCCCAACCCGCGTGCAAGATGGCGCGTGTACCGGTCAATTGGACAGCTCGTAATATCACCGCGGTGGTTAGAGCGGGATCCCGCACGGGCATACTGCCGAAGCCGATGAACACCGGAGGGGAGCCCGATTCGATGAATCGCTCTAATTCGGGCGATGGTTGCCAACTCGAGTCTTCGGGGAACCACCAACCAGTGAGGTGGATATGGTCTCCCCAATCAGGCGGACGCGGAACGATATGCTCGCTAAAACCGTATACGAAGGGGATTTTCTTGGTGTAGATATCGTTGAAGGGCCCCCAGAAGGGCAAGGCAGGCAGATTCCACGATTGGGTGCGCAAGCGATTAACCGCTTTACGAAAAAGCTGCCACCCCATCTGCTCACCCAGATAATAGGTGAGCAGGTTGAAGCCGGGGAAACGAGACAGCATCGAGGGCGGGCCCATGAGTGGCAGCGTGCGGGTGCGGGCCAGTGGGATGACGCCGACAGCCGCCCAAGGGATGCCAAGATACTCGGCCAAATCTCCACCAAAGAGATAGGCTGGGAGCTGGTTAAGGATCAGGTCAGAGTCGTACAGGTGGGTGAGATCTTGGGGCAGGCTGGCGGCGAGTGTGCCGTATGATTTTTTCAGCGCGCGCATTACCTGGATCGGATTGGCCTTGTGGTTGAGAAACTCATCTTCAGCCGCGGTAGCCAGCAGCGCCTGGGCATCACCGTGGATGGGGGAGAAGTCGAGGCCATTGTCCGATGCCATGGAAGCGAAGGCCTTGAAGGTAGCAACCCGAACGCGGTGACCGGCTTCCCGCAGGGCTTTGCCCAGGTGGATATAAGGTTGAACGTCGCCGCGAGAGCCGAGCGCAAGGATCGTAATTCGCATCGGGTTACTCCTTGGTGGGCCTAATAAAAACGGATTGTCATTACTATACCGGGATTTGGACTGGAATCAAAGCATGATTTCTTGTGATAATCCCCAGTCGCTAAAGAGGCGGGGCTACTTCTCCTGCATAAAAAAACGGCGGTTACGATTGGTTTGGTCGGCACGATGTTGTTTATCATTGGGATTGCTCCCTCGAGCTGGGTGCAGATCCCGTGGTTAGGGAAATCGATAAAGTGTTGTGGCTCACTAACGAAGTTATAAACCTGGGCAAGCCTGTGGTCTCTTATGCAACCTGGCTGGATGACGGAAAACCTGGGGCGAGTTAGGACTGGAAGAGGTACAATTCAACCGGGATGTGAGCGATGATATTCGGAAACGAGGGAAGTAAAGATGAAGTACCGGCGATTTGAAACCTTCGCCCCGGCAATCCAGAAAATCTACCGGCGCGATAAAGAAGCCTTTTGGGCGGCAGCGATGGCGCCCTTTATGTCAGACTCCACGCTGATCAGCCTTTGGGAACACCGCAAGGTTACCGGGGATCTGTTCCTGGCATTTCAAGGGTTAGACGAAGAAGCCCGTCAGGTACTCAAAGATTTCAGCGAGCCCTTGGGCGTGGACGTTTCTTCCTGGAAAAGCAACCGATCTCAATATCTGAAAGATGCTTATCCTGTCTTTGCTTTTCTGGCAGTGTGGATGGACGAAGTTGGCCTGGAAAACCTGGTTGAAAAATTCGCCGATATCTTGCGCGCTGGGGTTTTAGCGGTTGCAGGCTACGGTATTTTGGACGCCAATGTGGACAGCAATGCTCCCTCGCCGGTGGAAATCCTGGTCGCGCAGGCATTGATTGCCGAATATGAAACTCTAGCGCTGGATCTCTTCGGTGTATCCGCGACCAACCTGCGGATTATGCATCAGATGCGGACCTACTTCCTCACGGCGGAGATTAAGGAGAAAGCCGCTCGCGGTAAGCGAAGCCCTTATAGGCTGGATAACCCAAAGGATCTGGGCACCAAGGGGGCGAATGCGTTGGCTCCTTTCATGCTCAGCCTGGAGCAGGTGGGGAAGTCCGGTTTAATCGAGGATTACTGGGAAGTTTTTCTGTTGTTCGGCGCGGCCATCCAGATCATCGATGACTGGCAGGACCTGGAAGGTGATCTCGCGATCGGCCACTTTTCTTACCTCACCTTACTCCCAGGTAAGCTGCCCGATCTTCGCGATCCCAAAAAAGCAGCCCGAATTCTCAAAGAAGATCGGTCACGTATCTCGGTGACGTACGATGTTAGCCAGGATATGCTTTTCCAAGCCCGGGCGATCCTTGGTAAGATCGAGGATCAATTCCTTGTCCGGTTTGTGGACATCACCGAACTGCGTTTGAAGGCTTATTTTAAGAAAGAATTTGGTTACCCAAACAGGTAAATTGCCTTTTACACACTAAATCAGTAGTTTTGCAGATTTAACAATTGGCACTCGAAACGGGCAGTGCCGGGGCCAAGCATTCCAGAACTTGCTGAATGGATGCCCCATCGCGAACCTGGAGGCAAATCCACTTTAGTAGAAGTTGTTTATTCCGCTCGCGGAGCCAGTTCAGCGTTTCTCCCAAAGATAAGTCTTGTTGGTACCTCCTTTTCAGTAAATGGCGCAAGCTGTCCAGAAACTGATATAGGCATAGCCCAAGCGCCCAAAAACGAAAGATTGCTTCGGCGGAATGCAGTTGATACTGATCGCTGCCCATCAGCTCTTTGAAATCAGCAAATAACGTTTCCACCGTCCAACGCAGCGCCATCGCTTGCACAACTTGCTCCAGTGCGTCATTCAGGCGGGTGTTGACATAGAAGCGAGCCTTCTCAGCAGGATCATCGGGTGAAGTCTTGACAATCAA
>CAYOHX010000146.1:0-12879 GCA_964403875.1 uncultured Anaerolinea sp. | reverse complement strand
GTCACTTTACCCCGTCCCCACCAACACCAGCCCCGCGCACAACACCCCCAGCCCGATCAATTTGGGCACATACTTCGGCTCTTTGAGCAATTGAATTCCCAGCAGCGTGCCCAGGAGGATGCTGGTCTGGCGAAAAGCTACCACGTAGCTGACGTTGCGCACAAAAGCCATCGCGATCAACACCAGGGTATAGGCCAGGGTGATTCCCAACCCCGCCAAGGCGGCCAAGCCCACACCGCCACTCAGCACCTGGCGCAGCTCGCTGCGCCCATCTCGGCTGGATAACACAATACCTGCCGTCCAAAAGCTGGAGCTTAAACCCTCGAAGAACACGTACACCAGAGTCACGGCGGGCCCAGAAACGCTCAACTCGGGCGAGGCGCGCAGCAGGCGCAGGGCATGGTCATCGATGATGGAGTAGCCGGTGGTGCCCACAGCCGCGACCAACGCCCACAGGCTGGCCAGGTTGATATAGTTTTGTAAACGCCACTCAGAAAAGCGTCGCATGGGCAGCAAAACACCCCCCGCTGCCACCAATAAAATTCCCACCAGAGCCTGCGCGCCGATCTGATCTGAGCGGCCCAGGGCCAAATTGACCAGCGTGACCAAAATGACCGGCAACGACCGCGCCAACGGGTAAGAGACCGACATATCCCCATTCCGATAAGCTCCCGCCAGCCCGCGGTAATAAATCGCCTGGAAAATACCCGTTATCCCCAGCCAACCCCATGTCGCCGGGGTGAAGGCCGCCAACCCGCGCCAAACGATGGCCAACGGCAAGGCCATGTACAGCGTGCCAAAGGAACCCGCCACCAGCAAGAAAGCCGCGCTGGGGCTGCGCTTGTTGAGAAAATTCCACCCGGCGTGTGTTCCGGCAGCGGCTAATAGGATCAGCGCGGCGGGGAGGGTCAATCCGCGCCCCACAGCTTCCGATAAAGCCGCGTTGCTTGCCCTTGCAGGGCAGCCAACGTCTCGGCGGCGCGGTGCTCCCCAGCCAGATATTCCAGCATAGCCTGGCCCTCCAAAGCACACAATTCGTCATGCAGCGGAAACACCTCGCGCAGCAAGAACTGCGCGTACTGCGCCATACGCAGCGGCCCATGAGCGCGGGGGAAGTGACCGGGCGGAGCCTCGACGGCCACCGAGTACAGATCTTTGATCGCGCCTACCAGGTCGGGAAGCTCTGCCGAGGGCGAAAACACAATCGTGTAGAACCAACCAAACAGGTTCTCGTTGACCACGCCGTGACTGTCACTGGCTCCCACGATGGGCACGCGGCGGCCACGACTGCGCTCTTCCTGGTAGCGAGCCACCTGGAGGGCATTGGCCTCAAACTCATGGGGATGGTAACCGCCAATCAGTTCCAGGGCGTCGAAGGGTTGGCGCTCAAAGAGCAAATCGGTAATCGTCATGGGCACATCCAAACGGTTCCGGTAAATCCAATAGGGATGGCAAAAAATAGCCAACCCACCCCCCGCCCGGATCTGGTCAAAGGTCCACATGCAGGAAGCCAGCGTATACCGGTCCACCCCCTCAGGGAGTCCCTCCAAGGCCGCTGCTATTCCCTCCACTTCGGCGCGATAAGCCGGATCATCGAAGCGCGCATTGACACTGAAACTGCCTCCAAAGTTGACCATGTGCACGGGGTTCTCTGGCGGGTGAACTTCCTCGCCAGGGAACAGGCGCAGATCAATGGGCAGCCCAGAAAAAGCCTGGATGGCTTCTAGCGAAGGGCCATACTGACGGTGGTCGGTGATAGCAGCAAAATCCAGGCCGATTTGACGACAGCAAGCCGCCACAAAAGCGGGCGCTTCTTTGCCGTCAGAGCGGGTCGTATGCATGTGGGTATCACCCTTGTAGGGAAGACGGGCGAAGAGGTCATGGCGCAACGCGTACAGGTGGAATTCGGCAAAGGGATGGTGCTCCTCGGCTCGATAGAGCAAAACCCCATATTCTTGCTCGCTGGGGAACGTTCCCCGGACACGCAAGACACCCCCCGACAGAGTGAAAGGAACAGCGGGGAGATCGAGCTTGCGAGTCTGGCCGGGCAAGCCCTCCAGGGGGACCAACGCCACGCGCAGCCCAGGCACATGATCCAGGCGAGCGTGATCGAAGCGCGGGCGGATGGTGATTTCGGCCTCGATCCCGGCCAGGACGATCAGCGGGGCGACATCGTAAAAGCAGGTCTCTTTGCGCATAAGGAGTCCTCCTGAGGGAGGATTATACTCCGGGGGAGAGCGTATTAAGCCAACCACGCATAGAGAACGAATAAACGAATTCAACCGGCCTCAATTCGTTCATTCGTTTCTTCATTCGTGGAAGGACCAACAAGAAATTTTTCCAAGTGGCAAACAGATATGCAATTCGCGGAGAAATTTCTTTCCAAAAAACCATTGACTCATCCCCCGCGTCCGTGGTAAACTTTTTTTGTTAGACTGTTTTAATCTTACGAAAGGAGTCGCGCTCAATGATCAAGGCTGGCACAGTGTTTCTAATCGTTCGTCCTGCCGCCGTTCCCGGAGTTTCCTTGTCTGAGTGCGCCTACTGATCGTCTAGCTATACGCAACGTTTCGGCCACGGCGCACCCCCGCCCGTGGCTTTTTGTTTTCCTCAGGCCACCGGCGCGCGCACCGTGGCCGTTTTTCTTTAACAATTTTCTGCCGCGACCGGGTCCAATTCGACCTCCCCACTGAAAATGACCCAACCCTCCCGGATCGCAATGACCCATAATGATGGAGTTCGACATGTCTATTCTTACCGCTGACAACCTGGGAGTATCTTTCGGAGCCTTCGACCTGTTCCGAGGCATCTCTGTCAACATCCCGAACGACGGCAAGATCGGTTTAATCGGTCCCAACGGCATCGGCAAAACCACCTTGCTGCTCATTTTGGCGGGCATCAACCAGCCCACCACAGGTCAGGTGCACCTGGCTCGCGGGCGGCGAATCGGCTACCTCCGCCAGGAGGCCGTCGAGGCTTTTGGCGACCGCGAAAACACCGTCTACAACGAAATGCTGTCGGTCTTCACCGATCTGCTGGCTCGCCAGGCCCGACTCAACGACATGGAAGCGCGCATGGCTTCCGGCGACTACTCCGACGAACTGCTCGAGAAGTATGGTGAGCTGCAGGATGCCTTCGAGCGCGACGGCGGTTATGAATTCGACCTGCGCATCCAACAGACCCTCAACGGCCTGGGTTTGAACAAAACCCACTGGGACATGCCCCTCAACCACCTCAGCGGCGGGCAGAAAACCCGCGCGCTGCTGGCACGTCTGCTGCTCGAAAAGCCCGACCTGCTCATGCTGGACGAGCCCACCAACCACCTCGACATTGAAGCGGTGGAGTGGCTGGAGCATCTGCTCTCCACCTGGGAAGGGGCCGTGCTCATCGTTTCGCATGACCGCTTCTTCCTCGACAACACCGTCAACACAATCTGGGACATGACCCGTGGCGGCATCGAAACTTACTCGGGCAACTACAGCGGCTACCTCACCCAACGCCAGGCTCGCTGGGAATACTACGAGCGCGTCTTTGAGGAAGAGAAAACCCGCCTGCTCAACGAAGTGGACTATGTCCAGCGCAACTGGGTGCGAGACAGCACGCACGCTCAAGCCTTGGGCCGCCTGCGCCGCCTCACCCGCGACCTGACCATCGTAGAGAACTTCGGCATCATGGCCCTGCGCAGCGGCACCCCGTGGATCAAATGGACCAAGCTGTACGGTCTGAAGGAACCCCCACCGCTGGATGTCATCGACGCCATTCGTAAGGTCAACGCCATCTCCATGCCCTCGGGCCGCCCGCTGGTCATCCGTCCGCGACTGAACATGACCAACACCAGTGGCACGCTGGTGATCCGCGCCCAAGATGTCACCGTAGGTTACCCCGGCAACCCGTTGTTTACCATCAAACAATTGGAACTGCGCCGCGGCGAGTGCGCTGCCCTCATCGGCCCCAACGGCAGCGGGAAGACCACCTTCCTCAAGGTGCTGCTCGGGCAGATGGAGCCCCTGGAGGGGCAGATGAACATGGGCGCCAGCCTGAAAATCGGTTACTTTGCCCAGGCCCAAGATGCGCTGCGCGGCAGCCACACGATTCTGGACGAACTGGCAAGGCACAAAGAAATGGATGCTGAGGTGGCCCGCAACCACCTGGCCCAGTACTTGTTCCGCGGCGAAGATGTCTTCAAACCCCTCGATGCCCTCAGCGGCGGCGAGCGCGCCCGGCTGGCGTTGGCCATCCTGTCCCTCGAAGGCTACAACCTGCTTTTGCTGGATGAGCCCACCAACCATCTGGACATCCCCGCTCGCGAGGCCCTTCAGGATGTGCTCGACAATTATTCTGGCACCATCCTGCTGGTATCGCACGACCGCTACCTGATCGACCAATTGGCTACCCAGGTTTGGGAGATCCGTGAGAACAAGTTGGCCATCTTCCAGGGCAAGTACCGCGAGTACGTGCTGCGCCGGGCCGCTTCCACCACCGCTCCCGATCGCAAAATCTTGCTGGCTCCCAAGCCGATGGTGCGCGACAACAGCAAGGAAACCCGCCGCCGCACCGAAGCGCTGACCCAACTCGAAGAGCGCATCCGCGAGCAGGAACATAACATTCAGCGCCTGTCCAGCGAGATGCAAAAAGCGGGCCAAAAGCAGGCCTACGAGCGCGTCAATATGTTAAGCAATCAGGTTGCCATCGCCCAGGCTCGCCTGGAGGAATTCCTGGTTGAATGGGAAAAATTGGTCGCCTAAGAAAAATCACCCCCACCCCCCTTTGATCCCCCCATTTTCGCTTCTATGCTTTTGTGCAAAAAATGATTGCCGCGAAAATGGGGGGAGACCCGAAGGGAGGGGGGTGGGGGTAGGAACAACATCATGAAACTACCCCTCAAACAATACTGGGACTTACTCTCCCAACATATCCGCCCGCAACGGGGCCGGTTCGCCTTGCTGACCGTGCTCCTGCTCGGCAGTATTGGCTTGCAGGTCATCAATCCGCAGGTGATGCGGAATTTCATCGACTCCGCCCTCGGCGGCGCGGCTGTCGGCGTTTTGCTGCCAGTGGCCCTGACCTTCATCGCCATCGCCATCCTGCAACAAATCGTCTCGGTGGCGGTGGTCTACACGGGCCAAAACGTAGCCTGGACCGCCACCAACGCCCTGCGCGAGGAACTGGCCGAACACTGCCTGAACCTGGACATGAGCTTTCACAACAACACTACCCCCGGCGAACTCATCGAACGCATCGACGGCGATATCACCGAGATGTCCAACTTCTTCTCTCAATTCGCCGTCACGCTCATCGGCAACGCCTTGCTCCTGGTCGGCATTCTCATCGCCCTGACCTTGGAAAACTGGCAAACCGGCCTGGCCTTTACCATCTTCGCCACCATCACCCTCCTGGTGCTTTACCGCATCCGTGATTTGGCAGTGGCCGATCAAAAGAACCGCCGCCAGGCCGAAGCCGACCTGTTTGGCTTTGTGGAAGAACAGTTGACCGGGGCCGAAGACATTCGCTCCAGCGGCGCGGTGAGTTTCAGCCTGCGCGAATTATTCCGCTTTCAGGGTAACATCCTGCGCCACAACCGCAAGGCCCAGAAAAAACAATGGATCGCGGGGACCATCATGGGCGCGCTGCTCACGATCGGTTACATGATGGCCTTGGGTGGTGGGTATTGGTTGTTCACCGGCGGGATCATCACGATCGGCACGGTGTATCTGTTCGTGCACTACGTCAACATGCTCGAAGCGCCCATCTGGGCCTTGACACACGAAGTGCAGAGCTTTCAAACCATCGGCGCGTGCGTGGAGCGCCTGATTGAGCTGCGCGCGCGCCGGCCCAAAGTAACCAGCGGCCCGCGCCCAACCCTGCCGGACGGCCCGTTGGGGCTGACCTTTGACGATGTGTCCTTCTCGTATAACGATCAGGACGTGGTTTTGAAAAACCTATCCTTCAAACTCGAGCCCGGCAAGGTACTGGGGCTGTTGGGGCGCACCGGCAGCGGTAAAACCACCCTGGCTCGCCTGGTATTCCGCCTCTATGACCCCACCGCAGGGCGCATCTGGCTGGACGGCAGCGAAATGCGCGAGACCCGGCTAGAAACACTGCGCAGCCGGGTAGCCATCGTTACTCAGGATGTGCAGCTCTTCCGCGCCAGTGTGCGCGACAATCTAACCTTTTTTGAGCGCTCCATTCCTGACGAGCGTATCCTGGAAGTGGTGAATGAGCTGGGTCTGGCAGACTGGTACGCCGCGCTGCCCAACGGTCTGGATACTGAACTGGAAACCGGCGGGCACAGCCTGTCGGCGGGCGAAGCCCAACTGCTGGCCTTCACCCGCGTCTTCTTGCGTGACCCGGCCCTGGTCATTCTGGATGAAGCCTCTTCACGCCTCGACCCGCTCACCGAGCAGCGCATCGAGCGCGCCATCGACCGCCTGTTGCATGGCCGCACCGCCATCATCATCGCCCATCGCCTGCACACCGTTCACCGCGCCGACAATGTGATGATCTTGTCGGAGGGCCAGATGGAAGAATACGGTCCTCGCGCCGACTTGGCGGCTTCGCCACAATCCCGCTTCTATCAACTCTTACAAACCGGCCTCGAGGAGGTCTTGGTATGAACGCTCAAGCTTCTGCTCCTTCTGAAACCAAGGTCCCTGCCCTGCCCGCCTGGCGCGTGATTCTCGCCATGGTGCGCTTTCGCCTGTGGTATTGGACAGTGGACTTCTTCAGCGTGCTGCTCGTCCGTTTGATGTGGCAAATCGTGCCGGGTCTGCTGCTGCGTGAGTTTTTCAACCTACTCACCGGTGACGCCGCGGTCACCTTTGGCATCTGGGCCATTCTGGCATTCACCCTGGCCACGCTTCTTGGTCGCACCCTGGCCGAATACGGCTTTCTCTATGCCGACGTGCCCTTGTTCTCTGAAACCGCCTACCTGCTGCGCCGCAACCTGCTCAAGTACATCCTACGCCGCCCCGGCGCTTCGCCCTTGCCCGATTCCCCCGGCGAGGCGGTCAGCCGTTTCCGCACCGACGTGATCGAGGTGCCCTTGTTCGTCATCTGGATCAACGACATCCTGGTGGGCATCCTGATCATCATCGCGTCCATCGTTTTGATGACTCAAATCAGCCCCACCATCACGCTCTACTCGTTGATTCCGGTGGTCATTATCGGCCTCATCGCCAACGCCGCCTCCAAGCGCATCGAGTCCTACCGGCGCGCCAGCCGCCAGGCCGGTGGCAAGGTGACTGGCTTCATCGGCGAATTTTTCGGCGCTGTGCAGGCTGTCAAGGCCGCTTCGGCTGAAAAGAACGTCATTGCCTACTTCAAGTCGCTCAACAATGAACGCCGCAAGCTTTCGCTACGCGAGCACTTGTTTGACCAAACCCTGGACTCGCTGTGGCGAAACACCGCCAGCCTGGGCACGGGCGTGGTGTTGATCCTGGCAGGACAGGCCATCAGCTCGGGCAACTTGACCATCGGCGATTTTTCGCTGTTCACCTTCCTGCTCTCCAGCATGAGTGACCTGACCACCTTCGCCGGGATGTTGGTCGCGCGTTACAAGCAGCTCAATGTGTCCGTCGAGCGCATGTACCGCTTGATGGAGGGCGCGCCATTGAACGCGCTCATCGAGCATGTCGAAGCCAACCTGAGCGGCCCGCTGCCTGTGGTGGAAACGTCCCAACGAACGCCCGCCGACCGGCTGAAAAAACTGGAAGCCAGGGGCCTGAGTTTTCATTACCCCAACAGCGCCAACGGTGTGGAAGGCATCGATCTGAGTCTTCAGCGCGGCTCGCTAACCGTCATCACCGGGCGAGTGGGTTCGGGCAAGACCACCCTGGTGCGCGTGCTGCTCGGGCTGCTGCCACACGAGCAAGGCGAGATCCTTTGGAACGATCAGCCGGTGGAGGATGCGGGCAGCTTCTTCACCCCGCCACGAAGCGCCTACACGGCCCAATCGCCGCGCCTGTTCAGCAACACCCTGCGCAACAACATCTTGCTGGGGCTGGACAAAACCGATGACGACATCCGAAAAGCCGCCCACATGGCTGTGCTGGATGACGACCTGGAAGCACTGGAAAAAGGCCTGGATACAATGGTCGGCCCGCGCGGGGTTAAACTCTCGGGCGGGCAGGCCCAGCGCACTGCCGCCGCGCGCATGTTAGCTCGCGAACCCGAACTGTTGGTTTTTGATGATTTATCCAGCGCGCTGGACGTGGAAACCGAAAAACAGTTATGGGAGCGCCTGTTCCCCCCCGACAGGGAACAGCAGGACTTCACTTGCCTGGTTGTTTCGCACCGGCGGCCAGTCCTGCGCCGCGCCGACCAGATCATCGTTATGAAAGACGGCAAGATCGAGGCGCGCGGGAGGCTGGATGAACTATTGCAGACCAGCGAAGAGATGCGCCGCCTGTGGGAGAAAGACAGCAACGGAAATGGTCATGGTGAGCCTGTGCCCGTTCCGGCATAAAGCCTATCGGAGTCGTGTAGGGGGAAAATTCATGAACCACCCCTACACGACATCTCTAGGGCAATCTCATAGAGCAAATCATGATTAGCCATCGTCGGAAAGGCGCGGGCAACGGCTGGGTCAAAAAAGCCTCTCTCGTGGGCTTCGTCTGTGCTGGTGAAGGGCCGAAGCTCCACAACCCGGCATAAGTAAAACACCTGAGCCCCGAGCTGGCGCGACCAGCCATCGCGCGGCAGCTCGCCAAACACTTCCAGCTCTTGCACTCCGATCAACCGGACCGGTTCCACCAATACCGCAGCCTCTTCCAGCGTCTCGCGCACGGCGGCCTGCGCCGGGCTCTCTCCCGGCTCGATATGTCCGCCGGGAATGTCCCAGCCACGATTCACCAACCGGGTGAACAACATGCGCTCGCCCTGAAATGCAAAAGCGAAAGCCGTCCTGCAGATCTCCGGCGGCGGCAATTCGTCCGTTTGATACAAACGCCCCTCGCTACCAGACGGCATCCAGGAAATGTTCGGGCTGACTCGTAATAATTTCTTCACGCATCCTCCTCCTGTATCGGAATCCAAAAGCGGATCGCCGCGCCCTGGCCCGCCTGGTTCTCGGCCCAAATCTCCCCGCCGTGCGCCTGAACCAGCTCGCGGGCAATGGCCAATCCCAGGCCCATGCCGGTCGAATCGCTGGCCTTGTAAAAGCGCTCAAAAACGTGGGGCAAATCCTCCACCGGAATCCCTGGGCCGCTATCGACCACCCAAAAAGTTACTCGCTCCGCCATGTCCCTGCTGCAACCCGCGCGCACCTGCCCGCCCGAGGGTGTATAGCGCAGCGCGTTGTTGATCAGATTGGCCAGCACCTCGCGCAGGCGCAGTGGGTCCACATCAACCGGCGGCAAATCCTCCGCCGCCTCCACCAACAGGGTCACCCCCGCGGCGGCGGCTTTAGGCTCAAAGGCCGCTGCGCACTCACGCAACAAATCTGCCGGATGAACCAGTTCCAGTTGTAGTTTAAGCGTACCGCTTTCGGCCAAGGCTAGCGTGCGCAAATCGTCGATCACCCGCGACAGCAAGCGGGTTTCCTCCAAAACAGGTTCGAGATGGGCCGCGTCCGCCGGGTAAATACCGTCCAACATGCCCTCCAGGTTGCCCTGGATCACCGTCAGCGGAGTGCGCAGCTCGTGGGTTACGTCAGCCAGCATGTTGCGACGCTGCTGATCGTTCTTTTCCAGGCGCGCGGCCATGTTATTGAACGCCCTTGCTAACTTTCGCACCTCCCGCGGCCCCACATCCGGAATGCGCACCGAAAAGTCGCCGTTGGCGATGCGCTCCACCGCTTCCATCACATTGCTAAAAGATAAAACCGTCCTACGCAAGCTCCAGCCCAATGCCGCCAACACAGCCACACCGGCGGCAAACAAACCCACCAACACCCAGCGCGCCGTGGAAAGCAGCGGGTCGGGGATTTGGCCCACGCCCACTACATTGGTGAGAAGCCAGTAACCGACCGAAAAACCGGCCACGCCGATGAACAGCACGAACAGGAAACCGCAGCCAATTCGCTGAAACAAATTCCGGCGCATCTTGCGAAAATGACGCATATTGGGTGGGTAAGGCGGCGGCCAGGCCTCTTCGGGAGGCCACCAGGTTGGGCGGTGGTGGGGCAGGTGATGCGGTTTCAACGCGCTACTCCGCCAGCTTGTAGCCCACGCCGTACACAGAGAGGATGTACCGCGGGCGGCGCGGATCGGCCTCGATCTTGCGGCGCAGGTTCTTGACGTGCGCGTCGATGGCCCGCTCAAAGGACTCGAAAGCCACCCCGTGGAGGGCATCCAGTAGTTGGGCGCGGGTGAAGATGCGCCCCGGCTGGCGCGCCAAAGCCGCCAACAACTCGAATTCGGTGGCGGTCACTTCCACCACACGCTCCGCCACAGTCAGCTTCATGCGCGGCACGTCCAGTTCCAAATCCCCGGCGCGGATGATTTCGTCAGGCACAGGCGGGGCTTCGCTGCGGCGCAGCACCGTGCGCACGCGGGCTACCAGTTCCTTGGGGCTGAACGGCTTGGTGATGTAATCGTCGGCGCCCAGTTCGAGCCCCACCAGCTTGTCGCTTTCCTCAGCCCGCGCGGTCAGCATGATGATCGGAATACCTGACTCCTTGCGCAAAACGCGGGTCACGTCCAGGCCGTCCAGTTGGGGCAGCCCCAGGTCCAGCACCACCAGGTCGGGTTTGCGCCCTCGTGCAGCTTCCAGGGCCGCCGGGCCGTTGGCGGCTTCGATGACACGAAAACCGGCGTGCTCCAGGTAATCGCGGGCTAACTGCACAATTTTCGGTTCGTCATCCACCACCAGGATCGTTTTCATCGTTTCACCAGTATAGCATGAGACAAATAAACCCTAAGGGTCTCGGAAGACCCTTAGGGTTTTCTGGATGGGCTAGTCCTTCTTCTCCGAAGCACCCGGCTCCTCGTGCATCTTGCGGTGCCATTCTTCTACGAACGGCGGAACCGGACGCGACCCCTCGCCATCCCAGTGGCGCGGGCCCCCCCAATGTCGCGGGCCGCCCCAATGATGCAGCTTGTGGCTGACAAACCCGAAAAAGAGCATCCGCTTGAGGGCCCCAAAGAACAGGAAGGCCAGCAGCAGCGGCAAGCCAAACAACAGCAAGCCCATGCCGGGCATCCAGTGATGGGCATACGGGGCCGCCGCGGGAAATTGCGCAGGGTCAATGTTTTGCGCCACCCCGCGGGCCATGCCCATGTTGAAGCCCAACACCCCCACCGCAACGATACCGGCGATCAGCAACAGCGTCACGCCCAAGCCAAACCAAACTTTCCGAACCATACCATCTCCTTCTTCCTCGTGAACGCGAGGATTTGTTTTTAGTAAGCATCTACTCAGAGGGTGAGGAAAGTCGGGTTTCCTCCACCCCTGTCTGAATAGTTACTTCAAAGGAGATGATATCGTCCAATTGTGAAGCAAATGTGAACACAAACAGGAGAGAATGCGGAGAACCGCCACCGTTACGGTTTCTGTTTAATCCTGCCCAACCCAAAAATCACGAACGCCGCGAAGGTGATCCCCGCCAGCACGCGAAACAGGCCCGGCGGGCCAAGCGCATCGTACATCCAGCCGCTGATCGCCGACCCGGCCACCCCCGCCAGAGCCGTCGTCGAGATGAACAGGCCTTGCGATGTCGCCTTAAACTCCTGCGGAGCCGCTTCGTAAGCATAAGCAATGGCCGCATTATAGAACATCACATATGAAACACCGTTGAGCACATTCACCGCAATGGCCCATTCGGGAGCCGGAATGATGGAGTACAGAAACAGGCGCAAGGTATAGCCCAGTAGCGAAATCCACAACATGCGTGCGCTGCCCAACTTGCGCATAATCCAGCCGCTGAAAAACATAAATGGAATCTCGAAGAAAGCCGCGGCGGCGGCGACCAAGCCCACCAGGCTGTCCGTGGCCCCCATCGACTTGAGCGCCACGCTGAGGAAACCATACATCCCGGTGTTCGCCATCCACAAGATGAATACGGTGACCATGAACAACACCCAGGCCGGGTTGCGCAGCATGCCGCCCAGCGCCGCGCGCTGGCTCCCGGCCGCCTTCGGGGCCACCGGCAGCACCGGCAGCCGCAGCACAATCAGGATAAAGACGGCGTTGATCAGGGCATACAGCACGAACATCCTGTCCAGGCCGATCCAGGGGAAGATGAACCCTACCGTGGAACTGGAGGCGATGTACCCAAACGTGCCCCCCAGACGGAAGCGCCCGTATTCGGCCCGGTTATCGCCCAGCAGAGTCAGTACGCTGCTGTCCATCAGCGTCATCAAGGCCACGCTGAATACCGCATACACGCAGCCCAGGGCCAAAAAGCTGCCAAACGTGCGCCAGACCGGCATGAGCAACCCGGTGATCGAGACACCCGCCGCCGCAATGGCCAGCAGCCCGCGCGCGTTTCCGGTGCGATCACTCAACAAACCCCACAACGGGGACACCACAAAAGAAACCAGCCCGCTGATCATGGCGATCAAGCCGATTTGCGTCCCGCTCATCCCCGCGTTCTGCAAGAACACGTTGTAATAGACCCAATAAACCCCTACCGCTGCGTAGAAGAAAAAATACAGCGCAGGCACATACCGCAGGCCTTTGGCGCGAGACTCCGGTGAAAGCTGGACCGTTTCGGCTGTCATTGGCGCAATTGTATCATCAGCGGGTAAAATAGAGGCATGAGAACAAAGCCCCGCTCCGCGCTGCGCTACCTCCCGGCTGGATTGGCCGGCCTGGCCCTGCTGGCCTTGCTGCTGGGACGGGTACTGCCTAAAGCCCCTGCGCCCACGCCCACCCCGCTGCCCACCGCCACGGCCACCCTCACCGCCACCGCTACCGCGACGCCCACCCAAACGCCGACCG
>CAYOHX010000145.1:0-12914 GCA_964403875.1 uncultured Anaerolinea sp. | reverse complement strand
GCCTATGACCCGGCTGCGGCGGGTTACGTTAAGTTCCCGCCGGATTGGGCCCCCTTGCCCACCCACCCGCTGCGCAGCTTGTTCAGCGACGAGGAGATGCAAAAGCACCTGGAGGCGTTGGCCCAACGCCAACAGCCCGATGGCGGTTGGCCGATCACCTGGGAACCGATTAGCGCGGCGGTGGCAGCCGAATGGCGTGGTTGGGGCACGGTGCAGGCCCTGCTCACTTTGCTGGCGTATGGGTACGAAGAAAATCGATAAGGGTAAGGAGTAGGCTCTACAACAAAGAAAAGCCCCCTCAACCGATTTGAGGGGGCTTTTATCTTCTGGCAGCCAGGCTATCGTACCTTCCCAGGTTACCTCTTGGGCTTATTTCTTGCTAACCGGTCTAGTATCTTTTGAGGGATTCAAGTTCCTGGTTAGGGCACCCAATTTTGTTTTCCTGTTGGCTCTAGATCCTGTGGCTTTGCGTCACCGGTTTTCACCGGTTTTGCCTTTTCTCACCCGAGGTGGCTGGGCAATCCTGGCAGACGCTTCTTGCCTGTGTCTGCTTTAGACCCCTTAGCTTTGCGTCATTAGCTTTCGCTAATTTTGCGTTTTCAGAGACAATTAGATCGTAGCAAAAAATGATGATTTAAACAATCGAAAATTTGTTTGACAAACCATTTTTTAAGGAAAGCGTAGGAAACTAATTCTCGCGTTTTAGCCTACGTACCCTTTCGGGTATGAAAGGGCTGAATCAAAAACAGCCCAATCTGGGCTGTCTTTCTGGTGCCTCCAGCGAGATTACCCTCCGGGTACGTTGTCGAACTCGCGTTTTAGCCATTGTACCCTTTCGGGTATGAAAGGGCTGAATCAAAAACAGCCCAATCTGGGCTGTCTTTCTGGTGCCTCCAGCGAGATTCGAACTCGCGTTTTAGCCTTGAAAGGGCTGCGTCCTGGTCCCCTAGACGATGGAGGCGCGTTAGGGCGATATTTTACCATTGCTCTGATGGACGGTCAAGCCTCAATTTTCTGGACTGCGCTCTTTTTGCAAACGATCCTTCACCAGGGAAAATTCTTTGGCCAACTCGCCGTAGATAGCCTGCGCCACGCCCAGGTCGCCTTCCTTAGAAGCCAGTTCCAAATCCAGGCACATTTGAGAGAGGGTCCGCGCGCCCATATTGCCGCTGCTGCTTTTCAGGGTGTGCGCCGCGCGTGAAGCCGTGCCTCCATGCCCACCTGCCAGAGCAGTGCCCATCTCTTCCACCAGGTGGGCCGCATCTTCCAGGTAAATGTCAATCAATTCTGTAAGAAAATCCGGCTCACCCTCCGATTGCAACTCGCGCAGTCCTTCGATCACTTTTGCGTCAATCGGATCTCGTTCGGGGTCAAAATTGTAACGTTGTTGTACCATATCTACCTCTTGTTGCCCTACGGGGAGCCCGGCCACATTTTCCAGGGCTCGCCTCAGGCTTTCAATATCTACCGGTTTGCTAATGTAATCGTCCATGCCGGCTTGCAGGCAGGCCTCGCGGTCTCCTTGCATGGCGTTGGCGGTCATGGCAATGATGGTCACATGCCGATGGGTGTGTTCTTCGGCCTGGCGGATCATGCGCGTGGCTTCGAACCCGTCCACCTCGGGCATTTGGCAATCCATTAAGATCATTCGAAACCGTCCAGGCTGCTGAAGATACCGATCAATGGCCTGCCGCCCATTATTCACCGCCTCGGCCTGATACCCTAATCGGCGCAGTTGAACCAGCGCAAGGCGTTGGTTGGCGGCATTATCTTCGGCCAACAAGACCATACCCTTATACACGGGTTCCTTGCGGGCCACCTCTTCGTGATGCACCACCACGCGGGGCTCTTCCACAGACGGCGGGCTGGGCCGGGGGCCGCGCCGGACAAACATGGAAACGATCAGGTCAAACAAGGCCGACTGGCGCACAGGTCGCAGCAAGAAGCTCGCCCCAGCTTCACGGGCTGTCCGTTCGGCCAACTCGCGCTGGTCGAAGCGCGCAAGATAAGCCAGTTTGGGATTTCCCAACTCATCCAAACGCACATCCTTGCAGGTTTCCAGAGCCCAGTCCAGATCACACAGCAGCAAGTCATAAGGGGCGCCCTCTCTCACCGCCGCCCGCAACTTCTGGATCACCTCCTCGCAACTACGCACCTGGTCGGGGCGCAGTTCCCACGAATGCAGGTAAGCATGCACCATGCGCCGGTTCGAGGAGTTATCATCCGCCACCAGAACGCGCAGGCTGCTCAAATCGGCTTCAGGATGAATGGGGCGGGCCACTTCGCGGTCGCTGAATTTCAGGTTGGCCGTAAACCAAAAAGTAGAGCCAACGCCCTCTTCGCTCTGCACGCCGATCTGCCCGTTCATCAATTCCACCAGGCGCTTGGAAATCATCAAGCCCAGGCCCGTTCCGCCATACTTGCGGGTGGTGCTGCCATCGGCCTGGGTGAAGGGTTGGAAGAGGCGTTTGCGAGCCACCTCCGACAAGCCGATACCCGTATCGCTAACTTTGATCAACAGCTTGACATCGTTTC
The DNA here is from genome assembly GCA_964403875.1 of uncultured Anaerolinea sp. Taxonomy (GTDB): domain Bacteria; phylum Chloroflexota; class Anaerolineae; order Anaerolineales; family Anaerolineaceae; genus Anaerolinea. Next base: position 10,379 of record CAYOHX010000145.1, on the reverse strand, counting down.
CGTTCACTTCCAGAGCCGTCACCCGCAAGATCACTTCGCCGTGTTCAGTAAACTTAACCGCGTTGCCAATCAGGTTCACCAGGATCTGGCGGATGCGCACGGGGTCGCCGATCAGCACCGGGGGCACGCGCGGCGACACAAAGCTCATCAAAGTGACGTTCTTGTCTTGCGCTGCCACACTGAACATATCGATAACGCTCTCGATCAGCGACATCGGTTCAAACTCCACCGATTCCAGCATCAATCGCCCGGCTTCGATCTTAGAGAAGTCGAGAATGTCGTTGATGATCTTCAACAGCATCTGCCCCGAATCGCGAATGGTTCGGGCAAAGTCGCTCTGCTCGCCGCTGAGGGAAGAATCGAGAAGCATTTCGGACATGCCAATCACGGCATTAAGGGGCGTGCGGATTTCATGGCTCATGGTGGCCAGGAACTCAGACTTCAGGCGCGAAGCCTCCAGCGCCTGGTCGCGGGCCTCGGCCAATTCCTGGTTCTTGCGGGCAATTTCTTCATTAAAGGACTTCAATTGAACCAGGTATTGGTCGCGCTCGATTTCAGCACCCAACCACTGGCTCATTAAGCGCAGAAACTCGCGATCAGAAGCCGTGAATCCACGCTGACGAGCTTTGCTGCTCCAGAAACTGAGCACGCCGAAAGTCCGACCACCCACATGCACGGGCGCGCCAAAGTAGACCTCCATCTGCATGGCTTTGTGTGCCGGGTGGTCGACCCAATCGGTTCCGCTCATGCGCTCGATGCCCACCGGGCCGTTGGCACGCAGCGTTTCTCGCGCCAGAGTGTCGCTAATCTCATACACCTGTTTGCGAGCCGGAGAAACCCCGCGCGGATGCAGCGCTTCGACCGTCACCTGTCCCTCATCGACACGAGCCAGCATGGCCTGCTCAATGCCAAAGGTGTTGCAACCCATCTCCAATAAGCGATCGATCTTTTCGGTAACGCTGTAAGTCTGCGAGGAAGCAATATCATACAACGCCCGCAGCGAATCCTCGTTCTGGCGCAGCATGGTTTCAATGCGCTTGTAAGAACTGATGTCGGAGAAAGTGCCAGAGATCATGAGCGGGCGCCCGTTGGCATCGGTAATCAGGCGCGCATAAATATCAAGCCAGAGGGTCTCACCGCGCTGGTTGAGGATGGTCACCAGCTCATGATAGCGATCGGTGACCTGTTCGCGCAGCACACGGAAACCATTTTGCAGGTCGTTGAGCATCCCGGCTGGAACCACCTTCCAGAAAGGCATACCCAGGGTTTCGTCCAATTTGAGCCCGGTGATTTTTTCCCAGGCCGGGTTCAAGAAGACGATGCGTCCGGTCATGTCCATCTGGAAAATGATATCGTTAGCGTTTTCCACCACGGCGCGGTAACGTTGTTCGCTCTGACGCTGGGCTTCATACGCTTGCACGCGCTCCTGGGTAGCCGAAAGAGCCGCCGCCGCCACCTGGAGCAGGGCCACCTCAGAAGGAGCCCACAAATCGTCAGTGCGGCAGTTGTCAAAGCCGATGAAGCCCGTGAACTGGCCATCCATACTCATTGGCAGAGCCAGCATGGCGCGCACGCCAAGTGGTTTGTGCAGCCCAATCTCGTTCTCGGGAAAAGACTCCAGGCGACCGTCCACCGGATTGCCCCGCTCGAGCAGTTCGCGCCAGCGTGGCAACACCGTGTCGAAACAAATCATTTGCAGATCGGGGGAATCCATGCGTGGGGCGACGCCCGGCGCGGACCATTCGGAAACTAGCGAAGTATACAGGCGTTTGTCGAACCCGGCCATATTGTGGTAAATGTACACCCGGTCGGCGCTGGTCACCTCGCCCAACACCTCCAAAACGTGCTGATAAACCGCGCCCCACTCGGGCACGCCGATGAGCGCAGTTTGAACATCCACCAGGGCCTGCAAATAACGTTCCCGGCGAGCCAGGGCGTCTTCGGCCTTCTTGCGATGGTCCAGCTCGGCTTGAAGTTCATGGTACAGTAAGGATAACTCATAGGTCCGCCCGGCAACCGACACAACGTTATCGACCAACGCAAGCTCCGAAGCGTTGAAGGAGCGCGTGACAGGCGCGCTCAATTCCATGAAGCCAATCACGCGCCCACGCGCCGTGAGGGGCGCAGCCAAGAAGGAGATGGCATCCAGCTCATTAGCCACGTCGGCCCACAATTGGCGCTGAAGGGGTTCGCGCGTGTCGGTGACCGTCAGAATTTGGGGCGAAACCAGGGCATCCTTCAACGGCGGCATGCTATCCATTTTCACGGTGGCGCCAAGCAAAGAGGCCCTTCCATCAGGGAGATATTCGGCGATGACCTCCAGCATTGCGTCGTTGTCGCGCAAAAGCGCCGCCACCGCCTGGGGCATGCGCATGTGTTGCGCCAACTCGCTGCATACGATCTTGAACAAAGCAGCAGGAGTCAGGTCGGCGGTGGTAGCGGCAATGACCCGGTTGAGCAAAATGGTCTCTTGCAGCTTCTCTTCCAGCGAGCGCTGAAGCAGGAGACGTTCGGTCACGTCCCGTGCCAGCACATAAAGATGCGGGTGTTTACTGCCCGGGATCAAGTTTATGCTCAACTCCAACACCTGGGCAGCTTGGTCGCGAAGAGGCAGGTCCAACACCTGGGGTTGGTGGGCGGCAGCTTGCTTCAAAGCCGCCTCGAGTAGCTTGCCGTTCTCGGGCGAGAGAATGGGCTGGAGGGCTGGGAGGAGTTTGGTCTTGCCGGGCTCAAAGTCAAGGTTGAATAAATCCAAAAAGGCCTGGTTACATTCCAGCAAAGCGCCATTGCGCGGCTCGACCAGGGCAAAGCCCTCACGCGCCTGCTCCACCAACTGAGCATAGAGGAGCTGCCGCTCCTGACTCTCCTCCTGGGCCTTCAGCAGGGCAGTGCGCAGCGGCACGCGCAAATTGGCGTCCTCCGGCGAATCCTGTCCTTCCAGGGTTTGAATCTGCTCGGCCAGGTTGCCAGCCTGACTTACCTTATGGGCCAGCTTCTCCAGAGGGCGGACCAGCCACAAGTTGGACATCACCATACTGGCCACGCCAACCAGCCCTCCCAGGAGTAGCATCGAGAAGAACAAGTAGTTCAGCGTGTTGTGCCCTTCTTTGAAGATGGCCCGCTCCATTTCAGCGCGCAATACGCCGGCAATTTCCCCATCCACACCCTGGAGAAGCACATACCCCGCCAGCCGTTCATCATCCAGCGGTTGTAAGTAAATGGACTCGTCCGGGAAAATCTGGCTGACCTGGGCTCGAAAATCCTCGGGAGCCTCGGCAATGGGGAGAAAGTCCAGGCGCAGGGCGGTCTCAACCCGCAGGCTGTCGACCTCGGCATCATCGAATGCGCGGGCAAACAACGCCACACCAGCCGGGTCGCCCGGTCCGTCTTCGGGCAAAACTGGTCGCCCGGTGACCATATAAGGCTGGCCATCGACCATGAGCAGGCGCGCCGGGTAGGCCTCGGCGCGCTGCAAACCATAAAACAAACCACCTGGGGCTAGCAGGGCGTTCACTTCGGCGGGCAAGGGTCCCACCGTGTCCCTATCCGCATCATACCAGGCGCCAAAGTTCACCTGACCGGTCCGATCGGCAAAAGCCACCGCATCGAGGCGCAGGCGACGAAATTGGTCTGCGTTCCATTCTACATCGGGAAAGGCGTCCTCTTTACCCAGCAAAAAATCATAGGTGCGGTCCCAGACAGCCCAATCTTGGGTTAGCAAACCAATTTCACTGTACATGCGGTTGACCATCTGAGCCAACCCGGTCAATTCGCGGCGGCGGGCTTGCTGGTCCAGGCGGTCAAATTCAGGAATCATCACCAGGCGGGACACAATGTAAAGCCCCGCCACCATCCCGAGCAGCGTAATTGCTGTTAATAGATAGGTTTTGGTTTTGACCTGCATAGATGGATAAGGGGTTTTACTCCGCCCAAGGCTGGACCAACTCGGGACCATCGCGGTCGGGTGAATTGACCGCGCGCGATACAGGGTAACGCACCATCGCTTCCGCCGGATAGGGCCGTAAAAACGCGGAAAGGACCGGCGCGGGATGGGGCTTGAGCCAGGACCAGGAATCCTCTCCCGAAAGAATTACCGGCATGCGCTCGTGAACTGGCGCAACCAGGCCGTTCGCGGCGCAAGTAATGATGGTGCAGGTGCGCAGGTCCTGCCCTTCGGGCGTCCGCCAGGACTCCCACAACCCGGCAAAGGCAAATGGCTTGCTGTCGGCCCGCCGAAAATAAAAGGGCGTGGAGGGGCCTTTGCCCGTGCCCGATTTTTGCCATTCGTAAAACCCATCGGCCAGGATTAAGCAGCGCCGGGAGCGAAACGCGCCGCGAAAAGCCGGTTTTTCTTCCAGCGTTTCTGAGCGCGCATTGATCATCCGGCTGCCAATAGCGGGATCTTTGGCCCAAGAAGGCACCAACCCCCAGCGCATGCTTGCCACACGACGGTCCTCGGCGCTAATCAACACCGGGAGCATCTGCGTGGGTGCAACATTATACCGTGGCGACCAATCGACGGGAGTCTCCGTCAGGCCAAACGCCTCCCGAGCATCATCCGCATCCAACATGATGGTGAAACGTCCGCACATAACGCCCTTATCCTGTGCTCCCTGATTCATTCTATTGTAGCATAAGAAGGTACAATCCTACCCGTCCGAAGCAAGAGTCAGAAATCGAGAAAACAAGGGCCAATTGAGTATAATACCCACAGAACAATCCCCTAATCTGTTTGCGCGAGAGGATGTCATGCCCAATCCACTGGTCGAATGTATCCCAAACTTTTCCGATGCGCGTCGTCCAGAAGTAATTGACGCCATCATCGCCACCATCACCGCGGTGCCCGAAATCCATCTTCTGGACCGCCACTCTGACCTGGATCACAACCGCACGGTTGTTACCTACATTGGACCACCCGCCGCAGTGGAAGAAGCCGCTTTTCAAGCGATTCAAAAGGCCGCCGGTCTGATCGATCTGGATCACCACACCGGCGAACACCCGCGTATGGGCGCGACCGACGTGGTCCCCTTCGTGCCCATTCGTGACATCACCATGCAAGAGTGCGTGGAAATGGCCCGCCGCCTGGGTAAGCGAGTGGGCGATGAACTCCAGATTCCTGTATATCTATACGAAGACGCCGCCCTGCGCCCTGAACGCAAGAACCTTGAAGACATCCGCAGAGGCGAGTATGAAGGGCTCAAGGCTGAGATGGGAGTCAACCCCAACCGCACCCCCGATTTCGGTCCCCAGCGCGTGGGTCCGGCGGGCGGAACGGTGATCGGCGCGCGCCAACCGTTGATTGCCTTCAACGTTTACCTGACGACCGACGATGTCTCCATTGCCAGCAAGATAGCCCGCGCGGTGCGAAACTCCTCGGGCGGCCTGCGCTTCGTCAAAGGCATGGGCGTATTGGTGGAGGGTCGCGCCCAGGTTTCCATGAACCTGACGAACTTTCGCCAAACTCCCGTCTACCGGGCGGTAGAGATGGTGCGCCGAGAAGCCCAACGTTACGGCGTAGGCATCCATCACAGCGAGTTGGTCGGTTTGATCCCACAGGACGCCTTGGTAGATACCGCGGTATGGTACACGCAATTGGACCAATTCGAACCGGAGCAAATTCTGGAGCAGCGCATGTTGTCGGCGCTTTCCAGTCCATCCAGCGAAACCCAGGCTGTCTCCGAGACTTCTTTTATCGAAGAACTCTCCCGTGGAACCCCCACGCCGGGCGGGGGCAGCGCGGCTGCCTTTGCCGGGAGCGCTGCTGCCGCGTTGGTGGCGATGGTGGCCCGTCTGACCGTCGGCAAGAAGAAGTATGTGGAAGTTGAGCCAGCTATGTGGAAACTGATCGACGAAGCCGAAGCGCTGCGCGGCGAGTTGACCACCGCCGTCAAAGAAGACGCCGCGGCTTTCCAGGATTTCATGGCCGCCAACAAGCTGCCCAAGGATACCCCTGAACAACAGGCGGCTCGCGCCGCCGCCCAGGAACGAGCCACTTTGGGAGCCATCCAGGTCCCACGCCGGGTAGCCCAGCGCGCTCTGCGCGTGATGGAGATGGCCCTGGAAGCCGCCCGACTGGGCAACCTCAACGCCATTTCCGATGCGGCCAGCGGAGCCTCTCTGGCCAAAGCCGCCCTCACCGGAGCCGGGTTGAACGTGCGCATCAACTGCCTCAACCTGAGCGATCAAACTGCCTGCCAGACCTTCCTGCAGGAGGTCCACAGCCTGGACGCGCGCGCCGCCGAAGTGGAGGCCGAACTCCGCCAGGTGTTGGTTGAGCGTGGCGGATTGACCTTCTAAAGGGGGCAGCGCTTTTGTTTCATCGCCGTCTGATCTTCACCCTGTCTGTGCTATTCGGGTTACTATTATCCACGGCAGGTTGCCAACCCACCGCCACACCCCGCCCCGAAACGGTCGCGCCGCGCGTTACAGCCCTGCCATTGCCCGTGAATACACGCGCCCCCGAGCCGGTCCCCGCCGAGCCAAACCTCACCCCGCTGCCGCCACCATCCATCTGGCTTTCCGAAGGGCTGCCTGAAGAGGTGCTCGACGCCGTGACCCTGCCTTCTGGTTGGACGTTGGCGGCCTCCGCCGAACAAGCCAGTCTGCGCCTGGAGGTGAACGGCAGCCACCTGGTCTACAGCCGTATCTATGCCCTGGCAGCACCCTTCCCCACCGTCACGGATGAAATCGCCATGCTCGAGCTCAAAGAGATGTGGAAGAGGGGCAAGACCCCACATGGGGGCATTGTTACCCTGGCGCTGGACCCAGCCGACGCGGCTCTGTTTGCCCAATTGTGGGGTCCGCCCTCTGGTTCAGTGATAACCACGCCCAAAGCGGACTTGCTCGATTTATCTTGGGAGCAGCCCGACACCTGGGCCTTGATTCCCTTCGAGGACATCCAACCGCGGTGGAAGGTGATGACTCTGGACGGGCAGAATCCGCTGCACAAAGATTTCAACCCCCAGGCTTATAGTTTGAAGATCGATTTCGGTCTGAGCGGCGAAACAGCGCTGATCGACACGTTGCTGGTAGCATCGCCAGACATTCCCGCCAGCAACCGCCTGCCCGAGCGTCTGACCACCGTGATCCTCACCGGGGTGACGGCTTTGGTGCGCGGGACGGCCTCCACCATGGAAGCGCGAGGCATGACCTACCCGGCTCAAGATATCGGCGGCTGGCTGCGCGAAGCAGACATTCTGCACATCAACAATGAAATTCCTTTCGCCAAAGATTGCCCCCCGCCCTTCCCCTGGACCAAAGGGTTGGTGTTTTGCAGCCAACCGCGATATATCGAGCTGCTGGAAAATATCGGCACAGATGTGATGGATCTCTCTGGCGATCATTTCGCCGATTGGGGTCCCCAAGCCATGCTCTTCACCCTGGACCTGTACGCCCAGCGGGGCTGGCCGGTTTATGGCGGCGGAGTGAACATCGAAGCGGCCAAACAACCCGCTTTATTTGAGCACAATGGCAACCGGATTGCCTTCATCGGCTGCAATTACAAAGCCAAGGGATACGCCACGGCCAGCGCCACCAACCCCGGCGCGGTGCACTGCGATCCGAAATGGCTCTACCCGGCCATTCAGACGCTGGTGGAAGATGGCTATCTGCCCATCGTCACCTTCCAACACGAAGAATACTACGAGTACATCGCCCGACCCCAGCTCCAGGAAGATTTCCGTGGGGCAGCCGAGGCCGGGGCGGTCATCGTCAGTGGCAGCCAGGCCCACCAGCCCCACGCACTGGAATTTTCCGGCGACTCGCTGCTGCATTACGGGCTGGGTAACCTGTTTTTCGACCAAATTGGCTCGATGGACTCCACGAACACCGCCTTCATCGATCGACATGTATTCTACGATGGGCGCTACCTGGGTGTGGAGTTGGTCAGTATTCGTTTTGTAGATTACGCCCGCTCGCGCCCCACGGAACCCACCGAACGCGAAGAACTGCTCCGAACCGTGTTCGAGGCCAGTGGATGGTAAAATAGCCTATCTACGCACGCTCAGATCCCTGAGCTTTTCAACCATGATGAGCAATTCTAAATTCGTAAATGTCGCGCTCAGCGCGCCGCCAACTCACAAACCGAAAGGATGAATCGACATGGGGATTAAGCCTGATCATTGGATCCGCAAAATGGCGCTCGAAAAAGGCATGATCGAGCCGTTTGTCGACCACCAGGTGCGCAACGGAGTCATCTCCTACGGCGTATCGTCTTATGGGTATGACATCCGCGTGGCAGACGAGTTCAAAATCTTTACCAACGTTTTCTCGGCGGTGGTGGACCCCAAAGAATTCAACCGTACTTCGATGGTCGATTATGTGGGCGAGATTTGCGTCATCCCGCCAAACTCTTTCGCCCTGGCTCGCTCGGTAGAATACTTCCGCATCCCGCGCAACATTCTAACGCTGTGCGTTGGGAAAAGCACCTACGCGCGCTGCGGGATCATCACGAATGTAACGCCTTTCGAGCCGGAATGGGAAGGCTATGTGACCCTGGAAATTTCCAACACCACCCCCCTGCCCGCGCGCATTTACGCCGGCGAGGGCATTGCCCAGGTGGTGTTTTTTGAAGGCGACGAGGTCTGCGAAGTGTCTTACGCCGATAAGAAGGGCAAATACCAGAAGCAGGAATCGATCGTCCTGCCCAAAATCTAATGCCCTCACAGGCGCGCTGGCTAGATTGGGCCCGGACCCTTCAATCGATGGCTCAATCGGGGTTGACTTACTGCACCAACCCGTTTGACCTCGAGCGCTATCGCGAGTTGCTGATTCTGGCCGAAGAGATCAGTTCTGCAGGCAGCGGAGCAGAGAAAGAGACCATTCACACCCTGTTCGCCCAGGAGGCTGGCTATACCACGCCCAAAGTGGACGTGCGTGGCGCGGTCTTTCTAGGAGATGAACTGCTGCTGGTGCGCGAACTGATGGATAATGGCCGCTGGACTTTGCCCGGCGGCTGGTGCGATACGGGCGACACGCCTCGCCAGGCCGTGGAACGCGAGATGCGCGAGGAAACCGGCTACGAGGTGAGCGCCATAAAGCTGGCAGCGGTGTTGGACCGCGACACGCAGGGCCACCCGCCCTATTTCTTCAGCGTCTACAAGCTGTTCTTTCTGTGCGAAATCACCGGTGGCCGCCCCACGGAAAGCATCGAAACCGGCGGATCGGCCTTTTTCCCCGAAGAAGCCCTGCCCGAGCTGTCATCGGGCCGAGTGACTGAAGCCGAGCTAAGGTTGATGTTCCGCCACCACCGCGAGCCCAACCGCCCGACCGATTTCGATTAACGACGCGCCAGCGTTGAGGCAATGGACATGCGATGCCCGGCCAATACCTCAATTCCGGAAACTTTCCAAAGCGCTAACGCAGTTCGCGGTGGGCCAATGCGGTGAGCAGGTAACTTACCGCAATCATCACCAAACCGACCAGCAAAGGCAGCAACGCGCCCACCTCGCCGTACACCCAATCGAAGCGCGGGCGCGGGGTAATATAAGCCGCCAGGGCTACGATGAGCACCGGCCCGGCCAGGGATTCAGGGAAGGGCTTGCGGTGCAGGCGGTACATGAGCAGCAGCATCATAAAGGCCATGCCTAGCACCAGCCACAGGCCTAATGAAAAAGCCGCGTGGGCGGCTTGCATCGGGATATTATTTCGGGGGGCAAACAAATTGAGGCCCACAACCACCACCGCTACGATGATCGGAGCCGAATAAAACCCGGCCAGCACCAAACGAACGCGCCGCCGGCTGACGACGGAAAAAATTTCGGGTTTGGCGGCGCGAAGTTGACGCATACTGAGCGCCAGCAAGAACTGGCCGATCAGGGCGAGAACGCAAATTCCGTACGCTAAAGCCGCCGACATGGGCATGGGCTAATCATACCTGGATAAAGGGTTATCCGCAACCGTAGAGGCGAAGCAATTCTCAGATGGTCCAATGCGAATGGATAGGCTGATTTTGATTCATCGGCATGGGGCGTGTTGATCCACGCATGTTGGAATGGGAGCGAATTTAGTACAATAGACTCATGCGCTGCTATCCTGTTCTTCGGGTGGGGTCCTTCGCCCGCCAAACACTGTCTACTTACGCCACCGCCCATGTGCAGGGCAGCACCTCGCGAGGCATCTTCCTGCTCTTCCCCGACCGCAAGGTTGTTTTTGTTTCCTACCAGCCCTTCGCCGGACCGCTGAATCTGATCCTGGCAAAAAAGGACTCGCGGGTATTATCCGTGCGGGCTGGCGAAGAAGCCCGCATCACGGAAGCGGAAATTTGCTTACCCGAAGCCGGGCTGTGCTTTGACCTGCGCTCCGCCCAGACCTGGCAGCCCCCCCCGCAGCCGCCCTTGAACCCCAACTGGCGCGCCACGCTGGATTCTCTGGCCCGGCAG
>CAYOHX010000144.1:0-12973 GCA_964403875.1 uncultured Anaerolinea sp. | reverse complement strand
ATGGTGGGGGTGGGCGCAATGGTAGGCGTGAGCGTGGGCCCCAGGAACTGTCCCGGCCCGCATGCGGAAAGCAGCAGCGAGAGGGCGAAAAATAGGGACAGGATGGAAAGTTGTTTTTTCATGGAATGCTCCCGTAATGAATTACACCAACACCAATTCTTTAACCTCCACCTTTCCACCCAGCGTCTGCAGGTCGGCCTGCCACTCTTCGCCCTTCCGGGTGATGCGCACCGTGCCGTAGGCGTAGCCGGTGGACCAGAAGAAGTTTCCTTCTTGCCGCTTGAACTCCATCCGCCCGGTCACTGCCGAGTAGTGGAAGCCGGTCAGGGCCAGCACAGCGGCCCAGGAGGCCATCGCCCGGGCGTAGTGGTGCCCACACTCGGCCTCGTCGAAGGGACTGCGCTTGCGCCCGTCGTAGCGCGCGCGGATGTCGGCGATTGTCTCCAGCCCTTCTTCCGCCATACCCTCGTAGAGCATCCCCACCGCGGCGGTGTACTCGAAACCGGTCATCACCTCGCTGAAATACGAGAAAGGATTGCGCGGGCGTTCATACGGGTAGGCGGCCATCAAGAGGGCTGCCTCGTCGCCCAGGACGAAAGAGCGCATACAATTGAAATGATCGCGGAAGCCCACCCGCCGGTTGTACTTGCGGATGCTGCGCAGGGTGGTTTGCACGCGCGTGGGGTCGTGCAGATAGCCCAGCCCGCACACATGGGCCATGTACTGCCCCACCAACTGGTCGATCAGGCAGCCCGGTCCAAGCTGGAAGTCAGGGTCGGCCAGGTTGAGCGAGCCCATGCCGATGAGCAGGCCGGGGTAGATATCGGCCATATTGGGAATGGGCCGTACCTCGTGTTGATAATACTCGCCGTTGAACAGGTGCGCGTCCATCCAGGCGCGGCCCTGCTCGAACAAGGCGCGGCATTCGGCGGCAAAGTCGGCCTCGCCCAGGTGGCGGGCCATCTCTTCGGCGGCGCGCAGCGCCCCCAGGTACCAGCCCTGCATCTGCGGGTTGGGGCCGTAATATTCCACGTCCATGGTGTTGTGTTGGCAGCCCTCCATCACCCCGTCGTGGTCGGCATCCCAGCCACCCTTCACCCAGCAGAAGGCCAGGGCCTTTTTGGCATTGGGCCACAACTTGCGCAAGGCGGCCTCATCACCCGAAAGCTGCCAATCGCGATACAGCTTCATGATGCAGCCCATCTGACCGTCGGCTGCTGCTGCTACCCAGCCCCGGCTGCGCTCTTCGGGCAGCCCGGCGCGAAAGCTCATCAAGCCGTCCTCGCCGGTGCATAGGGCATACTCCACGTAGCGCAGGCTCATGGAAAGCTCACCGAATAAGAAGGCCGTGGCTTGCTCGTAATTCCACACGTGGGTGCAGGAGCCGTGACAGCAGCCGCCCTGGTCGCCGCAGCCCTCCCAGGCATACAGCCGCCCGCCCGAAGCGCGGAAGCAGGTTTGCGTGCGCAGCGTGCTCAGATTGAATAAGGCCGCCTCTTTGACCGTTTCGGGCAGGCTGCTGGCGCAGAAAGCTTCCACAAAGCGCAGCGTTTCCGCCTCCAGCGCTTCCAGCCGCGGGGCAATGCGCCGGGCGGCATCCCATGCATCCGTAAATTGACTGGCGTAGTAGTTGGTAATCCGATCACCAGGCGCGCAGACGCCATCTACGGGCGGCTGAGAGGGAGTCCAGGAAGGGCGGTTGGGGAAGTGCCAGGTGAGCAGGAAGGTGACCGCGCGGGTTTCTCCGGGGGCCAGTTCCACCTGCACAGCCAGCGAGCCCATCGGCATGTCCTCGCCGCCGTGCTCGATCTCGTCCAGCCTGCCGTCCGAGTCGAAATCGTCCCAAAAGCCGAGCAAATCACTGCCCCAGCCGCCCGCCTTGCGGTTCCACGAAGTGCGGTAGGTAACGCGCCCGGCGCGCGCGGTGGTCAGGGCCAGGGTTCCCCAGGCCTCGTGCTCCGGGTTGACCCGCTCCGACTTCATGTAGATGCCGCACAGGTCCCCCGACTCGCGGTACAGGTTGATGTTGCCGTCCGCGCCCACCACCACCGGCTGGTTGGAGAAGTTGCGCTGGGTGCGCGTGCCGTCCATGCCGATGAAGTTGGGCAGCGTGCCGCATACCGATGCCAGGAGGGGTTGGTCGGAACGGTTGGTCAGCACGAAGCGCAGCATCGCCACCGGCAGCCCGGAATCGTCGGCGTTGGCCGGGATGAGCGGGTTGAAGGCTTGCAGGGTAACGGTCACGGGCAGGGCCGGGTCGCTGAGGAACACCTGCCCAAAGGGGTAGGCGGCGGCGAACTCGGCCTGGGCAAAGCGCGGCAGGCCGTGGTTGGCGGCTTCACTGCCCCAGGCCCCTTCGTAGTCGTCCAGGTCCAGGGGGCCTTCCAGGGCGCGGGTGACCGGGCCGCTGGGAAGCTGCAAGTTGAGCGCGAAGAACGGGGCCGCCGCGCCGCGCGGGATGAAGCCCTTGGCCGGGCGGTTCATCAATTCCCAATCGCGCAGGTCGCCGCGCCCGCCCAGTGAGACCGTGCCGGTGCCGATGCCGCCGATGGGCAGGGCCACCCGCCGCAGGTGAGCAGAGTCATAGCGTTTGAGGACGGGCCAAGGGTGCATGGGATACCTCCGGGGGAGAAGTCAGGCACTTATTAGTATAGCCCGAATAGAAAAAACCGGTGTAGGCCGCGTTTCCATCCGCGGCGATTGGCACGGTCCTGTAGCGGCGAGGCGAGATGGAACAACTTAAACCACCCTGACCGTTTAGCCTCGCCGTTCTTTCTTTTTCTCCCTCTACAGTTCTCCCCCCACCCACCCTTCACGCTCACTCATCTTTTGTCTGCGCACCCATCCGCGGCAAAAACTCCACCTTTGGCGTCTTGTGCCAGTCGGCGCAGCGCTGCAAGGCCTCTTCTAAATCCGTTTTCAGCGCACCTTCCAAAGCCACCCCCGGTTCGAGATGCAGCGAGCGCACCTCGAATGTTTTGCTCTGGCGGTTGGCCTTGGCATCCAGCCGCCCCACCAGCGCCCCGCGGCTCAAAACGGGCAGGCTGAAATAGCCGTAGATGCGCTTTTCGGCGGGCAGGTAGCACTCGATGGTGTAATCAAAGCCGAACAATTCCTGGGCGCGCTTGCGATCCCACACCAGCGGGTCGAAGGGCGACAGCAGGGTGGTGTAAGTAGGTTCAAGCTGCCCGGCGGCGGCTTGCTCGGCCAGGGTCATTTGCTCCGGGTGAACGTAGCAGGGCTCATCCCAACCTTCCACGCGCAGGGTCTCCAGGCGGCCTGAATCAGCCAAAGCGTGCACGCGGGCTGGAGTGTCTTTTTTGGACAGGCGGTAATAATCGGCCACCCAGCTTGCGCGGGCAACGCCCAAGGCTTGCACGCTGCGCAGCACCAGCGTGTCCAGGGTTTCATCCAGCGCAGGGGCCATTTCATCGCGCCATTTGGGCAAAACCCGCTCGCGCAGGTCGTAGACCCGCTGGAAGTTCTCCCGCCGCACAATCATCAACTCGCCCACCGTGAACCAGTATTCCAGGGCGCGTTTTTCGAGCTTCCAATCCCACCAGGCGCCTTTTTTGCCATCGGAGCGCTCAAAATCGCGCGAGCGCACCTCGCCATTTTGCCGGACATATTCCAATACGGCGGCCATTTCTTGGGGGTACTGGTCGTACCAGTGGCGGTACCAGTTGTTGAACTGGTCGGAAAGGAACATCCGGCGGTGCAACCCGAAATCTTCTATGGGCAAAAAGCAAGCGGCATGCGCCCAGTACTCAAACAGACTGCCTTCCGCCAGGTGCGCGTCCAGCCAGGTGGGGTTGTAATCGCCCAGGCGGCTCCACAGCACCAGATAGGGGCTGCGCGCCACCACATGGATGGTGTCGATTTGCAGCGCGCCCATCCGGCGAACGCAGGCCAAAACGTCGTCTTTGGCGGCAGGCCCCGAGGGCGGCTGGAGCAGCCCTTGGGCTGCCAGCATCAAGTCGCGGGCTTGAGAAAGGGAGAGGGTGAGTTGGTTCACGAAAACCTCGAATTATTTTGTAAACATCAGTGTTGGAGAAGCTCCAGCAATTAAGGTGTTTGCAAGGGCGAAGCCCTCAAGAACCCCTTAATTACGGTTTTTTCACCGCTGCCGTGGGTGTTAATCTGAAGTGGATGGAATATTTGTTCGACTAAATTATACCACGGCAAATCCTGGCTCTCTAGGAGTTGCTGTGCTAGGTCCCGCATTTATCCTGGAGCCCCCGACACCTTCCAGGTTCTTAACGGTAATGAACTCTCAACTATTTATCCTGGAAAAGCCTGTATAATTATGATGTTCTGATTCTTTAATTTGTCTGAACGGGTGAAGTTTCCCTAACACAAAAACAATCCAGACATTGGAGGAAGTCGAATGTCCAAAATCATTTCCGTCCACTCATTCCGCGGTGGGACAGGCAAATCCAATACCAGCGCAAACCTGACCTATTTGTTTGCCGCTCAAGGTTACCGCGTTGGTGTGGTGGATACCGATATTGCTTCTCCAGGCATCCATGTGATTTTTGGCCTGGACGAAAAAATGATGGGCCACTCACTCAATGACTATCTGTGGGGGAAATGCGACATTGAAGAATGCGCCCACGATGTGACCGACTTGGTGGGCGAGCCCATCAAGGGCAAAATCTTCCTGATTCCCTCTTCCATCAAACCGGGAGAAATTGCTCGCGTCCTGCGCGAAGGCTATGACGTGGGTTTGCTCAATGATGGGTTTCAGGATCTGATCGAGCGGCTCAAGCTCGACGTTTTGGTCATCGACACGCACCCTGGTTTGAACGAGGAAACGCTTCTATCCATCGCCATCTCAGACACGCTGGTGCTGATTATGCGCCCCGACTCCCAGGATTACCAGGGCACGGGGGTAACCGTAGACGTTGCCCGCAAACTGGACGTGCCCCAAATGCTCATCCTGGTCAACAAGGCTCCGGCCATGTTCAACCTCGATGAAGTGCAAGAGCGCGTCGAAAAAACCTATGGCTGCGAGGTCGCGGCGGTCATCCCCCACTCTGACGATTTGATGGTGTTGGCCAGCTCGTCCATCTTCTCTTCTCGCTATCCAGATCATCCGGTTACCAAACTTTATAAGAAACTTGCTGCTCGCGTGCTTGCCTAAGCATAGATCAGGACAATATGGGATTTATTAGCCGTCTGTTCCGCTTACAGCCGGGTGAAGACCGGCTCTTATTGGTGCTGGGGTTGTTCTTAATGGTCAACTCCCTGGCTCGCCAGGTCGCTGGAATTGTAGCGGTCAGCGGTTTTTTGAGTGAGGGCGGCGTCAACCAGATGCTGTTGATTATTGGCATCGATTATGCCCTGGTCATGGTGGTAGGGGCGCTCCAGTCATTGGTGGTCGACAAATTCAACCGCATTCGGCTCATGGCGGCCATGACCTTGATCTTTGCGGCCATATTTGTTCTGCTGCGGATCATGTTTTATTTCAAAGCCCCCGGCTGGCTGAACTACTCGGTCATGTATCTGGTGGTGGAGCAGCAGTTCATCTTCTTCCCAATGATCTTCTGGGTGATGGCGAATGATGTGTGTTCTATGGCACAAAGTAAGCGCCTGTTCCCGCTCATCTCCAGTTGGAACTTTGTCGGCATTTTATTGGGCACCGCTGTGGCAGCGCTCACGCCGGGATTGTTTACCCGCCTGAGCCTGCCCATCGAAGATATTTTGTATCTAAACGTGGTCATGTACCTGCTGGCTTACCTGCTGCTCATCAAAGGCCTGCGCTCGGTGAGCGTTCGCAAGGTGGCTCAGCCCCGCGAGACCATTGTTGAAACCCTGCGCGAAGGTTGGGACTTTGTGCGTGGGGTGACCTCTTTTCGTTACCTCACCCTGGCTATCCTGGCGCTGGCGCTGGTAGATACGATCATCGAATTCCGCTTCTACGTGGTTACGGACGCGGCCTTCCCAGGCCAGGATTCCTACCAGCGTTTCTTCAGCCTGTACACCCTGGCCGTGACAATCCTTTCCTTCGTCATCCAAACCGTGGTCACCGGGCGGCTGCTGCAAAAGATGAACATCAAAGACACGTTCTTTTTCTTCCCGGGGGTGGCTTTCATAGGCGTGATCGGCATGTTGTTGATCCCTGGCGTTTCCGCGGCGGTGGCAGCCATGCTGCTGGTCAAGCTGATGCGCGACACAATTTTCGACTCGACCCTCAAGGCTTTTCAAGCCTTGGTTCCCGAAGAGCGCCGCGGGCGGGTCTCGACCTTTTTAACCAGTTACCTGCCCAGCATTGGTACCATTCTGGCCTGTCTGATCACCGGTGGGATTGTAGCCTTGGGGCTGCGCTTCGGTTGGCAGTATCACCTGGCCTACCTGGCGATTGCTCTGGCTGGGGCCGCGCTGGCCGTGTTCTTTGTCATCAAAATGCGAGAAACCTATGAGAGCAGTTTGTTGAATTGGCGGTTGAAGCGCCGTCAGCGCAGCACAAGCTCGGTGTTAGATAAGTTGGATTTTTAGGAGGTGGTTGGATGGGCCTTCAAGCGACTGCTCAAAAAAACCTGGATGTGAAAACCACGCCGCATGTTCGCTTTCTGAGCTTGCGCTGGAAATTGATCCTCTGGTTCACGCTGCTGTTTAGCGCAGTGTTCGGCCTGGCTTTTTACTGGTTCTACACCTTTTCTACTGACCTGGCTTTGAACCGGATCAAGGAAGACCTGGAAAGCACCATCCAGGCTGCCGCCGAAAAGGTGGATGGTGACATCTTGGTGGCGCTCAATGCCGAAGGCCAACCTAACGACGCGGGCTATTCGGATGATCCGCGCTACATCGCCTTCATGGATTGGTTCGATACCGTTCATCACATCGAGCCGCGCGCCTGGCCGTATATGTTTGTGGTGGGTTCGAGCAATCAGGAAGGCATTTTTCTCGTGGACCTGGCTGCGCGTTATATTCCTGAACGCTCCTCGTTGTTCAAGCAAAGCTATGTAGGGGATCGGGATGTGCCAGGGCTGGGCGGGTTGGAGTTTTCAGAAGAGAACGGCAAGTTGGCGATCTATGAAGATGATTGGGGCCGCTGGGTGTCTGCCTACGCGCCGATCAAAAATTCCACCGGCCAAACCGTGGGCGCCATCGGCATCGATTTCCAGGCCGAATACGTGGAACAGGTGCGCAGCAAAATTTTGGATACCATCGGCCTGGCTTTCGCCATCACCTACGGGGCCATCTTTATTCTGGTCATGCTCGTCTCTGGGGTCCTGATTCGCCCCATTCAAAATCTAACCAAAAAGGCAGCTCGAGTCGGGGAGGGCGACTATGAGCAGGATTTCTCGAACGTATCAAAGGGTCGCACGCGGGATGAAATCGGCATGTTAGCGGATGTGTTCTCGTCGATGGTGCAAAAAATTTACCAACGCGAACAATCGCTGCGCGTGGAAGTGGCCAAGCTGCGCATCGAGATCGATGACACCAAGCGGATGCGCCAGGTGAACGAGATTGTGGACACCGATTTCTTCCGGGACCTGCAATCGAAGGCCTCTGATCTGCGCAGCCGCCGCGGGCGCCAGCAGTCCTCTTAGCTTCTCCAGAGAATTATGTCCGCTTTGACTCATGGGGGGCTGGTCGATAAGGAGGCGTTATTACGATTCCATCCTGATCGACAGCCGCATATCGATCCTCATTTGCCGCTGGTGGTGATTTGCAATTACCTCGAATTATTCGCGGGGTTCTTGGATCACCTGGGTAACCCGTGCATCCGGCATTCGCGCAAGTTCGCCGACCGCGACTTATATTGGTTGGGTGATCCCAAGCTGGTCATCACCTCTACGCCGGTTGATGAAGCTGCGCTGCTGACTCACCGCTGGGGGTATCCTGGCACGGAAACCCTCTCACCGCAGGTCGCCAGTGATCAATTGTGCCTGGATGTGTTACACGACCCCCAGCTTCTGCGCCGGGTGCTTGCCTACGCGGGTGATACACACACCTTGCAAATCGTGCCATACGTGACCACGCCGGAGGTCTACCAATTGGCAGAGGCCCTCCGTCGTGACTACGGCCTGACGGTGCTTTTACCTGAAAGCCCCGCTCCAGCGGATTTGTGGGTGCGGGATTATGTGGATACCAAGATAGGATTTCGGTTGCTTGCGTCTGAATGGCTCCGCAACCGCAATATGCTTCCTATGGGCTTTATCAGTCACGGGACGGATGAGATCGTTCGGATTATCCTTTCCTTCCTGGGGCGCGGGCAAAGCTGCGTGGCCAAGTATGATCGGGGCGGCGGGGGAGTGGGTAACTGCTTTTTCTATGCTGAAGAGGGGTTGGACGAAGCAGCCGTTCGCGCGCGTTTGGCGCAGCATGATGATTTATTTGACCAGCCTTCGGTGGTGGAGGAATTCATCCACCCCCACCAGCAGCTCTCGCCGTCCATAGAATTGTTTGTCCCGCCGCCGGGGAAGGGGTCTCCGTGCATCACCTATGTTTGCAACCAGCTTTTTGAACAAGCCGGGGTGTTCATCGGTATCCTCATCGACCGGGCTTTTACAGAAACAAAGTGGTATGCTCCGCTGGCGGAGGCCGGGCTCACCATGGCTCGCAATCTGCAAGCGATGGGCTATGTAGGTTTCTTTGATCTGGACGCTGTGTTGGATGAGAACGAGCGTCTTTACCTGCTGGAGATCAATTCGCGGCGCACAGGCGGCACCTACGTGGATGATTTTGCCCGCCGCATGATCGGCCCAGATTATCAGGAGCGGATGACCCTCTTTAGCACCAGCAGTATATGCAGTGGCGAGATTCGCACTACGGCAGCGCTGTTGAAGGCCTTGGACGGTCTGCTGTACCCCATCCACAACCACAGCGGGATTGTGATCACCTCGGTTTCTACGTTGCCCGAAGGCAAGTTTGGCGCCCTGCTCATCGCCCCCAATCATACCGAAACCCTGGAGCTTTGGCGGATGCTTCAGCACCGTCTGGGCCTGCTGGAGCCCCAAGAGGCTCCTCACGGCGCTTACTCCTGAGTTGGCTCTCCTGTTTTTGGGTTGGGATTCAGCTTTGCGTCTAGAGCGCTCCACACACCCTGTGCGATCTTGCTGCCTGCCTTGCGCCGCAGGTTGGCCTGGTAGCGCACCCGCTCGCCTTCGCCGCGTTTAATCAGCCAGAACTGCTTGCTCAACAGCGTCAAAGCCTCATCCAGGTCTGCCTGGGTGGGGCGTTCCGCTTCGGGCAGTTCGGCAGCCCACTCACATATTTCAGAGTAGCTCAATTCATGTTCTCTCAGCATGTTGCGCATGATTTTTCGCAAAAGCGGAGGCAGATCGACCAGGTCCAGTGGGCTGATCCCTGATTCCTGCGATTCGATCTCCATGCGCTTTTGCAACCGGTCGAATATACCGCTCATAGTCCCTCTCTCGCGGTTAGAACAATTCTGGCATGGGGATGGGTTCTGGCTGCGGTTGGCATTCCCCGCACCAGATCACGTCTGCCACTGCCAGGCCTTTGGGAGTGTTGTTACCACCCAGGAACATGGTAATGAAACCGGCCATCTTGCTGGCGTGGTCTTTGCAAACAGCCCGCCCGCAAAAACTACACACCGCTCGCGCGTCTTCTTCACAAAACCAGCATTTCATAGGAGTCTCCTCAATATTCAATGAAAGATCACAAACCCAGGATGGTTTGAGCGGCGCTGTGCAGCACTTTCGACCAGGTATGGTCAGGGTAACGCAGCGAGAAAATGTCCGAACTGGCCAGGTCCACCATGTCCTCGCTGAGCGGTAAAACGCCCACGACCGAAGTCTGGAAGGTGTTTTCCACCTCGTGCTGGATTTGAACCGGATCGTATTTGGAGAGAGCCTTGTTGACGAACAGGCGAATGGAGGGTACGTCTAATCCGCGAGCCACGTCCAGAGTCACAGCGGTGCCTTGCAAATCCTGGTTGTCGGGCCGCAAGATGATGACCATTTCATCGGATAAGGCGATGGACAGGAGCGTTTCCTCATTCAAACCCGGGTGCGTATCGATCATCAAGTAGTCTAATCCCAGGTCGCGGCGCAGGGTTTTTAGCCCCTTGTTGAGCAGGTTCACATCGTAACCATTCTTGAGTACATCCGCGATCTCGTTTGTCTTGATACTGGATGGCACCAGCCACAGGTTCTTGTCTGCCAACAGCTTCAATCCCGGTTTGGCGTCTGGCTCGCGTCCCACCAAATACGCGGCCTCGGTGATGCTGCATTTGCCATGCAAGAAATCGTTGAGAGTCCGCGCCATTTTGGTTTCGTCCAGCCCAAACAGAACATGAATGCCGGGCGATTGGATGTCGGTGTCGATGATGGCCACGCGCTTGCCGGCCAGAGCGGCCTGGGCGGCAAGGTTGGCGGTGACATTGGATTTTCCTGTGCCACCGCGGAAAGAATGCACCGAAATGATTTTGCTCATGAAGATTTCTCCTGCCGGTTGTCCGGTGATGATGATTTTCTGTCTTGCAAAGCGGTTTGCGCCATGGCAAACACGTTGATTCCACTGGTGGTGGGGCGCGCCGCCCGCTCTTGAAGGGTGGCTTCCAGCTTGCCCCATAACGGACTGGAGTCTTCGGGAAAAATCTGGCGCACGTACAGCATAACATACATACCAACCTGACGGCGGGCGGTGTCCATTTCGCCGCGCAGCTTGACCATTTGTTCCTCGATGGACTTTTTCATGCGCTCGTCGCTGAGCTTGTCCAGGGATTTACGCAGCAGCCCCAGGCGGGCCTGGATGATGAGAAATTCTTTGGCTTGTTGGGCTTTTTTCTTGCCAAAGCGACCTTCCAGCGGCTTGAGCAGTTTATCGATCTTGTCCATGCTTTGCACCACGGCCGCTTCGCCGCTGGTCACCCGGTCAGCGTCTCCCAGTTTCTCCTCAATCCACACTTTTTCTTCTTTCAAGCCGCGCTTGATGGCCACCGCGATGAGCCCGGCAGCGCCCAAGCCACAGGCCGCGGCATAGATCAGCAGAATACCGCTCTTCACGCGCGTGACCAGGTTGTTAAAGGCCATGTGCATGAGGATGGCCACCAGCAGCCCGGCCAACCCCACCAGCATCGCGCGGAAGCCGCGCTCGAAGCGGGCCAACCCCAACGCAATGCCTAACACAGCGGTGGTGGCGGCGTGAATCAGGTTGGTGGAAAGCACCCGCCCAACGGCCACTGCCAGACCAGCGTCTTTGGCTGCCAGAACGTACTGCCAATTTTCGGCAATGGCGAAGCCCATCCCGGCGGCAAAACCATAGATAGCCCCTTCTACAAAATAAGTAAAGTTAGGCCGCCGCACCAGGTACAGCAAAATCAAGCCCTTGAGAATTTCTTCGATTACCGGCGCGGCGTAGCGGATAATGTCTTCTCGGGCCAGCCAGCCCAGGCTCAACACGGCTCGGTTGATGGCTGACGCCAGGAAGAAGCCGATCAGCCCAGCGGCGGCGCTGGTCAGGATGATGCGATACTCGCCCGTTTTATACATGTCGAGTTTGTAAATGATGGCAAAGGCGAGCAGCGGGATGGCAGTGGCGATCAGCAGGGCGATGATTTGGGTCAGCATACCAGCGGCCTCGTTAAAAGAACAATTTCAGAACCAGTGTTAATTATATATGGTGTTTCTGTTTCGCGGGTCAGGAGGAAACCTCCCACCGCGGGAGTGATTGCGCCTGGTGTGTTTCAAAAGCCGGCGGGATGGCCCCGCCGGCTTTTGAAGAATGTAAGGTGACGAGTTCTAGTATCCGGTGCTGGACACGTCGTTCGAGGGCCGCCACTGCGTCCACTTGTCGGTGGAGGGGTGGATGGTCATGTTGCCGGCTGGCCCGCCCTTCCAGTACACCGAGAACACGTTAGCGTCATCGTCGCGCGTAGAGGTGAAGGCCAGGTTCTCACCGCCGCAGTCCCAGGTGGGGCCGCTGTCGGCGCCCTCAAAGTTGGTCACACGGTATTCGATGTCGGTGGACAAGTCGTACGAGTAAATATCCAGGTTGCCGGCGCGTTCCGACTGGTAGGCCAGGCGCTCCCCTTCCGGCGACCAGGCAATATTGTTGGTCTTCCCGTCGGTGGTAATGCGTTTGATCAGTTCGCCAGTGACGGCGTCCAAAACGAACAGGTCCGTGCCACCGTCTACGTTGGACAGGTAGGAGATGTACTTGCCATTGGGTGACCAGGCCGGGAAGGTTTCATTCGCCGGGGTGTTGGTCAGGCGGTACTCGTTGCCCGTGTCGGTGTCGAGGATGTAGATATCCCAGTTGTTGTTGCGATTGCTCTGGAACACCACGAACTTCAGTTCGGGCGAATAGAACGGATTGACATCATCGGCAGTGTCGCTGGTCAGTTGGACTTCTTCACCGGTTTCTTGATCGATGGTGAAGAGGTCAAAGTTGCCGTTGCGATCACTTTGGAAGATCACCGTCTGGCTGTCCTCACCGTACATGGGGTTGAGGTTGTTGGCCTGGGTGTTGGTCAGGCGCACGGGCGTGCCGCTGCCCGCCAGATCGGTGTAGTACAGTTCCACGTTGCCATTTCGGTTGCTTTGGAATACTACCCACGAGTCATTGGGCGAGCGGCTGGGGCGGCTGTCCACCGAATTGCTCTTCGATAGGTTGTAAAGCACCGCGTCGGGCTGCCCTTCGATGCCATCCAGACGGTAGATCTCCAGGTTGTCATCACGGAAGGTGTGGAAGATCAAGCACTGGACGCAGGGCTCGGGTTGTGACTCAAAGCGTGTCGGAATATCCAGGGTGGGGGTCGCCGTGGGCGTTTCGGTGGGGCCCGAGGGCGTGGATGTTGCTGTGGCTGTCGGGGTGTTCGTAGGTGTCCTGGTCAGCGTCGCCGTAGCCGTGGGCGTGTTGGTTGGGGTGTTGGTGGGCGTGGCCGTTGGCGTGGGTGTGTTGGTCGCGGTCGCGGTGGGCGTCATGGTGGGCGTCTCGGTCGGAGTCGCCGTAGCCGTGGGCGTGTTGGTTGGGGTGTTGGTGGGCGTGGCCGTTGGCG
>CAYOHX010000143.1:0-13168 GCA_964403875.1 uncultured Anaerolinea sp. | reverse complement strand
GGGTGGGGTTGACTTTGGAAAAACCATATTTTCAATCCCACTCTATCTTGACAATCAGGAAAAAAAGCAATATAGTAATGGCGTAGATATTTTGTTCTAGTATATAGTTTTTACTACTCACGGTAAAGGTAAAAAAAACCTAGGGACTTCCCCAACCTTGGTGAGTAGAGCATCTGGTTTCCCCACAAAGAAAGGCTTGAAAATGAATACGATTGCGCTGGGTCACACATTTGAAAATATCTCTCAAAGAGTGGCGGTCACCTACCTGGATCATCTGGCGGATTTTCAGGCGGTGGTTCTGCCTGGGTCACCCGAGGGGCTGGAGCAGGCAGAGCAGGATTTGCACGCCTTCTTCGAAGCGCTCTACACGCGAGTGTTTCATGATCCTGCTTTATTTGGCTTGCCGGTGGACGAGGATGCTTATGTGATCATAGACCGGCATGGCACGAACGAGAAAGCCGAAATTACCAAAAAGGTGAAAAAGGCCCGAGATTTAATGGAGCAGGGGATGAGCTTCCTCATGCAAGCCGGAGTGAAAGGCACGCTGGGAGGAGGGGATTTGTTCCTGGACGAGGGAGTGGTGAATGACTATGCGGGAAAATCGAAGGCAAAAAAGCAATTTCTCAAAGGGTTGGAAGCGGTTGGGCTAGAGATTGTGCTCGAAGGCGCCGGATTGGTCTTGCGCAGCCAGCGCTTCCCGGCCATGATGCTGGCATTCAAGCTGCTGGCTGAGGCTTGTGCTCCGCAAGGCAGAACGGGCGAATTGAACTTTGGGCGCTGCGATTTCCGCGCTTTGATTCCAGGTTATGAACCCGAAGCGATGGATCTCTTCCGTGTGTTCAACCCGGTGGACTTTCAACGCGTGGCCGAACTACATGCTTATCTGGCACAAATGAATTACAAGCCGGTCTACCAGTACTACGGCATGTCGGGTTGGGAAGTCAAGTACCAGGGCAGCCGGGCCAAGAAAGGCACACCGCTGGTGCAGATTGAGTACTCGGAGCGCTATCTGAACCAACTCCGCATCTTCATCAAGTGCGCGGCCTCCAATCGCATTGTGCCGCTGCTGGCAGACCAGCCCTTGTTCTTGCGGGAGGATTTCAACCGGCGGGCTAACATTTGCAATGGAGATAAGTGTAATTGGTGCGCCAACAAGAAGAGCCTGGGGCCGACGGAATGGACCTTCAAGGGCGAGCCCCGCACAATCTGCTGGTACACTAACCCGGATGTGAATGTGATAGACGATGGCACGGTAGATTTGGTCAAGCAGTATGTTTTGCTGCATGAGGCTTTGGGCTGAGAACCCCGCCCGGCCTGCTCCTTTTTTCTTGAAAGTGGGGTGGGAGCGGAAGGGGAGGAATCGGGAGAAACGGCGAGAATGGAAACGATTAACAACATCGAACTGCGCGATGAAAACGTCTATCCCGATGAACGGGTGCTTTGGGAGGTGCTGGGCGACGACTCGTACAGCGCTTATTGCGAGCTCTTGAACCTGTTCGCCGGGAACGGCATGGAAGCCGAGTGGCGCTATTATCATGATGGCAAGACCTGGCTGTGCAAAGTGCAAAAGAAGAAACGCACCATTGTGTGGATGTCGGCCTGGAAAGGGTATATGCAGGCGACGATATACTTTCCGGCAAAGTATATCGAGGCGCTGTATGGGCTGGATTTGAGCGAAGCGCGCATAGAAAAGATCCGCCAGACGAAAAACACAGGGACATCGAAGCCCTGCATTTTCGAAGTGCGTTCCGTGGAGGTGTTGCCGGAGTTCGAAACGGTGATGCGGTTCAAGTTGAAGGCAAAGTAAAACGGTTTAGGCTCATTGGAAGTTCCGAGAGAACCGCCGGTTGGCTCTCTTATTGAAAGAGAAAGGTTGTTATAATCGCCTTACACCAACGACCCGATTCTGAGGAGCTTTCGTATGAACCTGATTCCCCAACCCAAACAATGCACCGTTCGAGAAGGCGTTTTTCATCTCACCGCCCAAACCGTGATTGTGGCCGGGCCGCAGGCGGCAGGCGTGGCGGGCTATCTGACTCGCAAGCTGTTCCCCGCTACCGGCTGGGACCTGCCCGTGCGCTCTACCCGCGTCAAAGGGCATCCCTACATCTTCCTGGCGTTGGATACCCGCCTGGAGCGGCTGGGCACAGAAGGTTACAAGATGGAAGTGACTCCGGCGGGTGTAACGGTGCGCGCGCATGCGCCAGCCGGATTGTTCTACGCCTGCCAGACGCTACAGCAATTGCTGCCGGCGTCTATTTTCCGCGAGGCGCCTGTGCCTGGTGTCGATTGGACCGTTCCCTGCGTGGAAATCGTGGACCAGCCGCGTTTTGCCTGGCGCGGGGCCATGTTGGATAGCTGCCGCCACTTCATGCCAAAAGAGTTCATCAAGAAGTTCCTGGACCTGCTGGCGCTGCAAAAAATGAACTCGTTTCATTGGCATTTGACTGATGATCAGGGCTGGCGGATTGAGATCAAGAAATATCCACGCCTGACCGAGGTGGGGGCCTGGCGCAAGCATACTCTGGTGGGGCATGATCACGCGCAGCCGGATGA
This sequence comes from uncultured Anaerolinea sp., assembly GCA_964403875.1. Lineage (GTDB taxonomy): Bacteria > Chloroflexota > Anaerolineae > Anaerolineales > Anaerolineaceae > Anaerolinea. Next base: position 10,612 of record CAYOHX010000143.1, on the reverse strand, counting down.
GGAAACGACTTATGATGGGCTGCGTCATGGCGGGTACTACACCCAAGAGGATATCCGTGAGATTGTGGCTTATGCCCGGGAGCGTTTCATCAATGTGGTGCCAGAGATCGAGATGCCGGGGCATGCTCAGGCAGCCATTGCCGCCTACCCCGAGTTGGGCAACCTCAGCGAGCCCATCGAGGTATGTCCGCGTTTTGGTGTCATAACCCACGTATTCAACGTCAACGAAAGCACGATTTTGTTCCTGCAAGAAGTGTTGAGTGAGGTGCTGGAATTATTTCCTGGTAAGTTCATCCACGTGGGTGGGGATGAATGCCCTAAGGATGAGTGGCGTCAGAGTCCCGCGGCGCAGGCGCGCAAGCAGGATTTGGGGCTCAAAGATGAGCACGAGTTGCAAAGCTACTTCATCCGCCGCATGGATGACTTCCTCACCGCGCGGGGGCGGCGACTGATCGGCTGGGATGAAATCCTGGAGGGCGGGCTGGCCCCCAATGCTACGGTCATGTCCTGGCGGGGCGAGATCGGCGGCATTCAAGCGGCCAATGCAGGGCATGACGTAGTCATGGCCCCCACTACTTACACATATCTGGATTATTACCCAACCACGCAAACCGAGGGGGAGCCCTTGGGCATCGGCGGTTATTTGCCGCTGGAGCGGGTGTATAGTTACGAGCCCCTGGCCAAAGGTTTTTCGCGCGAGGCGCGCAAACACGTGCTTGGGCTCCAGGGCCAGTTGTGGACCGAATACATACCTACGCCCAAACAGGCTGAGTATATGTACTTCCCACGCCTGACGGCCTTGGCGGAAATCGGTTGGTCGCCGAAAAAGAGCAAGGATTTTTCGTCATTCCTGGAGCGATGGAAGGCTTTCCAGGAGCGGTTGGATGTGCTGGATGTAAATTACAGGCCCTTGGAAAAAATGCTACAATAGGAACATGCTACGAGCATTTTTCGTCGGTCTGTCGAAGGCGGGCTGGGCGCAGCGTTTGTTCACTCGGTGGGGGGTGTCCAGGCGCACGGCAGCCCGCTTTGTGGCCGGAGAGACCTCTGCTGAGGCGCTGCGGGCAGTAGGACGGCTGAACCAGGCCGGGATTCTGGCCACGCTGGACATTTTGGGTGAGAACACCCTCTCGTTGGAAGCCGCCGCGCAATCAGCGGCGGAGGTGCGCAGCCTGTTGGACGAAATCCAGGCGGCGGGGGCGCGAGCTAACGTGTCGGTCAAACTCAGTCAGTTGGGTTTGAACCTGGACCTAGCCGCTTGCCGCGAACACCTTTTCTCCATTTTGGAGCGAGCGCGCGAAACCGGCAACTTCGTGCGCATCGACATGGAAGACTCAGCGGTGACCGGCACGACGCTGGGATTGTACTACGCGGCCTTGGAAGCAGGCTTTGACAACGTAGGCATTGTTTTGCAGGCCTATCTCTACCGCACCGAAGCCGACCTCGAAGAAGTGTTGAAGCGCGGCGGGCGGGTCCGCTTGTGTAAGGGCGCTTACCGCGAGCCGGCTCTTGTGGCATTTCAATCCATGGACAAAGTCTGCGAGGTTTACGATCGCCTGGCGGAAACATTGCTAAAGGCTGGTGGGCCGCGGTTGAGCGCCGATGGTCGCATCCCGCCGGTCCCCGCGATCGCCACACACGATCCGCGCCGCATCCAGGCGGCCAGGCGCGCGGTTGAACGATTGGGGCTTCCTCAACAGGCCGTCGAATTCCAGATGCTATACGGGATGCGCCGCGACTTGCAAGAAAAACTGGCTGCCGAGGGCTTCCCCGTGCGAGTGTATGTCCCCTTTGGGACGCATTGGTTCCCTTACTTCATGCGCCGTTTGGGCGAACGCCCCGAAAATGTGGGGTTTTTCCTCTCGAATTTCTTCAGACGATAACCTATGAACCAATCTTCTCCGACTCTTGCTCAACATTTGACTCGAATCGCGCATCCCTGGGTGCTGCTGCTCAGTGCCGGTTTATACGCGCTGGGTGGAGGGGTAGCTGTTTACCTGGGTTACTCGATTCGTTGGCCGGTGTACCTGGTGGGCCAGGCGATGATCTTTTTGCTTCTGCTCAGTAGTTATTTTTTGCGGGAGTTTTTTGACCTGCCTGCCCAGCCCGAAGAACGCCGCAAACCGGGCGAGCCGCCGCGGCTGCTGCGCTCAGGAATTTTGCAAATCGCGGCGACCTGCCTGACGGTGGGGGCAGTTTTGACCGTGTTGTTGTTGGCCCAGGGCGTGTTGAACCCGGCAGGTTTTTTGCTGCTGGGGATCACGGTGGTATTGGCGTTAGCCTATTCCATTCCCCCGCTGCGCCTGGCGGCTTCGGGTTACGGTGAGTTGGTCATGGCCGTATTGCTGGCGAATATGGCCCCGGCTCTGGCTTTTACGCTGCAAATGGGCGAATTGCACCGTCTGATCGCGTTGATTACCTTCCCGCTCACCTTCCTTTACCTGGCGACTTATCTGGCTATCTCGTTGCCACGCTATGCCGAAGAAGAGCGCAAGGGCAAACGCACCATGCTGGTGCGCATGGGTTGGCAGCGCGGCATGAGCATGCACAATTTGCTGATTTTGCTGGCCTTCTTATTGATGGGAGCCGCCGCTCTGTTGGGATTGCCCTGGCGGTTGACCTGGCCCGGCCTGCTGGCCTTGCCCATCGGCATCTTCCAAATCTGGCAGGTGGTGGCGATCATGAACGGATCACCGACCCGTTGGAAACTTTTGGAATTGACCGCCGGAGCCACGCTGGGATTGACTGTGTACTTCTTGAACTTCGCGCTGTGGGGCGGATGAGGCATGCCTGAATTTTTGGAACTGCTGCCCCCGGCTCAAGCGCTGCGGCGATTGTTGGATCATTTGCCCGCGCCCGACCCGGCGGTGGAGCGGCTGCCCGTTGGCAAAGCGTTGGGGCGGGTGTCTGCCCGCGGCGTGCTTTCGTCCGAGCGTCTGCCGGCTTTCGCGCGGAGTACAGTGGATGGGTATGCCGTCCAGGCACGAGATACTTATGGAGCCGGTGACAGCCTGCCTGCTTACCTGGCATGGATCGGTGAAGCGCCAATGGGCAAGCGGCCCGACTTTCCGATCCGGACGGGGCAAGCGGCATTGATTCATACCGGCGGAATGCTGCCCGAAGGGGCGGACGCGGTGGTAATGGTGGAATACACGCAATCAGCACGCCCTGGTGAAGTGGAGGTGCTGCGGGCTGTGGCACCGGGCGAAAACCTGCTCCATCCTGGCGAGGATGTGGAGGTGGGTCAGGAGGTGCTGTCGGCGGGCAGGGTGCTGCGTCCGGCGGAGATTGGCGGGCTGTTGGCGTTGGGCATTGGCCAGGTAGAGGTGGCGCGGCGCCCACGGGTGGGGATTCTTTCCAGCGGAGATGAAGTGGTTCCGCCGGAGGTTTCGCCTCTGCCAGGCCAGGTGCGTGACATCAATAGTTATTCGTTGGCGGCGCTGGTGGAACGCGGCGGGGGTGAGGCTGTGCTGTATGGCATTGTTCCCGACCGGGCCGAGGCGTTGGAAGAGCGGATGCGCGCCGCCCTGAGTGAATGTGACGCGGTGGTAATTACGGCGGGGTCGTCGGCTTCCACGCGCGACCTGACCGCAGCGGTGATTGGGCGAATGGGCGCGCCGGGGGTGTTGGCGCACGGGGTGAACGTGAAGCCGGGCAAGCCAACCATCCTGGGGGTGTGCGGGGGAAAGCCGGTGATCGGGCTGCCGGGCAACCCGGTGAGCGCGCTGGTGATCGCCAGATTGTTCGTTACGCCGGTGATCGAGCGATTGTTGGGGCTGCCGGAAGGCCAACCCAGGGCGCGCGTGCCAGCCCAGTTGGCCGTGAACCTGCCCTCACAAGCCGGGCGGGAGGATTTCATCCCGGTGCGTTTGGTGGCAGGAGCGGCAGGTTGGGTGGCTGAACCAATTTTCTATAAGAGCAATTTGATCTTCAACCTTGTTCAGGCGGACGGTTTCGTGCATATCCCAGCGGACGCGAATGGTTTGGAAACCGGCGCGGAGGTGTGGGTGGATCTGTTGTAGGAAACGAGGCGCATCCGCGAATGGTTGTGAATGAAACTCGAATAGTGAGGTCACGTGGCCGTTTACTTACATGATATTCCTCTCATACAAGCCAAAGCGCGGCTGAACCAGGCTTTGAGCGAGGCCGGGTTGGACGGCGTGTTGGGTACAGAAACGATCCCATTGAATGAGGCTGCCTGCGGGCGGGTGCTGGCGGAGGCGGTGTGGGCGCGGATATCCTCCCCCCATTATCACGCCTCTGCCATGGACGGCTTTGCTTTGCGCGCCGCCAGCACCGCCGGGGCTTTGCCCTCGCGCCCAGTGCGGTTGTTGGTGGGCGAGCAAACGGTCTATGTGGATACGGGGGATCCATTGCCCGATTGGGCTAACGCGGTGATTCCCATTGAAAACGTCGAGCCCTTGAATGACGCCGGGCAGCCCGCTGCTGACCCGCGCAAACCTGACAGTATTCGCCTGCGCGAGGCCGTGCCGCCCTGGACTCATGTGCGCCCGTTGGGCGAGGACATTGTGGCCACCGAGCTGGTACTGCCTGCCGGTCACTGTCTGCGTCCGGTAGACCTGGGCGCGGTGGCAGCCTGCGGCCACACCCAAGTGCAGGTGGCTCGCCGCCCGAGCGTGGCCATTCTGCCCACCGGCACCGAGTTGGTTGCGGTGGGGGAAGAAGTGAAGCGTGGGGATATCATCGAGTACAACTCACTGGTGCTGGCCGGCCAGGTGAACGGCTGGGGCGGGCAAGCGCGGCGTTGGCCCATCACGCCCGATAATCTTGACCTGTTGTGCCAACGGGTACAGGAGGCCGCTGACCAAAACGACCTGGTGCTGCTCAACGCGGGCTCGTCGGCGGGATCGGAGGACTTCTCGGCGCGGGTAGTGGAAAAGCTGGGCGAATTGCTGGTGCATGGCGTGGCTGTGCGGCCCGGCCACCCGGTGATCTTAGGGTTGATCCGCCGCTCGGGTGGCGGCATGGCGCCGATCATCGGCGTGCCGGGTTACCCTGTTTCGGCGGCATTGACCGGCGAAATCTTTGTCGAGGCGCTGTTGGCTCTGTGGCTGGGACGACGGCCTATGGAACCCCCGGAGGTAGAAGCTACACTGACCCGCAAGGTCACCTCCCCTGCGGGAGATGATGACTATATGCGCGTGGTGGTGGGACAAGTGGGCCCCAAGCGTCTGGCTGCGCCCATCTCGCGCGGGGCAGGGGTGATCACTTCGCTGGTGCGGGCGGATGGAATTGTGGTGCTGCCGCGCGGTGTGCAAGGCCTGGAAGCCGGCGCGCCGGTACGAGTGCGGCTGTATCGCTCGGCGGCTGAGATCGAGCGAACGATCATGGCAATTGGGTCGCACGATATGACCCTGGACCTGGTGGCGCAGTTTTTGGCGGGGCGCGGGCGGCGGCTGGTTTCGGCCAACGCAGGCAGCCTGGGCGGGCTGGTAGCGCTGAGGCGTGGCGAAGCCCATCTGGCGGGTTCGCACTTGCTCGACCCCGAGACGGGACAGTACAACCGCAGCTACGTGGAGCGCTACCTGCCTGACACACAAGTGACGCGCGTGAGCTGGGTGGAACGGCAGCAGGGGCTGCTGGTGCGCAAAGGCAACCCTAAGGGCATCGTGGATTTGCGCGACCTGGTTCGTCCGAACATCACTTACGTCAACCGCCAGCGGGGCGCGGGTACGCGCGTGCTGTTGGATTACCACCTCGGCCGGTTGGGCATCGATCCTGACCAGGTGCAGGGTTACGACGAGGAAGAATACACCCACCTGGCGGTAGCCGCGGCGGTAGCTTCGGGCAGGGCCGATTGTGGGCTGGGGGTGGCGGCTGCGGCGCGGGCGCTGGACCTGGATTTTGTCTATCTCTATGATGAGCTGTATGAGTTAATCATCCCAACCGAATACTATGAAGACCCCTTGCTGTGTCCCTTGCTGGACCTGGCTCAAGATGGAGCGTTCCGTAAAGCTGTCGAAGGTTTGCCGGGGTATGGCATTGGAAAAATGGGACAAGTTGTGTCATAATACTGCTCGAGAAGGGGAGCGCTGTATCCCCATGCGAACCATTGAGTGATGAAACCGGAGGGTAAAATGCCAATTTCTGAAAATATCCCTGCGCCGCAGTTCAGTTTGCAGGATGAAACCGGGCAGGTACGTCATTTGAGCGATTTCCAGGGTCAGGCGGTAGTGTTGTATTTTTATCCGAAAGATGACACGCCCGGCTGCACTACCGAAGCCTGCAACTTCCGCGACGATTATGGCGAATACGCCAAGGCGGGTGTTGTCATTTTGGGTGTCAGCCCAGATTCACCCAAATCACACGCGAAATTCAAAGCCAAATATAACCTGCCCTTCAGCCTTCTGGCAGACACGGACCACGCCGTATGCGAAGCTTATGGCGTGTGGGGCCGTAAGAAGTTTATGGGCAAGGAATACGACGGCGTGTTCCGCACCACGTTTGTGATTGGCAAAGATGGCCAGGTGGTAAAGGTGTTTGAAAACGTCAAGCCCGATGGTCATAGCGCGCAGGTGCTCGAAGCGCTGCGGGCATCCGAATCCAAATAAGTTATGTTCCTAACCCAAAAAGGCACGCCGCGGCGTGCCTTTTTGGGTTGAATGGTCTTCTTACCAGACGCGGAAGCCCGGCGACACAGGGTTGAAATCGCCTACCATCTGAGCCAACACAGGAGCGTAGCCGATTAGGACCAGGACCAGTGCCAGGATGATCCAGACACGCCATTTTTCCAACCAGACAGGGGCCTTGCCGGGAACGGCTTCGGCTTCCGCAACGGGCACTTCGATGGGCTCGGCAGCGCGCTGCTTACCCATCAGCGTGCCGATGATTGCCCAGAAATACAGCACCGCCGCGACAAAGAGGATCGATCCACCCACGGCGGTGAAGATCTGAGGCACGGCCCAGCTTTCGGAGGAGTAGCTGGCGATAGCGAAAGGCACGCGGCGGGGAGCGCCCAGCAAACCCAGCCAGTGCATTCCGAAACTGAAAACCAGCATCCCGGCAAACCAGGTCCAGGCCGAGGCCAGAGCCAGGCGCGGCTTGAAGAGCGGTTTCTGCAGCAGGTGCGGAACCAGCCAGAAGCTGATGCCCATGAAGGTCAGGGTGGTGGCGCTGGCCACGGTGGTGTGAAAGTGCCCGGGTACCCAGGCCGTGTTGTGAATGACCAGGTTGAGGCTGGCCGAGGCATTCACAATACCGCCAGCCCCACCAATGAAAAAGGTGAAGCCAGCCAGCAGTTGGGCCGCCAGAGATGGATCGTTCCAGGGCAAGGCGGGGATCCAGCCGAAGATGCCTTTGCCGCCGCGCGCCCGCCCGGCTCGTTCTAGCGAGGCCAGCACGGTGAACGCCGTCATGAAGGAGGGAATGATCACGAAGAAGGTCAGTAAGGTGTGCAGGTACTTCCAGGCGATGGGCACGCCGGGGTCGGCGAACTGGTGGTGGAAGCCGACCGGCGTGGAGAAGATGAGGAAGCCCCAGAAAGAGAGCCGGGCCAGGGTGTCGCTGAACAGCTTGCCACCAGCCTGTTTGGGCAGCATGCCGTACCAGGACACATAGGCGGGCAGCAACCAGAAATATACCAGGGGATGCCCGGTGAACCAAAACAAGACCCGGTTGAGCAGCGCGTCGGTGGCCGGGACCAGGCCGAGAGACCAGGGGATGACCAACACCAACATTTGGATGCCGATGCCAAGGGTGGCGAGTTGCCAGAGCAGCACATTGACCATTGAACCCATCGCAATCAGCGGGGTAAATTGTCCGGGATGCTCTCGCTTCCAGGCGGCCAAAGTAGCCATCTGACTCCAGCCGATGAGCCATGAACCGACGATCAGCAGAGTCAGGCCGATATAGAACAGGGAGGAGGCCTTCATGGGCGGGTAGAAGGTGTAAAGGACGGTGGCCTCGTTGGCGAACATCATTACCCCCGATAGGATCAGCCCAATGACCATTAGAATCAGCCCGGCAACGGCCAATTTGAACCAACGCAAGGGGCGCTGCAAGCCTTTGAGAATGGCGAATGTGTGGAAGCCGGTGATGAACAGGGTGGTGAAAACCAGGGCGTTCAGCACGCCGTGCAGAGTCAGGCCCTGGTAATAGGTCTTGATGAGCGGTTTGAGCAGGGGATAGAGATTGACATTGGCATGCTCGAGAGCCTGGAAGGGACCCAGGAAGGTCCCAACCGCCAGAGCCGCCAGGGCCACGCCAATTTGCCAGCCGATAAAGCGTTTTTCGGATGTGTTCATGGGGACCTCTGCTTACGGTTCGACGATGATTTGACCGGCCATGGCCTGGTGACCGACGCCGCAGTATTCATGGCAGACAAAACGGTACGTGCCGGGCTGGTCAAAGCGCAGGGTGAACTCGCTGATCTGGCCGGGCAGGATCATCACATTGGCGTTGGTATTTTCGATGAGGATGCCGTGGGTGATATCGCGGCTGGTCACTTTGAATTTGACTTCTGCCCCGGCCGGGACGGTGACTTCGGCAGGATTGAAGGCCCAGGTAGAAGCAATCATGATGACCTGGTATTTCCCGGGAGCAACCTCGTAGACCCCAGGCTGGTTGAAGGGGGCTTCTTCAGACAGGTTGCGGGGGTCCAGAGTGCCTTCGGCGCCGGGCATTTGCACGCCCAGGCCGAATCCAGCCACTCCGACAGCCACCAGCATAAGGATGATGGCGCCGACGGAGATGTTCATCCAGATTCGCTCGTATAAGTCGATGTGCATTTTACGAGATCCCTCCTCTCGACAGCATGATCTGGTAGATGCCCAACCAGAGAATGACCGTCAGCAGCAGGAAGACGAGCAATATCACCAACGTCCCTTTGGGATGTTCTTCGTTCATATCCCCTCCGTGAATTGAACGGATACAGTGACTGCTCAGCCAGAAATGGAACAAACTAATTCATCGTTTTCCTGAGTAGTCACGCTTTCATTATCGCATATTTGGGCCGGAGGGGGATAAAAATGAGCCGATGTTCTGGTAGGTGACGGGGCAGAACCCGCATGATACGGGTCCCAAGATGGCGATTCCGAATGAACCAAAGAACTTCGGCCTGGATGATTGCGGCGCGAAATCCGTCGGATCGAGTAAGCGTCAGTTTGGGTTGTGGGAAAGACTCTTTTTGTTAATTTAAATGAAGAAAGCCTTTGATCTCAAAAGCTTTCTTCATGGATACCATTAAGTTGAGGGTTGCGTTGAAGTTAGTTGCGGTTGGCGACTTTTTCAGCGCTGGTTTGGAACAGGTCAGCCAATTCGAGCGGGCTGCTCAGCGAGCTGAGGGTGATTCCACCCAGGTAGGCCGAAAGCTTCGATTGCAGGTCGGTCCACAGCGCGCGTGAGGCCGCGCCGTTGCCGGAGCCGTTGGTGTCGGGGGCCACGCGGATGGGGCCCTCGAGGGTTTCAACGATTTGCAGCAAGGTGACCTTCTCGGGAGAGTGGCTGAGGCGCAATCCACCGTGCGGGCCGGGAGTGGCTTTGATCAAGCCGCCTTGGATCAGCGCGCGGCCAATCTGGTGCAGGAAGGGAAGGGGGATGTGAAGCTGCTCGGAGAGCAAAGCGGTCGCCTGGGGAGCGTTGGTTTCTCTTTGAGCCAGGGCAATCATCAGTTGTAGACCGTAGTCTAGGCGTCGGGAGACTTTGAACATTTTTCACCTCTAATTAGAACTGAGTTAAGGTTAACATTGATGTAAATATACTAAAATATTACTGTATGACAAAGTGACAAATATCTATATTTTTCCAGTCAACCTTCCAAACGTTGATCGTTTTTCTATAGATAGTCGCTATCGGAAAGGCTGCCGTTGGCTCCCATCGATTCAGGTGAGACGGAATTCACCCATATACAAGCCTGAATCCCCCTTTCTCTTGACTTAAAATAGGGATATAATCCCGATTGTGAACAAATTCACCTAAATCTACCTGAATTGAGAGGAGACAAACGATGAAGAAAACATTTTGGGGTATTTTGGTTGTAGCGCTGTTGAGCGCGCTGGTGCTAACTGCTTGCGGTGGTGGTGGCGGCGGAACGGTCACCCGCGTGGATCCGCCCGCGGACTACGCTTCAAAGACCAGCCCGGCAGCGGACGCAGCCGCGGGTCAGACAATTTACACTCAGAACTGCACTTCCTGCCACGGGGATGCTGGTTTGGGCGACGGCCCCGCGGGCGCTGCTCTTGACCCGGTTCCGGGTAATCTGCAGAACGCTGCGAAAGAGGCCAGCGATGCGTACCTGTTCTGGATCATCAGCGAAGGCGGCTCGGCTGCTTCCCGCAGCGCTTCCATGGCGGCTTACAAGGGCGTCCTCAGCGAGACCGATATCTGGAACGTGATCGCCTACATCAAGACCCTCAAGTAATCAAAAGCATCTCGGCTGGTAAGGCCGATATCAGTCCTGTGACCCGGGGTATGATTGCCCCGGGTTTCGATTTTAATAAGCGTCGTTTTCGGTGATAGACAAGAACCTACCTCGGCAACTCCTAGAGGACCTATCTTGGGTTCTCTGGCAGCGATCACGCCCATTCCCAGGGATCCATATCTTTGGCTCTCTACGAGTTGCCGTGGTAGGTCCCGTATTTAGGGGTGTGTGAGT
>CAYOHX010000142.1:0-13227 GCA_964403875.1 uncultured Anaerolinea sp. | reverse complement strand
CACATTATCACTTCGTGACCTTTTCGTCAATTTTCCCGTCTTGCGTAAGTCCTAAAGTTAAGAAACAGAATGTCTAGCCATCAGAATAAAATGGTTAGTATTACAGCGCAAACCAAATGGAATGGACCCCAACCGTGGTAAGCTTGATTTTCCGAACAAAATACCATGAGGTGAGCCTATTACCGCCATCGATCATCCCCAATGGGTCTCCCGATTATGGTTCTATGAAGTCAGCCGAAACCGGATCGGCAGAAGCAGTTGGCACGAGGGTTAGCAGATCTGATACGGCCCATCCGGGAGAACCCTAACAGGGAGGGGAACAGCGATGAAGGGTAATAGCTTCTCCAAGATTACGAATGCGCATCTGGCGAAATTAACCTACGTGTATGTGCGACAATCTTCGTTGAGCCAGGTTATTCGACACGCCGAAAGCGCGAATACCCACCATGAATTGGTTGAGCGAGCAGCCCAATTGGGGTGGCCTGAGGGCCGGATCAAGATTATCGATGAAAACCTGGGTAAATCCAGCGCATCCACCGATTCTCGTCAGGGTTTCTAGAATCTAACGTAACGGTTGTGCAATCAAATGCGATTCGGTAAAAAGTGGCATAAAACCTCAAAATTTCTGTGTACTCTGCGGCGAATGACCGCCACTCAGTAAATGGAGCACTTTGCCTGAGAAGGCGCTGTGTTCACTGAACTTTAACAACATACCTTCTGCATTTCGGATCACCTGTGCAGAAACGTGAGCGCCCACATGTACCTGGCGTTTTACGCCCAGTTTTCGGATATCGAGGGCATTTTCATGTGGTTGAGGTTGTTCAGTCAGCCAATGGGTTGCCCAGCGGATGAAGTTTGCAGCAAAAAGCGCCATGCGTTCCTGCAAGAAAATGGCGGGCTCGGAGCGCACCTTGATACGATGGATATAGAAGACCTGTTTAACGTCAGTCCGGGATAAGGAACTCCACTTGGGATAAACTTGGTTTACCACAATCAAACCCCAAATGGAGTTCCCATGGAAAGTTTAGTCGAGTCGTTCTGCCATTTCGATGATTTTTGCCAGGTATTTTGCCCCAAGATGGAACAAAAATTGATTAGCAGAGGAGTAAAAGCACGGAAACGGCAGCTCTCCCTAACAATGAGCGAAGTGATGACCCTCCTGATCCTGTTCGACCAGTCGCATTATCGCAACTTCAAGGCTTTCTACCTGGAACACGTCTGCGCTCATCTGCACAGCGAGTTTCCTGGGTTGGTCAGTTACAAGCGGTTTGTCGACTACATCCCTTCTGCGCTCATTCCGTTGTGCGCCTATCTCAAATTGTGTTGCCTGGGGAAATGTACAGGGATCTCCTTCATTGACGCCACCTCTTTGGATGTCTGTCTCAACCAGCGGATTGCTTCTCACAAGGTGTTTGCCGGTCTGGCAGCTCGTGGGAAGACTTCAACGGGTTGGTTTTTCGGCTTCAAGCTGCATTTAGTGATCAACGATCGCGGCGAATTACTCAATGTCAGGGTCACACCAGGAAATGTCGATGATCGTAAGCCGGTTTTGAAGTGGTCCGCAATCTGTTTGGCAAACTCTTTGGCGATAAAGGCTATATTTCTCAGCCCCTCCAAGAATTGCTCAGGCAAACCGTGGGGATATTCTTTGTCACCAAGTTGAAGTCCAACTCCAAAATCGTCTCCCGATGACCAGGCTCGACCGTGTTTACTTACGCAAGCGTGCCATCGTTGAGACAGTCATCGATCAGCTCAAGAACAATTCCCAGATCGAGCATTCCCGCCACCGCAGCGTTGCTAACTTTCTGGTCAACCTGGTTTGTGGCCTGATTGCTTATGCTCATCAACCTAACAAACCGTCCTTGGTTTATCAAGAGGCCATTTGTCTTTCCGCCTAACCCGGACTGACGTTGTTTACTTTCCTTAATTCCTGCTTCTATTGTCTGACGCCCGTTGTAATGAGTGAACCAGGCTGGTAAATCCCGTGTAACCCCATCGTCGCCAAAGTGACATAAGGCGCTGTGCTTGAGGGTCTTTCCGGTGTAGAAACGTTCCAAGGCTACATCGAGCAGATACGGGCAGCTCTTCAACTTCAGGTTGGGCCAAGCAACCATTTCAGCGTTGGCTCCGACTCTGGTCCTGGTTGTGGTTTCCTCAACTTTGTCGCGCAACACCTGGGTGACTTTGTGGTTATGCGGCTTGGTGTAGACTTCATATCCCATTTCAACCAACAAAGCGATGTTTTCGTAAGTACCAAACCCGGCATCCAGACGGAACTCCGCTTCAATGGGCTCCTGGTTCGTCAGGTTTTCTTGCTTGAAGCGTTCAAGTCGTTGCTGTAGGGCGTTGATTTCATTCAACAGCAGCTGGCTGCGGTTTTGGGTTTTGGCCTGTTTTTGCTCAGCAACATCGAGCGCTTTCGCGCGATTTCCCTGTCGTTTCAGGGCTGCTTGGACTCGCTTACGGAGTAAAGCTAAACGGCTGGTAGGTCGTTCAGACTTGTTCTGGGTCAAATAAGCCTGCTGGACAGCCTCCAGTTCCTGGCTTCTGCTTTCAACCAGGTTCTGTGCTTCTTTGAACTGTTCCTGGGCGGTTTCAACAGCTTTGCGCTGTGTTTTCAGCCGCTCTTCTACCGTTTCCAGGATGGGAGCGTATTCTCGGATACGTTGCTCCGGCCCATCGATGCGTCGTAATGGACGTAGGCCGATTCTGTCTTCTGCAGCCAGCACCAACTCTTCTGCTTGAGTGCAGGATACTGTATCTCCTGGATGATGTACACCGGATAACCACAGCCGTCCATAAGTTTCGGCGTGTAAGCTGACCACACCTGCCTGATAACCCAATTGAATGTCATTATCCATATGCCCATAGGCGGCATTGGGGTAGCTGGTACTCGTGTTGGACACCGCAATGCCGGTCAGGTCGCCATCCATTGTCAGCCGTTTTTTCTTTTTGCGCAGTAGTTCTACCTCTGCATCCAAGAATGGCTGGCTGAAAGCATCCAGTTCGGCCACAATGGCTTTTGCTTCTTCCCAGCTCAAACGGCTCATCGTCCGGCTAACGCCACTGTAATCTGCCCAGCCAGTTTGTCCCCAGGCTGTTGCAACTGCCCGATCTTTATCTAAGGGATGTGCCGACAAGCTAATCTGCTGCAATTCCTTGAAGCCGCTCATATTCGCCACCAGAAATTCCAGCACTTTCGTTTGTGGTCGATGATAGTAATTTTTCTGCCGCAGCTTGACCCCTTCTATCCGTTGGGGCAGCCCTTTCACTTGGGCAAATTGGTCCCAGATCACCAGAAATGCATGTTGGGTTTGCTGAATTTGCTCGTCATTTTCGCTCATCGCCTTCCCTCGTTCCACTCAGATGACTTTGAGCTTATAGGGTCCGTATTCAGTTGGAAAGGTTCAAAATTCTTGCAATTTGTGGTCGTTTCTCACGATTCAGCCACTGATTGCACAATCATCATGATAGGTGCAGAATGTGGGTATATTGATCGAGCAAAATCGGGTTGAGCAAGTTACGAGATTCCGTGTCTCAAAAAAACGTATGCCGATTCAATTAACGCCGTGTGATACTCCACAAACTTCGGGCAAAACGTATGATGGGCTTGCCCACATTAGAATAAGCGAAGTGAATCAGCGGCAGGCTCCGAACTCGGCGTAGAAACTTGAGGAAACGGTTTTCCTTATCTGTTAATCCACTGTGAGGGGCAGGCGCAAGGACAACTTTTTCGGCTTTAATGGTTTTTTCGCGAATCAGTGGAATCTCGAACCTTGGTAGGGTTATTCTTTTTTGCTGCTCGATAAGATACTGAGCACGGGCATTGCCGCATTTCCGCTGAATCACCTGTTCGTAAATAGCCATCAGTTCGCTTACATAACGGTCTTTATTGTAGTATCTCTCTGCAACTGCTCGCGAGCGCTCGCCAATCTGCTTGCGTAAATTGCAATCCGTTAGTAGCGTCTCTAAGTGAGCCCGCATAGCGTCTACATCACCCTGAGGCACAACCACACAGCCACTTTCATCCGGTCTTAAGACTTCAGCCAGAGCCGTTCCGCTCATAGCAATGACCGGCTTGCCACAAGCCATGGCTTCAATTCCCATCATACCAAAGGATTCGGCTATTGATGGCATGAGAAAAATATCTGAAGCTTCATAAGCATCCACCATAGCCCTATCATCGTCAATCCAACCAAGCTCGACCAGCTGAAAACGATCTTTCAACTCTTCCACTAATCCTTTTTCTTGAAACACCATCAGGGTAATTGGCTGCTTGATTGACAGCTGCTGCAGGCACTCTTTTACGTAATTCATGCCTTTGTATACCCAACTTGATCCACGGAAGGAAACCACCAGATTTCTCTTCGGAATTCCAAACTTTTTTTTGGCCGCCTCTTGCGTGTTTTGCTGGCGAAACTGTTCCAGATCCAATCCAAAACTGACCAGGTGCAAATTTGCTTTCTCAAAAATTGGAGACTGGCTGACTCGGTCATACATCCATTGCGAAGCGACCACAACATCCAGATCACTGGCCTGGATCATTAGCCGCTTATATTCCCAATTCAGTGCGGATGCATCTTGACGAATGCCGAACGATCGATCCAGAGCAGGGCAGTCGCCACAGCCGGTCAGCCAGCGGTTGCAGTCCAGAGGGTGAACACAATGACCTGCTAGGGCCCAAGGGTCGTGGAGGGTCCAAACCACCGGTTTAAGGAAAGAGATCAGTGGCAAAAATTCAAGGCCAAAAAACGAATTATGCAGTAGGTGTAGGTGAACAATGTCACAATCCAAGAATTTTGGATCAAACAGCAAGTCGTAGTAAAAAGGGTAAAACAAAGCATTTGAGCTGTAGCGAATGTTTAATTCGGTAAAAAAATCGCGCAGATAGAGTTTATCCGGCCAAGTGTTAGAAATCTCAGTTGTATGTTCGTCATCGTAATTTTTCCACCACACCAGGTGGTTTGCCTCCGAGCCTCGCTGGCGAAGATAGTTGCTTAAATCATGCCCATTGAACCGGTGTCCAAAGAGGACATTATCCCCGACGTTTAACACCTTCATAGCTCTGCTTCTCCATATCATAAGAACTTAGGCAAGAAACCGTTTTGTTCAAACCGTATCAATTTTAAATGGTTCTCCTCAGATTTGTGGGTGAAAAGGTGGGAAATTTCCATATTCTCGATCATAACGTGTAAGCGAAAATTATACAACAGGTGGTAACCATAGGCACGAGGGATCATTCCGCAGACGACACATTTTAAAGGTCCTCCACGACAGTAATTGTAAAACCTTCGTTGATGTTGTTGAGAAACTCATCCCACCAGCTTTGGAATGTCTGCGAGAAATTCATCAGTGAGCTAAGCCTGTTGCCTGAGCTTCGTAGATCCTGACATACAGTAATTGTTTTGTCTGCTGACGGTTGTGGATTCGATTGGCGATGGTCGCGAACTTTTCATTGAGCAAATAAGCTTTCTACAACTCTGGGAAAGCGTTCAACATTGCCCGAAGCTTGGCTTCTTCCACAAGTTTCAGATTCCTCACCGGGATCCAGCGCGTCCCTTTGAGTAGTTCATCGCTTTCTTTGTCCGCTTTCGTCTGAAGACTACGGCGGATTTTTTCGATAGCGTCATTGGGCTGCTTCATAACGGGGAGGCGATCGACAACAATTTCCACATAGGGAAGTTTGGCTTGCGCGATACCGCGATAGGGCCCCACTTATCCATCGCTACCAGACGGATCGACTTGCGCTGCCTATCCTCTAAGCCATCCCAAAAAAACTCCAGCGAGTTCTGAATACGTCCTGGAAGTACCGCAAGAATGCAATGCCGTTCCAGACCGCTCAAAACAACTGCGAAATGCTTATGTCCTTTGCATATTGACATCTCCTCAAGCCCCAAACACCGCACTTCCCTCCGGTCTTGCTTTTTCTTTGCCCGTTTTGCCCATCGTCCGAAAATGATCCGCACCGTTTCTGGGCGCAGATACTCTCGTTTTGGCAACGGCCTAGATATCGTTATTCTGACTTTACCGATAGACACGCAGTTCATAGCTAGCTTCTGGCGCAAAACTGGCACCTTGGCACATTAACAATTGACGAAACGAAAGCCTCTTTGGTAAAAGATTGGTTACGACGCCAAAATCTAACCAAGGAGGCTACCTCCAATGTTACGCGAACGCTACCCAGTTGACAAGTATTTTGAAAAAATCCGTGTGCATTTTCCGAAGATGGATCCCGTCTTGACAAAGATCGATTTTCTCTTGGAAGACGAAGAACTGTACCGGTTGATCCGAGGGGATCTATCCAAACGGAGACCGAAGAGTATGGCGACAGGGAGGAATTCGACGCCTGTGGAAGTGTCCTTGCGCATGATGGTAGTCAAACGACTGTATCAGTACAGCTATGCTGAGACAGAGAGGCAGGTTGGCGACAGCCTGAGATTGAGGCAATTTTGTCGCGTATATCTGGACCCGGTACCAGACGATACCACGCTGATCTGATTAGCAAATCTGATCCAGCTGGAGACGCTAGAGAAATTCAATGCGCGGATTACGGTGTTGGCGGTGAAAAGCCAGGTGACCAGCGGCAAGAAGTTGCGGATGGATGGGACGGCGGTATCGTGAGCTACTACTATATTTTGGATGGCAATCTGAATGATGAAACCCAATGGGAACTGTGCTTAACTGGACACGTAGAAAGGTTTTACATACCATCCGAACAAGCTACTGCAAACCGCGGGTTGTATTCAACGGATAATGAGCTATTCGCCACTGACCTGGGGTCAAACATATTGTGGTTCCCGAGCGTGGCTACGAATCCGAGGAGAGGCGAGAGCACGAGAGGCAGGAGTGGTTTGTAAAACCTCGGAAATGGCATGCGTGCTTAGAAAGTCGGATCAGTGTTCTCAAAAGAGCGCACGGCCTCAAGCGTTGTTTCGATCGTGGTTTTTCTGCCTTTCAGCGTTGGGCTGGCTGGAGCGTGATCGCTGGAAACCTGGCAGTGATGGGTCGAGCGTAAAAAATGGAGGTATTTGATTGTCAATGTTCAATTGGATCGGTGCAAAATCCGTTCTTTAACTTTTCTGTGCCACGTTTCTTGAGTTTTGCTCCAAGACCCACCTAGTGACCCACTACTAAAACCATAGAATTCCTAATCGATGCAGCCAAGCGCGAAACAATACGTAAGAGTACCCTGTTCCTTCGCGAAGAAAAACAAATTTGGATTTTCCAATCTTTCGAACTCCTTGACTGTGAGCGACATAATCTGTTTTTCCGCCAGATAAAAGTATCTTAAAAAAAATCTCAGGGCTAATAGAAAACCCATTTGACACAATACCGAAACCCAATACATCTACCCGCCGGAAAATCTTAAACGAATAGGTACTATCTTTAATATCCTGGCGAAGGAGAAGTTTCACAAGAAAACGCCATCCGGTTTGGAAAAATTTATACTTAAAAGGAATAGTATTGGCATCACTTTTATTTAAGTATCTAGAGCACTGGACCATATCCGCTCCAGCCCGCATTTTTTGCAGAAGTAATGGAATTACGGCTAACGGATCAACACCATCCGCTGAAACAGGAATGCAATAAACACCTCTTGCGCTGGCAATTCCAAATCGAACAACAGCGCCATAACCTCGTCTTGGCTCATACCTGCGTATAACACGGATATTTAAGTCGGGGTATAGTTCACAACACTCAACAGCCTTATCAAATGTATGGTCGGTACTACTATCATCTAAAACAATCGTTTCTATGTTCTTGATGCTGTTTTGTTCACAAACGGCTCGCAGATCATTAAGGACAATCCCTAAATTTGCCTCTTCATTGAGACAAGGGATGATTACACTAAGCTCAATAGGCTGACTCCGGTCCTCCATATATTCTTGATAGTACTTAGACATTCAATATATCCTTTTTATTTCGAGTTTAGACAAACGTCAGTAACCTGACTTTTGGGTCAGGCTGAAACAGCACCTTACCAACCGAGTTTCAAGCCGTTTTTACCACGACGGGGGTCTTTTTGACCACCGGATAACGGGGTTTGGGTGATCTGCGCTTACCTTTGGGCCAACCGGGCGGAATTCCGCGTTGTTTTGGAGGACGAGCCGGGGTGCCAATCAGCGCGAAAATCGGGCGAATGCTCTGCTGCACCCGCTGCGGTGTCAAACGCTGCTGGGCCTTTTGCCAGGGAAAGGGCGAATCTTCGACAATGGCTTGTGCCAAAAAGATCATCCAGGTCGCCAGGGCCGTGAGCCAGGTCCAGCGATCGCCCGCCTCTTTACTTTGGAAGCGCGGCATTGTCCAGCCTAAGGTAGCTTTGCGGAAGTGTAGCCCCGGTTCAATCGGCCAGCGCGCTTCATACGCGCGCCATATGGTTTGGGCAGTCACCGTCAATCCAGTCGGGATCTGTAGGGGTGGGAGCCAAGCTAGCCAGAGGGCCGCAGGAGGTTTTTCGCGTTCCCGGTGAACGCTAGCCCGGAGGACATCATAAGGCACGTCTGCCCCTTTCTTTTCATGCAGGTGGTGCCAGCATTCCAGGCGCACCTGGCCCCAGTAAGGATCCTCCAGTTCGACCATCTCATCCGGTTCGCCCCAGGTGTCGGGTTCTTTGAAGGCAAAGCGTTTGCCGTGCAGTTTGTACCGACCGCGTTTCTTGGGTTCGCGCAGTGGGGGTGGACCGAACAACACCCGGTCGCAGCGTAAGCGGGCCACAATCCCGCAGCGTTTCCCTTTGACCGTACGCAGGAAACCGGCGTTGCCATACTTCCCATCGCAAGCCACGATGTCCAACGCTTCGATCAGTTCCGCTCGTGCTTGAGCCAAATCCTCTATCTGCACGCTGCCAACTTCTTGGGCCGTCTGGCTGCTGGTGACCCGGCGCTCATCTACCGGCAGTGCCCAACTACTGTGTGGCATCGCCACCCAATCCAGGCTCGAATACGGATACCCGATCGCGATTGTTCCACCGTTGACGTCACTGGATGCCTGGAAGACATACTGGCGGTCGTCCAAGGTTCTGGCACGCGGACGTGGCCACGGCGAGCCATCCAGAGCAAAGAAGCAGATACCCCGATTGGGCACTAGCTGCGCCAGGAATGTTCGCAACCAGACTTCGTTCAACCGCCCATCCTCCACCGCCGCATAAAGGCTCGGCCATTTCCGCTGGAATTGCTCCGCTTGGCTCAGCATAGCAAACGAGGACACACATCCTTGGGCAAGGAGGGCATCCAGAAGATTAAACATTGCATCTCGCCGGGCGGTGAACCCCTTTTCAAAAACGGCTTGACGAAACTCGATTAGTTTGTTAATGTTCTCCTTGGTAGACTTTGGTTCTTTCACAAGTCCAAGTTTCTACCAAGGTGCGGTTTTCCTCAAGGGGAAGACCGCACTACTTTTTGTCTAAACTCGAAATCTCATCAAGAAGATAGTATTCCTGATCTCTTTCCTCACTGGTTCCCCTGCTGATCCGGAAGGTCTTCAAGAAGCGAACGTCAATTCCAGCGCACTCTTTTTCGTCCCTTAGCCATTCAAAGAAATGTTTGGCATCTGCGATTATCTTTCGAGAATACTCATGCGAAAGCTTTTCTTCCTTACCATCCCTTCGAGCTTCTGACGATTTGATGTATTGTGAAAATGTCAGCTTTTGTTTTGGTAGATCACGAAAGGAAGTCTCGTCCGCAAACTCCAACAAGAGCAGCAAATGAGTTTTAACCGACCTTATGGAAAGTGAACATACTTCATCCTTTAGCGAAACCAAGTATTCATCGACTAGTTGCTTATTCTTTCGGTTTATCATAAGTACAAGGTTCCTTTCGGCTAACATCCCAGTTGTTTTCGACGGTGATTTTTGAGGATGCGTGTCAATTTCCGACCACATTTTGGACACAAAGAAGTAACGTACGAGATGCCGCCTCGGGATTCAAAATGAGCACCCACAATTCCCACCGGTTGCTTACACGTCAAGCAAAACGATTCATTCTCGGTCATCTTGGGCTTTGTGTACGTCCGGTGAACCCAATCACGAAATTCGGCGCCGTTGATCCAGACATGCCCAGTGGTGTCGCGCTGGAAGGGACAACCAAGGTGCAAATAAACACGATAAACCTGTCGGCGCGTGAAGCCAATCGTCTCTGCCAATTCTTTAGGCGTATAGAGCATATTCAGCAGCCCTTGAAGTCGGGCAACCTGCGGACCTTTGAGCCGGCCACGAAGGATGATAGGAGAGCTATTATGATCAGTGGTCATCAAAGGAATCCCCTCATAATTTTGCCAGTAACGTTTGCGTACATGATACTAATATTATTATACCATGTTTTTTTTTGTCAAGTACTCTTTAAGGTCGTAAAATGAAGAATCTAGGGTCCTGGATCCGTACTGAAAGAATTAATAAGGTCTTGGATATTACTGACCTTTCTTTGCAAATTGGCCTTACAGGCTCTCAAATCAGCAGGATTGAAACATCAGTCTCCGATATCACTTTAAGTTCGATAATCCGTATTGCTTACGGATTAAACTTTAGCCTACAAGATGTGTTGGCTGAACTTGAAATACTGGCATTCTTCCCACGACTTATAGATAATGGTGCAGCAGATAGAAGCAGTGAGATTGTTACGATTCAAGATGTTGAAGCTTTTCTTGAATACTATCATGATGAACCTGGGCAAGCTAAAGATACACTGATCGGCGCATATCATTTAATCCGGGAAAGTAAGCCCAATTGGCAAGAAGAAAAGCTTTCCGAAAGAGACACTGCTGAAATTATTTGGGAAGCCACCCAGGCACACTCAAATAAATTTCTACCTATCCCCTATCCCAAAGGAGTAGAGGAAGAAGCAATTGAAGATATTTACAAAAAAGGAGGGGTAATTACAATTCGTGATTTGGCCGGTTATATCTTGGCTTGCCGGCGAAGCAGTGGACAATCGTTGAGAAAATTAGCTGAAAGTACTGACGTTTCCTTTAATTCCATTGCTCGACTAGAGCGTGGCGAAATAGAGAGGATTTCATTTACTGAGATCATCTCTATTGATAGAGCCCTAAACTTGGATGGAAGGATGATTGCTGTCAGTTGGGCCGCAGGAGAATTCAATATTGGGGTTTCAAGAATAAAAGCTATGGCAGATCAAACTCCATTACCTAGTTCCGGCTGGGCTCCGCAAGAGTTGGCATTTGCTGACACCTTGATAACGATTACTCGTTGGAATAGTGTGCTTTCAGTTAACCCTGGTTGGTTTGAAAAATTACGGAAAGACAATCTGAGTTACTATTATTCTTAATTTCCTGCGAAGCGCTTCTGTACCTTCCGGTAATAGATAAGTAGCATTTCTTTTTCGTCTTGACTTCAGAATAAATCCACAAAGAGGGAGATCATGGAGTTCCGCTGCCGCATCCTCAAGCAAAGCTTTGTTTCCCGCATTCGGTTAATTGTTCATCTATCAGTCATCATCTCATTTCTGATTTCAACAACCATCCCTCAGTCATCGGTTATTGCAGCCCCTTATTCTTCTCTCCCCAACTCCGTTTCCGACAATTTAACCAATCTCGTTCAAAAAATAATCGACAAACTCCAACCCCCACAACAATCAAGTACTCCTGAGCTTGTATTAGTGGACGAGCAACCGGTCCACATAGAAACCGTATATTCTACATTTGGAACATGTGGAGCTCCTGACAATCAACCTTTTCGTTATCAATGGAATGGCGTTTCAGGAAGAATGATGTGGGTCTGTCAAGGGGGGAGATGGCAGATTACTCGTTCGCACCTCATCTTTAATCTTCTCAATGTCCCATTGAATACCCTCCATATTCAAGTATGTTCGAAAGGGGATATACCGTATCGAGAGTGGGATTCGACACTTGGATTTTCACCTGTTCATGCCGCTCCTAATTATGGTGGTTTTGGTAGCTGGGGCACGCAATTTGCGTATAAAGATTGGCATTGTGTCGATCAATCATTTAATCTCAAGGGCAGCAATGTACTAAAAATCGGCCATTTCTGGGGTTTCGAGGGTCGAAACGCCGATAATCTGCAACAGTCCACAATGCCCACCGCACAGTACAATTGGTACGTTTGGGTCAAGAGAATCAATGACACCGAATTTGCTGAGCCGTTTGCCCTGTTCGATCGCTCCACGCTCTCTACAAATACCCCCAAAAACGGCTTGGGTGACCCGCGTGAATGCGCCATCGATGGCTGTGCCAACGCCGTTGCCACCGCCGGCGACCCCATCGATACCCGCACCGGCAACTTCGACTACAGCCTGGTGGACTTGTCCGTCCAAACCATTGCCGGACCGCTTACCTTGCAGCGATCGTATGCTTCTCAGGCCCTGACTGCCGGGCTGTATTCAACCGAAATGAGCCCCGGTTGGACCCACAACCAGGACATTCGCCTGATGATCGAAGGCGACACGGTCTGGTTCAAAGGACATACCCTCAACCAATACAGATTCTCTGCCAACCTGGATGGAACCTACACGCCCTATCCAGGGGTGTTGGCCAACCTGACGAAAAACAACCAAAACACAACTGCTCCAGAGGATGATGTCTACACCCTGACCGGGTCCGACCAATCGGTCTATACCTTCGATTACACTAGAAAGCTCCAATCCTGGCGCAATGAACTTGACTACGGGTTTGAGTACTCCTACGCATCCGATCTTCTTGACCGCGTCACCGAACCCACCAGCGGGCGCTATCTCCAGTTCAATTATCAGAGCGGGCGTTTGGCGTCGGTCAACGATCCTACTTCTCGGCAGGTGATCTTCGGTTACGACGCAAACGGCGACCTGACATCTTTCACCGATGCGCGTGGCAAAACCTGGACGTATGAATACGATGGAACAAGCCACCGCCTGGCCTCTGTTGTAGAGCCCTCGGCTTCTGCCGGCGAGATACTTCGCATTGTGTATGACGCCCAAGGCCGGGCCACAGAGCAGTTCGATGGAGCCAATCAACGCATTGTCAAAATCACCTTCAACACTGATGGCACCTCGACCATCGAGGACGCGCTGGGACGCGAAGCCACCCACAGTTACGACCATCGCAACACCAACACCGGGCGCGCCGACACCTCGGGCTACACCCTTCAAAAAACCTACGACGCCAATTTTCGCCCCGACCTGGTAAAAGACCAGGACAACCGCACCTTACAATACACCTGGAGCGCGAATGGCGCGAACCTGACCCACATCCAAGACGCGGCCAACTACGAAACATCCCTGC
>CAYOHX010000141.1:0-13284 GCA_964403875.1 uncultured Anaerolinea sp. | reverse complement strand
GAACCAGCCATTATCGAATTTGAGCACTTTACGTTTCAATATTACAGTCAGGCAGAGCCCACGCTGCACGATATTAACCTCAAAATTTTCCCTGGGGAGAAGATATTGATCGTAGGCCCCAGCGGCAGTGGGAAAAGCACCTTGGGACACTGCCTGAACGGGCTGATCCCCTTTGCTTACCGTGGTGAAATTCAAGGCAGCTTAAAGATCAATGGGGTGGAAACCCGCGGCCTGGATATTTTCCGGCTGTCAAAAATGGTCGGGACGGTGCTGCAAGATTCCGATGGGCAGTTCGTAGGATTGACGGTGGGCGAGGACATTGCCTTTGCCCTGGAAAACGACAATGTGCCCACGCCGGTGATGCGAGAGCGAGTGCAGCAGGTGGCGCAAATGGTGGATATGGACTCCTGGTTGAGTTCGTCCCCGTTTGAGCTTTCGGGCGGGCAAAAACAGCGCACCTCGCTGGCGGGGGTGATGATCGATGATGTGGAAATATTGCTGTTTGATGAGCCGCTGGCCAACCTGGACCCTGCCACCGGGAAGACCG
The DNA here is from genome assembly GCA_964403875.1 of uncultured Anaerolinea sp. Classification (GTDB taxonomy): domain Bacteria; phylum Chloroflexota; class Anaerolineae; order Anaerolineales; family Anaerolineaceae; genus Anaerolinea. Next base: position 12,737 of record CAYOHX010000141.1, on the reverse strand, counting down.
CCATCGAGATCATCGACGATATTCACCAGCGATCGCGCAAGACGATTTTTATCATCGAGCACCGCCTGGAGGACGTGTTGCACCGCGCCGTGGATCGGGTGATTGTGATCAATGACGGACGGATCATTGCGGATATGGACGCGCACGCGCTGGTCTCTTCGCCGGTACTGGTCGATAACGGCATTCGCGAGCCGCTGTACGTCACGGCGCTAAAATATGCCGGGGTGAAGGTGATCCCGGAGATGAAGCCGGGGCACATCACCACCCTGAGCACGGAGCTCTCGGGGCAGGCCTTGCAACGGTGGCATCAACAGGTGAAGGTCGGGGCTTCAGAAAATCACAATCCTTCGGTGCTGCGCATGGAGGGCGTTTCGTTCTCTTACGACGGCAGGCGGCCCGTGCTGCAGGAAATTGATTTCGACATCCGCGAAGGCGAGATGGTGTCGGTGGTGGGCAAAAACGGAGCGGGAAAATCGACCCTGTCCAAGCTGCTGTGCGGTTTTGAGAAAGAGGACCGCGGTCGGATTTTGTACCGGGGGGAGGATATCCGCGAAAAAAGCATCAAGGAGCGGGCCGAGATCATTGGACTGGTCATGCAGAATCCCAACCAGATGATTTCGAAAGCCATGATCTTCGACGAGGTGGCGTTGGGGCTGCGCCTGCGAAAGGTTCCCGAAGATGAAATCGCCGCGCGAGTGGATAAGGTGCTCAAGGTGTGTGGTCTGGCTCCTTTCAAGAGTTGGCCGATTTCCGCATTGAGCTATGGGCAGAAAAAGCGCGTGACCATCGCCTCCATCTTGGTGCTGGATCCCAAGATATTAATCCTGGACGAACCGACTGCCGGCCAAGATTACCGTCATTACACCGAGATTATGGAATTTCTGGTTGAGATCAATCGGTTGGGTGTAACGATCATTCTTATCACCCACGATATGCACCTGATGCTGGAATACACACCGCGGGCCATTGTGCTGGCGGGCGGGCGGAAAATTGCCGACACGGCTGCCTCGGTGGTGCTGACGGATGCGCAGGTGATCCGCGAAGCCAATTTGAAGGAAACCTCGCTGTTCGCGTTGGCGCAGTTGGCCGGCATCCCAGACGGAACGGGGTTCGTGCAGGGCTTCATTGACTATGAGCGGGGTTTGAAAAACCGATGAACGCAAAGCTGAAGCTCTTTTCATATAACACGGCTGATACTTACATTCACCGGCTGTCTGGCCTGACCAAGCTGGCGTGCTTCCTGTTCCTCACCTTCGCGGTGATGTTCTCCTACGATCTGCGAGTGATACTGCTGATGATGGTGCTGTCGGTGGCCTTGATGCGCGTGGCCAAAATCCGCTTCTCACAGATCCGGGGGATGCTCATCTATGTGCTGATCTTCCTGGTGACCAACGCGGTCATCTCATTCTTCTTCTCGCCGGAGCAAGGGGTGAAGATTTACAATACGAAGCACGTCATTGCCGAGGTGTGGGGCGTCTCGCTGACCTGGGAGCAGGTTTTCTACCAGGTGACCAAGTTTTTTAAGTACGCTTCGGTGGTGCCGCTGGGGATGATCTTTTTGCTGACGACCAACCCCAGCGAGTTTGCTTCCTCATTGAATGGGGTAGGGGTGAATTACAAGGCGGCGTATGCCGTGGCCCTCACCTTGCGTTACTTCCCGGATGTGCAGCGCGATTACCACGATATTTACCTGGCCCAGCAGGCGCGCGGGTTGGAGTTATCGGCCAAGGCTCGCTTCTTCGATCGCTTCAAAAACTCGCTGCTGATTGTGATTCCGTTGATCTTCTCGACCCTGGATCGGATTGAGCTCATCAGCAACGCTATGGATTTGCGCGGCTTCTCGAAGAGCAAGACGCGCACATGGTATACCTGGCGAAAGTTGTCGCGGCAGGATATATTGGCGATGGCGGTATCTGGGGCGATTTTGTTGGCTACCATCGCGGTGTCGGTGTTTATTAACCGCAGCCGGTTTTATAATCCGTTTATCTAGAACGGGAGGAATGGTTTGTAGGGGCGCAGCGATGGGCAAAGAAAGCGAAATGATGAGACTCGCGCTGCGCCCACGTAGACGTGAAGGTTAATGGGAGTAAATTTGATGAAACCGATACTGGTATTTCAAACCGACTTTACCTATAAAGAAGGCGCCGTGTCCGCCATGTACGGCGTGGTGAAAACCGTGGATCGCGAACTGGAGATTTTCGATGGGACGCACGAGATCCCGCAATACGATATATGGAGCGCTTCCTATCGCTTGTACCAGTCGATGAAATTTTGGCCCGAGGGCACCCTGTTCGTTTCGGTGGTCGACCCTGGCGTGGGTACGGCGCGCAAGGCCTGCGTGGCCAAAACCGCCGATGGCTATGTGGTGGTGACGCCGGACAACGGCACGCTGACCCACCTCAAGCAGTGGGTGGGTATCCGGGAGGTGCGTGAAATTGACGAGACCGTGAATCGTCTGCGCGGCAAGGACACCGAAGGGGTGAGCGTGTTCCACGGGCGCGATCTGTTCGGCTACTGCGCGGCACGGCTGGCGAGCGGGATCATCACCTATGAGCAGGTTGGCCCGGCTTACCCGGTGGAAGAGATCAAAGCTTTCCCGCTGCTGGAGCCTGCCCTGGTGGACGGCAAAGTGAAAGGGATTTTTGAGATTGGCGATCCCAACTTTGGCAACCTGTGGACGAACATTCCGCGGGCCTTGTTTGCCGAGGCGGGTTTCGATTACGGTGAATCCCTCAAGCTGACCGTGCGTCACGCCGGGCAGGTGGTTTTTGAGCAGCGCGCCCCGTTCCACCCTTCTTTTGGGTACGTGCAAAAGGGCGAGTTGGTCATTTATAACAATGAGCTGATGCGTATATCGGTGGCGTTGAACCAAGGCAGCTTTGCCGAATTCTACCAGTTGGGCTTTGGCTCTGATTGGGAAGTGGAATTCGAGAAGTAAGCTGGCAGTTGGGCCGATTGACAGGAATTGAGAGCTTTTTGGCGCGCGCAGATGGATTCTGCGCGCGTTTTGATAGTGTTTGAGAGTCGGGAACGGTTAAATTTAGCTTGCTTTGTTCAACAAACAACTTTCGGCGGCCCGGGTGGGGCGGCCTATTTATAAGGAGTTTTATCAAATGGAAGTTCCCCGGCATTGGCGATTGAAGAAACAGCGTTACGCTTTGGTTGGCGAAGTTTGCCCGCACTGCGAGGTAAAAATTTTCCCGCCGCGAGATGTGTGCCCCAACTGCGGCGGCGAGGCCAAGACACGCTACGACTTGAGCGGGCGCGGCACGGTGTATTCCTACACCGTCATGCGTGACGCCCCCGCCGGGTACGAGCAGAACCTGCCCTACACCGTGGCTTTGATCAAGCTGGAAGAAGGCCCGGTGGTGACGGCGCAACTGACCGACCTGGGCGAGCAGCCCGTGGAAATTGGTATGCCGGTGGAAATGGTCACCCGAAAGATCCGCGACGATGGCGATGCGAAGGGGATCATAGTGTACGGGTATAAGTTCCGACCGATTTGTTTTCACGAAAATTCTCAGCCGGCGAGCCAAGGGCAAGCAGGTTGAAACGGAACCAGACCTGTAGCTCGCGTTCTTTATTGATGGTTACTTTATTGACCACAGACTGAACAAATCTACGCTTGAGTTCAAATTGTTCGCGCCGCTCCTCATCAGATTGGGGGGCGGCGTTTAAACTTTCCAGGCCGATCCGCAAATCTTCCAGGTGTTCCCTGAACTTCTCTTCCCAATCAGATATTTCAGATAACTCATTAACGTCGCCGATCAAACCCATTTGTCGCTTGATCTCGATTTCAGCCAGGCTCAATGCGGTTAGCTGTTGATCAAGATCCTCTTCTGTAATCCGCTTCTTCCGAGCGAGTGTGATCACATATTGGCGCTCTACTGAATTGGCGTCCAGGTCTTTCTGCAGTTTCTCCATCTCACGCAGGCGATCTCCGTGCATTTCCCTTTTCTCGTTGATAAATCGCTTGGCGGCCGAAATTAACACGTCTGGCTCACTCAACGTATCATAGATCTTTTTCCAGACTTGCGCGTCTGCCTTTGCAACGCCGATTGTCCGTGGACAGTCTGGGTGGATATTCTCTTTGTGTTCTTGCGGGCAGTAGTAAGCGCCATAAAGGGTTTTGCGCGGAATCTTTTCTCCATTGCTCTTCTTGCGGGTGTATGAATTCGTGCGAGCTTGCCACTTCCGGTTGCACCCGCAGTACAGCTTTCCCAGCAGGAGATAATCCCGGTTCATGTGATTCGCCTTGTGTTTCTTATTCGCCTTTCGCACCAGTAGAAACTGGCTGTAGGTATCGTCACTGATGATCGGTTGGGTTTTAATCTCAAACGCTTCTCCATCCCGGGTCTGTATTTTGATCCCTGTGGCGTAATCTTTCGCCGCTTTTAAAATGCCTTGAATGGTCGTTCTGGCCCATTGAATGGTGCGAGGTTTGGTTGATCCTTTTTGAGGTGCATCATTGGCGATAAGACGGTTTCTGATGTCCATAATCGAAACGCGATTGATATACCACTCAAAGATTTGGCGAACCCATTTCGCTTCCTCTTCGACAACCTCAATGATCTCGCCAACTCGGCGATAACCATATCGATCTTGCCCGGTGTTTGCTTTTCCTGCGCGAAGTCTTGCTTTTACGCCCATGGTCATTCTCTCCTTCATCCCATCCAATTCCAATTGGCCAACCCACGCTTTGACCGGAGCCATCTTCTGATCAAAGTTTTCTCTGGCTAAAAAGACATTGATCCGGCTCTCTTGAATCACTTCCAGAAACAAGATCATGGCTTTCAATCCTCGGTAAAACCGGTCTTCACGCCATGCAATCAGGGTATCGAATTTATCATCTGCTGCGTCACGCAGCATTTGCAAGAAACCAGGCCGATCTGTCCGTGTCCCGGAAGGCTCGAAAAGTCTTGTGCCAACGCGGAACTTTTGTGTATCCCGATAGACATTGATGATCGATAAGCCCATTTCTTCGGCCAGCTTACGGCATTCAATCTCCTGCTCTTCCGGGCTAACTTTCTCAGCCTGATGTTCCGACGAAACACGCACATAAATAGCTGCAAGTTGGGGTTGTTTTGATTTTCCAATCATCCAAGCACCTCAATTCCATTCGGCCCGCGCTTTATCCGCCCCGCTTTTTCCAGGATGGATAAATACGAATACACCGTTTGGCGGGAGACTTGAATTCTACGCGCCGCTTCAGTAATCTCGACATTTGGCTCTTTACGGAATACTTCAATCAAGGCGTTCAGCCGAGTATCAAGTTTCGCCATTTTCCCGGCGTGTAGTTTGTCACTCATGCTGTCCATTTGTTGGATTATTGACGTAATGTTTGACGCCGGAACATCAAGATGAACCTCTGATATTTGTCGTTTATTCGTGTGTACTGCTTGACGCTCTGCTTTACGTTCAGCTTTCTCTTCGGTGATCGCTTTTTGACGATTGGACAACATCGTCTGTAAAGCCAAGATGACAGCTCCAGCCAGGCTCAAGCTTGGAAAGATCACCGGAGCGTAAATGGCTAGATTCGGAATTACCTCGACAATAATCGTCAAGCAAGTGGCTATGAACAGATATGCCAATACCAGCACGATGGCTATAAACAAAGGCACTGGAGGATCAACCTTTCGGCGTGTCTGGTTGTAAATATAGATATCGAGAGCTGTGGAAGTAGCTGCAAGGCCCAAGGCTTCGATGATCACCGCCGCAATGATTCCAATCCCTATTGGATATTTGAGATATTGAATAGCGGCCCTACCTACCAGGAAGGCAGAAGGGATAGGCGCTAACCAGGGGATCAGCCGGGTTACCAGGCCGACTGCTGTTCGTTCAAACTCATCAATGTGTTTCAAATCCATGTTGACCTCAATAAAACAGAAAACCGCCTTGCAATTGGCGCAAGCGGTTAAAGTTAATGCTTGTAGCTATCCTACCCCTCTGGTAGAATCGCCACAGCCCTTTCACCGCTTGGTCGGTGCCTGGGTCAGGGCCTCGTCTGTGTTCGTAGCACATTCGCGGCCCGTCTTAAAACGTATTATGTTGTACGGTTACAACTTAATTCTATCACAATTTGTCACTGCAAGGCGTTTTCTTTGGCCCATGCCGTTGATCAGCGACACGTGATTCTTGTGCCTCTTGTACGAAGCTGTTGAGTTCGCTGCGATCCAGCCAGAACATGGTTCCTTTACGGACAGCCTTCAGCCTCCCCTGCCGGATAAGCCGGCGCAGGTGTTCTGGATGGTATCCGGTGATTTCAGCTGCTTCGCTGACACTAATCCAATCTGCCATAGGTATCGCCTTGGGACTCATTATACCCTTACCCTATGAACCGTACAGCAATGCTTGCGACTATTGAGTTGTTAAAGTTGTTCTCGAACTTTTTCCTGAATTCGCGGGGTTAGCGGGGTGCGCGGGGTTTCATTTGAGCGGTCCCGCCAAAAAATCTTGTAACAGTTCGGTACTCTTTACATCCCGCATACCCCGCAAACCCCGCAATGAAATCGCCAGCGCGCTACTTTCAAGTGAGTATCATCTGCGCACTTTTCAATGAACACCTGCGAATCACCAAAGCGCATTCCCTGTCGCTGGGTGAAGGCCTTGCCTAATCGCTTTTTGAAGTTCACGCGCACCCGCCCTGCATCATCGAAGAGATCTTCTAAAGAATCGGGTATCAAGTCAATCAAATATTTCTCCTTCAATATCGCTTCCATCATGGTTGATATAGTTACGATCTCTTTTCCAAAGAATTCATGCAGCCCTAGAAGAAAAGCTTCCCATTGGGGATTTTCATCGTCTGCATTCCGATACATGGTTTCCAAATTACCAAGAAATCCATTAATCCCAGCATAGACTAAAATGCCACTGATCGTTTTTACCCAGCCGTTAAATCCTCCGATTTGTGGGCTGCTGCTTTCCGGACAGCCGGCGGTGAACCAACCTCGAGCAAGGGTCAGCGCCGCGGCGATCAAAGATCCCCGGTATTCCAGTACCCATCCTAGAATATCTTGATGGCGAAACCCACTACGCTGCCAGGGCTTGGATTGCTTCGCATCCAGCCGGATCCAGTAGCATCGACGAGGTAGATCGCCACCCAGGCGAATGTTATTGCCATTTACCAACCAGGTGGCTCGCTGTGGTAGTTCAAGTATCTCATTTTTACCCAGTGCCCGATCTGCCCAAACTGATGTAGTCAGTACGGATGCTAGCTCGCCGGAATCGAGCACGCCGGTCAAATTGTCAATAGCGATGATGTTTGCGCCGCTTATCAGGGCAGAGGTTAACTTTTTGCGCCATTCATCGGCGCTTTTCGGTGCAGTAATCACTGCCGGGTCACGTCCATTGGCTAAAAGACCGAGGATCGATTGGAGAAGCGATTTCCCAGTGCCGGCTTGTGGAGCATCAATGAGTGCAAGCGGGACTTGTCCTTGAATGACTGGTCGAACAAGAGGTGTCAACATCATCCCCAGGGCATTCGCCCGACTGGCATCATCGATGAAAGGGAAATCGGCGAGAGGTTCGGAAAGGGTCTCGACGGCTTTCGATATCTCTTCACGCGTGGGATTTTCGGGAAATGATGGAAAGAAAAAATTTTGAGCCGGGCAATAATAAAGATGGGTAACCGGGTCATATCCAGGCATCGAGATGATCGTTCCATCTGGACGAAGCGAGGGGCATTCAATGATTCCGGTCAGTGGAGGAAAGTCCCATTTTTCCATAGCCAGAATATCTTTGACCACCTCGATCGGAGGGATGTGTGGCTCTTCATATGTTGTTTTCTTGTAGGTGCGTTGAACGACAAAGTTTGCTACTCGATCCAGCCGGCCCCGTAGGGCAATATCGGTAATAGGCTCGATCTTTGGGTGATGTTGTTCATCCCACTTCACGCGGACCAGCTCACCAGAACGAACAAAAAAACTCGGTGGTTGGTTCGCTTGACAAAGTGCAGCCATCGCATCAGCCGTAACCTGGCGTAAATACCGGCTGTTCGTTTGAATAATGGGCAGACCATCTTTGTTATGATCCGATTCTTCTTCCCTCATCTGATAAGCGATGCCTAATTGTTGGGCGGCAGCTTTCACGGCTTGCTTTACATTCCCATCCTGTTCCAGAAGGCAAAAAGCGTCAAAAGCGGAACGCCAGTGTTCATTACTGAGAGGATCATTTGAGTTGAAGTGGAAGCTGCGATTCTCACGGATGGTGACTGAGAAATGCTCGCCGCCAGGCCGGATCGCCTTATCTTGCTGGATGATGTATCCGTTTCGTGACAGAATGTCTTCGATCTTTGAGCTTGCGTTGTACGCTTCAATGACATTTGCATTGGCTTTGCCGCTGACGTATGGCTGACGTACCGTTGACGTTGTGGTGGGGGATTGATCGAGCAAATGAGCCTCGCGAAGCAGATACTCCGCTTGCTGCTGCTCGATCATAGGAATTTTCGTTAAGTCTCCCTGGATTACCTCATATGGTTTCCCGCTAGAGTGTATGCTGGGTTCGACCAGAATGTAGCCTCCCTCAGCCCGAGTTTCAACCGCGACTCGCCGGCCAGTGTTCTCACCATCGTCGGCGAAAAACGCTAACTTTTGGTTACGCCCTGGCTGTGGGCAACGAAAGAATACGTGAAAACCACGGCCACTCTTCTGAACCACCAGTCCATCGGGAAGTTCTCCAATTTCTGACTTCCAGCGATCGAAAAACCCGACATCATCGAAATCGATAACCACCAAACCACCGGATATGGCTCCGGTAACTACAGCCAGGTTATAGGCTTTCTTCTCAAACCAGGAGCGAACAGTATTCTGGTCAGCAATAGTTTGCTGATAAGATTCCCAGGCAATCACCGGGTGCTTATTTCTGCCTACTGGGATTATCGATAAACCCGATTGGATATAGCAAAGGGCAGCTTCAAGATTATTCATAGGTACCGGTGCTTCTGGGGTCAACTTCATTTTCACTGACACTTTGGCAAAGTATCTGATTGGTCCGATTTGCCAGCCGGATTTTTCGACCACGTGCCATCAATAGTTCAAAAGCTTCCATCAATGCCTGATCTGAAGCCCGAATTTCATATTCGGGGCAAGGCGAAACATTAATTTCCATTTTCCTCCTTGTCCTCCAAATTACCAATCGAGCGGATATCGCCGGAAACATAGCTTTGAATAGCGACAATCACCCGGTTATGCCCCAGTTGGTTGGATGTGTGTTGTAAAGCTTCCCGATCTCCGGAGCCACTAGCAATGGCTCGGCGGTAATTGTTGACAGCGAAGGTTTTCCGGAAGCCATGTGTCCCGAGACACGGAATGTCAAGGGATTTACAAGCTGCCTGCACCTGTCTCCTGACACGATCCGGGAGAGAGCCGCGGTCCGTAAACAGGTGTCCGGTGATCCGTTTATGAGCTTTTTCTTTCAGCTCAACCAAATATTGGCCGGCTTCTTCAGGCAAGCGAATGGTACGTGGACGGCCGCCTTTGGTGTGATTGGCGTTGCTATCCAAGGAGATGGTGAGGGATTCGGGATAAATATTGCGCTCATTCAAACAGCAAGCTTCTTTGATCCGCAAACCAAATGTATCCATCGTCTGAAGAACTTCCGCAGACACTGGATCAACCAGAAAGGTCCAGTCTATGATTTGAGCGGCCTGTTCATTGGTATACGCCAGCGTGCGGGGTTGGCTATGGAAACCTTTCACGCTTCCCTTGCCCTTGTAAGGTAAAAGCACAGGCACATCTTTGGAAAAGACGCCAGTCACACGGCAGGCGCGATCCAGCTTGCGGATGGAAGCGACTACCCGTCCGATCCTTCCACCGCTTCTTTCCTTGCGCACCAACTCCGCGATAAAGGCTTGTGCCATGTCTGGCTTGACCTGATTGAGGTTCTTCACTTCAGGAAAACGCTCGCGGATAAAACGGGAAAATGAATGCACATCCGCGACCATGCTCTGCATTGTGCCAATTCCCCGAATGACATCGCGGTTTCGCCCGTGCTGCTTATCCTGAAAACGGCTTCCACCCGGGTGGAAGATTGCCTTGAGGGCATTCAACATTTGATAGGAGAGACCACCTTGTTTCGACATACACCCTTTTTCAACAATCTAGCCAAATTGATATGGCAAAGCCGGGGGAAAAGGGCTTGTGCCACTTTCCCTCTGTTTCCTTTTTTGAGGATGTCTTTTCTTGCTGGCTTTGCCTCGTTCAAACAGCGCTCATTCCTCGGGAGGAACCTGGCTGCGCGCTCCTTGCGGAGCGTAGGCGCACATCAAACGAACCTGAGTCTGCGCCTTGACCGTTTGAATTGAGGCCCACGAACGGTGAGAACACGGCCAAATCTCACTGTCGCGATCTCAGCATTTCATTCAGATTTACTGAGATTCATCCGCAGCAATTCGCTGCGGTCGTGCTATGGGGTGCTGATCGACTTTTGGGGATTTCACGCATTCAGCAGCACCTGCCGGCGATCAATGTCCCCCTGGTCGCTCGGTTGGCTGGAATTAAAAAATCCAACGCGGCACCCAGTAGGAAATAAATGGCTCACGTTGGAATTACTTAAAAATCACTGTCTCACGTTATAAAGGCGACCTGCGCCTTGTTTATGTAATGTCATTATAGCACGCAAAAACGGGGTTGAAAAGTCTATTTTCATATCTGTAGAAAATCTCTTCACGCTTCCGATGTATGAAATAAAGATATTGACTGGTATAGAAAAAATCTTTACACAGGTCGCAATGAAATGGTCGTGTATAGGCGGCCTTAACAGTGAGTCTAGCATGTCATCGGGCGTTCTAGAGCTCATCAGCCATAGCCGGTGGTCAAGAATTCTAATCTTATTTTAAGGAGACCTGGGGAGGAATCTACTTGCGGGCAAGGTACTATGATCATCTCAGGCCGATCACCTCCTTTTTCCTAAACTGTCAGGTAGCTAGATATTTCAATATTATGGTTTCCCCTGAAGCATTAGGGCCTGCTCAAGCATCTGTTGGAACCTCTCAATTGGTGGTTCGGCGTTTATTTCAAATTCCGAGATAATATTTCCACTAACGATTTGTAGCGACCTGTCAGGTTGTACTAAATATAATTCTTTACCAATTATTAGACCATTTTGTTGATCAAAAAATAACGCCTCAATAGTCCGTATGCCCCCTTCTTCAATTTCATAGGAAAATTTCCACGCTTTACTTTCATTATATGTGACTGCTTCTTGTTTGATATTCTGTCCTTCTTGAAAGTGGTTTGCGAAACTACCGGTGAAATCCACTTCAGTATTACTTGAATTACCTGATCGGCCTGAAGTGATGTTGTACCAAATACCGTTTTGGTAAACAGCCTCTTGTTGAACCAGACCATCTAAAGTACTTACCCAGTTATAAGCTTCGATAAGCTGTTCATCTGAGTCAAAGCGATACCATTCTTCTTTTATTTGTGTATCCCTATATTCTTTCTTTAGGTTGTCAAAATAGATAACAGTATACTTTTTCTTTATCCAGTCCGTCGTTTTTGTCATTTCTTGGAACATATTGAGGTAATCGCTAAAATTCTTTAGGACAGTGGCACGATCAACAATTAACAGGTCAGAATTGTCCGCACGATTAGATAGTGTTGGGGTAGATTGGCTACTTTGAGTTGATGTTGCATCTACCTCAGGTATTTCTGCGCTAACCACAGTGGAAGTTTCTATCATAGGAGTAGATGAAATATTTTCAGAAAATGCACAAGCAGATAAGGCAAATAAACTAATGACAACTATTCCAAACCTTATTATTGTCTTCAAAGTAATTTTCCTTCGAATTTTGTGGAAACCCAGTTTATTTTAGCAACCTCGTCTTCTTTGCTTTGTGCCGCAAAGAAGACGAGACCCCTTCCGTTTTATTGTGTGAGATCAGCTTAATGGTACTGGCCACCAAATCGCAAAATCGGGCGCAGGATTCATGATTGTATAATTATATTTGGCATAATGTGAGCCGTTAACATACAGTTCATGTTCATTAGAGCACCCTCCCATATAAAAACAGTACCTGTGCTTCATTGTTTTCAAATCAAATTCTCCTAAAGAGTATGGAATGTTATAGAAAAAACTTTACAAGGCCGGATTCTGTTGACATCTCATCGTAGTCAATGCCAAACTCGCATAGGCTCTGAGATGGCACTTAGGGCGATTGCACTAAAGTGAGAGGACCTTTAAGAAGTAGTTTTCATCCCAACCACATTGCAAACGTTTGGCCTGAATGCCTCCCTTAGCAGTTTTCTCCTTACGCAACAGATTGAGGGCAATTCGTCGCATCACAGCCAGGTTTTCTGGAGCATGATCCTTACGGACCCGGCTCTGATCTTCACGGAAAGCCACATCGAGGATCCAATGGACAGAATTTTCAATGCCCCAGTGATTACGAATGGCTTGTAGCAGATCGTTGGCATTGGGTGGGCAACTTGCAATATAGTAGCGCATCTCGACCTGTGTTTTTTGGGGCAAGCGTCGTTCACGTCGAATACAAATCAGACTGGTAAGCTGCTCCCATTGACCGGCGTTACGAATGGGGGTGTACGAAGTTTCAGCCGCTAACGTCCAGCACTCGCGGATCTCGATCCTGCCATGATCCTTATCCACTGTCTTGGCATATCCATCCAGGTACTGCAATGGGTTCAGATCCTGGAAGGCCATTCCAAATGCACGCTCAATGTCCTCATAGAGATATCCTTGGTTCTCTTTCACTGCCAGGATGTAGTCGGCTTTGCGTTCGA
>CAYOHX010000140.1:0-13295 GCA_964403875.1 uncultured Anaerolinea sp. | reverse complement strand
CCTCAGCGCGGGAAGAGTTAGCTGAACCCTTTACTCTAAATTAATGGACCGAATCCCATCCAACTCGGTCAAATCTTCCAGCAATCCATCCACCGTTTGCCCGTCCCGCAGCTTAAACCGCAGGGTAATTTTTGAACGCTTATTGTGCAAATCTTTCCGAATGCTCAACGAAGGCTGCAATACTGCGTGCTTCTCAATCACACTCCGAATTTTGTTTAACATCTCTCGTTTGTCCACGGTCGTAATCGCAATTTGAGAAAGAACCAGGTGCCGGATAAAGCGCTTCTCAATGAAATTGATGGCGATCAAGGTCACCAGCAGCAGCCCCGTGGTAAACGTTGCCGCCAGGTAATACCCCAGCCCAACCGCCAGACCCACGATCGCCATACTCCACATGGATGTCGCGGTGGTCAGCCCTTTCACATTCGGCCCGTAACGAATGATAGCCCCCACCCCCAGAAAACCAATCCCTGAAATAACCTGTGCCGCCAACCGGGCCGGGTCTCCATTCGGAACCAGCGGTTTGAACTGCATCGCCAGGTTCACCGACAGCACCATCGCCAGCGCCGCTCCCACAACCAGAATGATGTGGGTTCGCAATCCAGCCGGCTGGTTGTTTCGCTCTCGCTCATATCCAACCAGCCCACCCAGCACCGCCGCAACCAACAGACGGAGAACAATATCGGTATCTGTGATCATGAATATCTCGCTTTAAGTCATTTTACTCCGCAGCCAGCTTTCTCACAACCCGCGCTATAATCGAACCATGGAAATATTTGACGCCATCCTCAAACCCACACTTCTCCTCAATCAGAGCATCGCCCAACAAAACATCCGCCGCATGGCCGAAAAAGCTCGTCAAGCCCATGTCGCCTTCCGTCCACACTTCAAAACCCACCAATCCTCAGAAATTGCCGAATGGTTCCGCGCCGAAGGGGTGACCACCATTACCGTATCCTCACTCGATATGGCCGATTACTTTGCCGCGAGCGGTTGGTCCGATATCCTTCTGGCTTTTCCGGTCAATGTTCGTCAACTGGCTGGACTGAACTTACTGGCTGCGCGGATACGCCTGGGACTACTGGTGGAATCGCTCCAATCTGTTGAAGTGCTCGCCACCGCCTTGACTCACCCGGTCGACATCTGGTTGAAAATCGATACAGGCACGGGACGCACCGGCCTCTCCTGGCAAAATCCAAGCGCTGCTCAAACGCTTATAGGGAGCATTCTGATCCATCCACACCTCCGTCTGCGAGGTCTGCTCACCCATGCCGGCTCCACCTACGCAGCCGCTTCCACCAGCCAGGCCATCGAAGCCCACCAAACGGCCACCGCCCGCCTCCACTCGTTACGCCACGAGCTAACAACTGTCGGAGCGACCCCTCTCCAGCTTTCGATCGGCGACACACCCGGCTGCTCACTACTCAGCGATTTTTCCCCCGCCGATGAGATACGCCCCGGAAATTTTGTTTTCTATGACACACAGCAATTGAAAACCGGCGCTTGCTGCTGGGATCAAATCGCCGTTGCATTGGCCTGCCCGGTTGTTGCCCTCCACCCCGAACGCGACGAAGTGGTCGTCTACGGCGGCGCGATTCACCTATCCAAGGATTACACCGAAGTCAGCGGAGTTCGCCAGTATGGGCTGGTGTGTCTGCCGTCACGAGAAGCATGGAACGAGCCCATTGAAGGCGCGTATGTTGCCCGCCTCTCCCAGGAGCACGGCATTCTCCACGTTCCCCAACCCGCACTCCGCAAAATCCGCGTCGGCGACCTGGTCTGCGTCCTCCCTGCCCACGCTTGCCTGACCGCTCAGGCAATGGGCGCTTACCTGACCCTTACGGGCAGGAAGATCGATATGCTCAGAGCGCCATGATTCTGACCATGATTGGCTGGTGGGCCATCCTGACTGTGCTTGGCCTTGCAACCTTGCCCGCCACCTTGTTCCTCTTCCGCCGTCTGACCGACCAGGGCTACACGCTGGCGCGCCCACTGGGCCTGCTCCTGGCAGCCTATGTCCTTTGGTTAGGCGCATCTCTGCGTGTTGTGCCCAACAACTGGGCCGGAATCGCCGCTGCCCTTTTCATCCTTCTCGTCATCTCCATGCTTGCCCTCAATAAGTTGGGCGGCCCCCAGGCTTTGCGCCTTCATTTTTCCAGTCAGAAAAAGCTCATTTTGTGGGTGGAGGTCCTCTTCTTTTTGACCTTTATGGCCTGGAGTTTGGTCCGCGCCCACACCGTTTTCTTCCGCATCAACCCTTCGGGGGGCGAAAAGTTAATGGAAATGGCCTTTCTCAATGGCATTCTGAACAGCCAGTTCTTCCCGCCCGCCGATCCCTGGCTGTCTGGTTACGGCATTTCGTATTACTACTTTGGCTATGTCATGATGGCCTTGCTGACCCGCCTATCCGGTCTACTCCCCGAAATAGCCTTTGATTTATACGATGCCACCCTCTTTGCGCTGACCTTCACCGGTGCTTTCGGCGTTGCCTACAACCTGATCGCGTCTCACCAAACCCGCGCCCCGCGATTTTCCGCGGCCGCGCTTGGCGGATTAGCCGGCGCCTGTCTCACCACGGTTTCCGGCAACTTACTCGGCCTGATGGAAGCGCTTCACGCTCGAGGCTGGTTGCCCCCAGCTTTCACCCGCTGGCTCGCTGTCCCCGGCCTGGATTCTGCTGAAATCACCGGGGCCTTCTACCCCGCCGGAGAGCTGTGGTGGTGGCGTTCTTCTCGCATTCTCAACGACCTGGATCTTTTTGGGCAGCCCATCGGAGCCAACCCCATCACAGAATTTCCCTTCTTTAGCTTCCTGCTCGGTGACAACCACCCCCATGTCCTGGCTTTACCATTTGTCCTGCTTGCCATCTCGATCGGCTTTAATTGGCACCTCGCTGCCCTGCGCGACGATCAACTGACCCCGATCGAATGGATCGCCTCAGCCCTGGCGCTGGGCAGCCTGGTATTTCTCAACACCTGGGACTATCCCATCTATCTCGCCTTAGCGCTGAGCGCCTGGCTAACGGGCACAATGGCGCGCCGCGGGCGGTTGGCAAAGCCCGACCTGGTCCAGTTTGTAAGAATTTCGCTTCGCGCCATCCTAGTGACAGTTCTTGCCTACGCGCTTTTCATCATCAGTTTCTCATCCCAAGCCGGCGGCATCTTACCCTACATCTTCCCCCCCACCCGTTTACCGCAATACCTGATTATCTTTGGACCGTTCATCTTCATCTTGACCTGTTTTCTGTTGACCACGCGCTCCGACCGCCTTGACAAAATGGCGTTCGCTGCCTGGTGGTTGCGGCTCTCCGCGCTGCTCATCTTGACTCATCTTCTCCTCATTGTTGTCGTGTCTCTCGTGCTGGCCCTCGATCAGGCCAGGGGCGGCTCCTTGCTAAACGGAGCGCAAGCCTGGCTGGGCGGTCTCCCCTGGTGGCAAGCGCTCCTTCGAGTCCTCGCCTCCCGATTAACCAATCCCTGGCTCTTCCTCCTTCTCACGAGCCTGTTGGCATTGGGCGCATCCAGCCTTTGGCTTTCTCTCGCTCGCCCAACCCAGCCCCCGTCTCCTGACGAATTCACACCTCCGCCGCCCGAACCCGGCTTAACCTTCACCCGCCTGCTTATCCTATTGGGCCTGGCCCTCACCTTTGCGGTGGAATTTCTCTATCTTCGAGACAATTTCGGCGTGCGCATGAACACCGTCTTCAAGTTTTACTTCCAGGGTTGGGTGTGTCTAGCGCTGGCCTCCGCCTATGCGCTTTGGTGGATAATTGACCGCGCCAGAATCACCCTCCCAAAACTCAGTCGAATTGGCTTTGCTTTTGGCGTTATGCTGCTGGGTTGCGGCACACTGGTGTATCCCGTGCTCGCCACGCTCACGCGAGTCAACCGCTTTACTGCCCCCCCCATATTGGATGGATCTGCTCTTCTTCGCGCCACCTCTCCCGATGACTTTGCCGCCATTGATTGGATCCGCGC
The DNA here is from genome assembly GCA_964403875.1 of uncultured Anaerolinea sp. Classification (GTDB taxonomy): domain Bacteria; phylum Chloroflexota; class Anaerolineae; order Anaerolineales; family Anaerolineaceae; genus Anaerolinea. The sequence goes on along the minus strand of CAYOHX010000140.1, from coordinate 9,318 downwards.
AAACACTCCGCCCGACGCAGTAATATTGGAAGCTCCTGGGCAATCCTACAACTTTGAAGGCCGTATCAGCGCGTTCACCGGACGTCCGACCTTGCTGGGCTGGTCTTATCACGAAGCCCAATGGCGAGGCAGTTACACCGAGCAAGCTCGCCGCGAAGCGGATATCGCAACAATTTTCAAGGATTTAACCGCTCCGGAAGCCAGCGCATTGTTACGGCAATGGCAGGTTCAATACATTGTGATTGGCGCAAGCGAACGGGACTACCTGGTAAACCTCTGTTCCCAAGCCGAAAACCGATGCGCCGCTGACCGCATCCTATCCCAGCTTTCCTCAAGCTTCACCCGTGTCTTTGAATCTGGCAGCGTGGAAATCTATTCCGTTCCCCACACAATTCCCTGATGCCTCGATAGGCGATCATCAAAGCTCTTTAAAATTGTCCATGGCAGTCCCAGCGAAGCATATAATCGAATATAATCTCGATAGGAGAACTCCACGATATGAGCAAAATATGTGTCATCGGAACAGGATATGTTGGTTTGGTCACTGGAGCGTGCTTTGCCGACCTGGGCAACTCGGTGGTTTGCCTGGATGTCGATCCCAACCGGATCAATAAGCTGCTCGAGGGTGTCATGCCCATCTACGAACCCGGCCTGGAACAGGTGGTCAGCCAAAACGTTAAAGCCGGACGGCTGGTTTTCACCACCGATTATCCCACCGCGCTCCAGGATGCAGAGTTCGCTTTCATTGCTGTCGGCACGCCTTCCGGTGTAGACGGCGAGGCCGACCTGCAATTTGTACGCGCTGCCGCCGAATCCATCGCCGACCTTGTCGACCATCCCATCATTGTGGTCAACAAGTCCACGGTCCCCGTCGGCACCGGCGACTGGGTCGCCGACATCATCACCCGTCGCCGGGCTGGTCGCCCCCTGGAGTTCAGTGTAGTATCCAACCCCGAATTCCTCCGCGAAGGCTCTGCCATCAACGATTTTATGTATCCCGACCGGGTTGTACTCGGGTCCCTCAACATTCAAGCTGCACAAAAAGTAGCTCAAATTTACCTCTCTTTACGCTGCCCCGTAATGATCACCGATCTGCGCACCGCAGAAATGATTAAGTACGCCTCCAACGCCTTTCTCGCCACACGCATCTCCTTCATCAACGAAATTGCCAACATTTGCGAAGAGCTCGGAGCGGATGTCCGTGAAGTCTCGCGCGGCATGGGCCTGGACAAACGCATTGGACCGGCCTTCCTGGATGCCGGCCTCGGATGGGGCGGAAGCTGTTTTCCAAAAGACGTGAAAGCATTAGCTCACATGGCCGTCCTCCACGGCACCCAGCCCCAGCTCCTTCAAGCGGTGATGGAAATCAACCGCAACCAACGCCGTCGCACCATCCTCAAGCTGCGTCGTGCCTTGGGCAGCCTGGATCAAAAAGTCATTGCCGTCATGGGGTTGTCATTCAAGCCCAACACAGACGACATCCGCGAAGCGCCTGCGCTCGAAATCATCCACCTCCTCGAAAACGAGGGAGCCGTTATTCAGGCTTATGACCCCCAGGCGATGGACGCCGCGCGCGAAACCCTTCCGCGCGTCCGTCTATGCGAAAACCCTTATCAAGCCGCCGAAGGCGCTGACGCGTTGATTCTGGCGACAGAATGGAATGAGTTCAAGCAAATCGACTTCGAGCGCGTGCGCTCTCTCATGCGCCAGCCGGTCATCATGGATGCCCGAAACTTGTGGGACCCCGAACGAATGCGCGCCCTAGGGTTTAAGTATTTTTCAGTGGGTCGCCCCACACCCACCGTTACGCCATAACCTTTTCCCCACAGGCCGGATTGATGGCCATCAGTCCGGCCTGGAACAGCATTCGGGGTAATGCAGGATCGTTGGTAGCACTTTGCGAATGACCCTGGCGAGAAAAGATCCACTTCAGGTAGCGTGATTTAAAATTCGTTAACATTTAGCCACAAAAGTGTACGAAGAAATATCTTCTTTTGTCTGTATAATTAGTTTCACAAAATTGTGAGCCGATTGTCTGCGAATGATTTTTATGATCAAAACAAACCAGGGGGATGGAGTCACATCAATCTCCCGCATCGATGGAAAACAAGCGAAAGAACCTGACGCGATGCCGATGAATATTGATTCGAGCAACCTGGATATTCTCCGTTATATTGCCGAGCTGGTCACCCCCCTCATCAACTCTCTCTCTGACATTGTCTATTTCGTCCGCCCATCCGGAGAAGTTGCTTACATTAATGCGGCGATTTCCCGCTTTGGATTAGAGCCGTCGGAGGTTGTTGGTCAACCTTTTTCCGAATTTGTCATCATCGAAACCCAGAATAATACCCTATCCGTATTCGAGCGAATCCTGCATGGCGAGCCGCAACAGTTTCAAATGGTCCACCGTGACAAACAAGGCGACATTCGCACCTTACGATCCTACGGTATGCCCGTGTACGACCAGGGTAAGGTGGTCGGTGTCTGTGGAGTAGCCGCCGAAATCAGCCTGTCATTCGATTACGAAATCATCCTCCAGCGCCGGGCCGCTCAGCTCAATCTGCTCAACGCCCTCAGCGCGAAAATCGTTTCCAACCTCGAATTAGACCGAATGCTTTCCAGCGCTGTTCGCCTTATTCAGAAGAGTTTTGGTTTCTTTCATGTCGCGGTTTATCTGACCAACGCGGAAAACCGGCAAGCCGTTTTGACTGCTTTGGCCGGTTCGCTTGAACGGGCCATTCCATTGAACCATACCGTGAAATATGGTGAAGGCATGGTCGGATCGGTGTGTTTATCCCGCAAGATTCTGCTCGCCAACGATGTGCTCCTCGAACCTCGCTATATCAATAAATATCCGGATCGCGTCCCCACCAAAGCTGAACTTTCTTTGCCAATCATGATTGCCGATGAACTGGTCGGCGTTCTCGATATTCAAAGTCCCACCGTCAACGCGTTTGATGAACACGAACTTCGCACGATGGAAGCGGTCGCGAGCCAGTTAGCTGTCGCCATGAAAAACGCCCGCCTCTACGAAGAAGCACAACTCCGCATCCGGGAGCGAGAGCGCGCCGAGAACCTCATGCGCCTGCAGCGCGATTTGTTAGCCGAATTAAGCTCAACGACCAACCTTGACCACGCCCTCGACCTGATCTTGACCACGCTTGTCCAAATCGATGGCGTCACCGGGGGGTGCATCTTCCGTATCGAACCCGCCAGCGGCGGCAGAAGAATGGTTGCCCATACCGGGTTATCAGACAAGAACTTACAACTTTTTTCGTTTTTTCCTTCCACCTCTCGTCATGCCCAGGAAGCTATGTTCCAGAGGCCCGTGTACGCATCAAAAAAGCAAATCGACTTACAACACGATGAACAAGCCCACAAGGCCCTGACTGAAGAAGGGATTGTGTCTGCTGCCATTCTTCCCGTACGCTATCATGGTCATACCATTGCCCACCTGGTCGCCTTCTCCCAGACCGTGACAGAATTCTCCCAAGAGTCCAAAACATTCCTTGAGACCCTGGCCCCCCTGGTTGGCGCAGTCATCGTTCGGCTTGAAACCGAAAAAGGTTTAGCCCAAAGCGAAGCGAAACACCGCGCCCTTGTAGAAGCAATTCCCGATCTTATGTTCATTATGGACCGTGACGGAGTATTCATAGATTACAAACGCGTACCCGAGAATCTGCTCTACATACCCCCCGAGCAATTTTTGGGGAAAAACCTCCAAGACACTTTTCCTCCAGAAATCGCTCGCAAGGCGGCTCATTGCCTCGAGCAGGCCTTCTCAACAGGCTTACCCCAATCTTTAGAGTACGATCTGGTTTTATCATCCTCTCCGGAACCGATTACCTATGAGGCCCACTACGTTTGTGCTGACAAAGACCGTGCCGTTGTGACAGTTCGAGATGTCAGCGACAGGAAACGTGCCGAAAAAGCCAAGGCCCATATTCTGGAGTTGGAACGCACCCTGACCAATATCTCTACCCGCTTCATCGCCTACTCAGATATCGACGCCGTAACCGATGAATCGCTCAGAGACAGCGGAGAAGTCCTCGGAGCAGACGCATCTTTTGTTTACCGATTTCACGAGGACAGCAGTATAGCTCAAGCCGATTTTCGCTGGACAAAAGCGGATAGCTTCGCGGAGCCATCCCCCGAAGAGGGATTTGAGGTGCGCAAATCGTCTCCCTGGTTCGAAAGGCTGAAACATAACCAGATCATTGCCCTTCCGGGCAGTTCTCCCGACGATGATTCGGTTCAGCCCCACTTGCACAAGCGGAAGATTAAGGCCTTGTTAATCATCCCTCTCTTCCTGCAAGGGGAATTGACGGGCTTCCTGGGTTTCTCAAATACCTCTCATCCCCATATCTGGTCTGGCGATGAGATTGGCTTCGCCCGCAACATTGCTGAAATCTTTGCTCGCGCCGTCGAGCGCCACTACATTGCTCGAGAAATCGACCGGCAAATGGAAGAATTGGAGCACACCAACAAACGTCTGGTAGAGTTAGACAAACTCAAGAGCCGCTTTCTCTCGGGGATGTCCAACGAACTCCGCACCCCGCTGCATTCGATCATTGGCTTCTCCGAAGTTCTAGCAGATGGAAAATTTGGTGATGTGAACGCTACCCAAAAAGAATACCTGGCCGACATTCACAGTAGTGGTCGCCACTTGCTTGGCCTAATCGATCAAATGCTCGACTTTTCCCACCTCGAGGCCAATCGCGTTTCCTTGCGGCGCTCAAGTTTTTCGCCCGAGGCCCTGGTTGAAGAATCGTGCGCTTCGTTGTCCGGCGAAATCGAGCGTTCCGGTCAGCGCCTGGTTGTCTCGGTTGCTCCAAACCTCCCCCAACTCAATGGCGACCGCCAGCGTCTGAAACAAGTACTCGTCAATCTGTTAGATAACGCGCACAAATTTTCTCCGGCTAGCGCAACCATCACCCTCTCGTGCCAGTCGTTATTCAAAAAGTCACTGTTGTTCTCCGTCGCCGATGACGGCCCAGGCATTCCCAACGAACAACAAGAGACAATTTTTGAACAATTCCACCGTATCACACACACAGACAGCCAAATCCCTGGCGCCGGACTTGGACTCGCCATTAGCCGCCGAATCGTAGAAATGCATTCTGGCCGCATTTGGGTCGAATCCGAGCTGGGCAGCGGCTCGACATTTTACGTCCTCCTCCCAATTCCATCCTAGCAGCTCTCTGGAAGCTGCCAATCCGCGTGGGTTTAGTGATAGACTTAACCTATGCCCACACAGAAGAAACCCGATGGCTTGCTGCAGCAGGTTGCCACATCAGCCAAAGAGCAATGCCGCCTGGACCCAACCATCACCCTGCTCATCGGCGTTTCGGGTGGTCCCGACAGCTTGTGCCTGGCGCACGCGCTTAACGCGCTGCGCTTCAACATCGGGATAGCCCACTTTGATCATCAATTACGTCCCGAGTCGCCCGCCGATGCGCGTTTCGTTCAGGCTTGGGCCCAAGATCATCAACTTCCTTTCTTCCTCGGAACGGGAGACGTCCGCGCCTTTGCTCAGTCACAGCGTCAATCCATCGAGGAAGCCGCCCGAACGCTTCGTTATCAGTTTCTGTTTGCCTCGGCTCGAGACTTTAACGCCCAGGCGGTTGCCGTGGCTCACACCGCCGATGATCAGGTAGAAACCGTTCTCATGCATCTCCTCCGCGGAGCCGGCCTGTTTGGCCTCAAAGGCATGGCGCCCATCAGCACGAACGAAGGATGGGACAACACGCTGCCACTGGTCCGCCCACTGCTGAGCGTGTGGCGCAAGGACATTGAGCGCTACTGCGAATCCGAAGAACTCCACCCGATCCTGGACGCCACCAACGCCGATGTCACCCTGTATAGAAACCGCCTGCGACACCAACTCATCCCCTACCTGGAAACCTACAACCCCCAAATCCGCTCCACCCTCTGGCGTTCCAGTCGGGTTCTGGCCGGAGACGCCGAAACCGTCAATACCGCAATTTCTCAAGCATGGCAAACCTGCTTCATCGAAGACGGCCCCGGTTATGTCGCCCTGGATTGGTCATCTCTCTGCACCCAACCCCAAGGGTTACAGCGCAACCTCCTCCGCAAAGCCTTTAATCTCTTGCGCCCAGGCTTACGCGACCTGGATTTCGAAGTGGTTGAGCGCGCCTTGCGCTTCCTGACGAGCCCCACGCGATCCTCGACCTTGAGCCTGGCCCTGGGTCTCAGCCTAATTCACGAGCATCCGCGCCTATATCTGGCCGAAAGCATCGGACACCTGCCCATCCCCGACGCCTGGCCCCAAATCGACCAGGCCGTGGTTGTTCCCTTGTCCGCCCAACTCTCCCTCGGGCGCGGTTGGATTCTGGAGTGCGCCGATTCTCCCCAACCCTGGTTCTCACCCAACGATCCCTGGCAGGCCCACCTGGACTCCGCTACCCTGGCCTTTCCGCTCTTCCTGCGCCCGCCGCTCCCAGCCGACCGCTTCAAACCGCTTGGCTTGGGTGGCCAATCACAGAAGTTGTCCGATTTCTTGATCAATGTCGGCTTGCCGCGCCGGGCCCGTTCACAATGGCCCCTATTGCTCAGCGGCGAGACCATCGCCTGGGTTCCCGGCTTCCGTCCTGCCGAGCCATTTCGCACTGGCCATGACACCTCGCGAAGGTTATCCATTCGCCTAATTCATGCGCCTTCCACTGACCCAATATAAAGGTTCTTGGGGTTTTGCCGCGGCAACTCCTGGATGACCTTTAATCTCGTTATCATATTTTTTGACTATAATAAACAAGGTGAGGAACAATGAAGATCAAAATTAGCCAATTTACCCCCCTCTTGTTGGCAGCCCTGGTGTTGGCGCTGTCGTCATGCAATCTCCCCTCCGCCACCGAGGTCACTTCCACCCCCGATCTGGTCGGCACCGAGGTCAGCCGTCTGCTCACCGAACAACCGATCGAACAGCTCCCCGACCCCAACGCCACCATCCAACCCTCTGCCACCTCTTCCCCCACGGAGACGGTAGCGCCCACTGAAACCCCAACACTCGAACCCACTGCTACCACCGCGCCCACGGTCAACCCCGGTGACCCGCGCCAGGTGTATGGCGAACCCACCTGGAACGACAGTCTGAGCAGCGCCAAGAACTTCTGGAAAGATGAAAACGATCACACAAAAATCGCCGCTGGAGATGGGGTGCTGCTCCTCACGGGCAAGACCACCGAGGGCTGGCATGGTTGGTCCCTCACCTATTCCCAAAAACCGGCTAACTTCTACCTCGAAGGTCAGTTTCGTACACAGACTTGCTCCGGTGAAGACCTCTACGGACTGGTCTTCCGCGCTGGAAAAGAAAGTTCCGGCTATTTCCTCGGCTTTACCTGTGATGGCCAGTATGAGGTTCGCGCCATAGATTTCAACAACAACCTCGATGCGGAATTGGTTGGTTTAAAATCATCACCCAACATTCTTACCGGCTCCAACCAGGTCAATCGAGTCGGCGTCCTCGCCCAGGGTGACCGGCTCACCCTGTATGCCAACGGTGTCCAATTGGAAGAAATCACCGACGGAACCTTCGCTTCTGGATACATCGGAGCTTTCGTGGCTGCCTATAGCACACCCAACTTCACGGTCGAAATGGATGAAATCTCCCTTTGGACACTTCCCTAGGAAATAACGATGAATGCCACTCCTACCCAAACTGCCCAGCAACGCGCTGCCGAAATTGCCCGTTCAATCCTTCAAAAGAACCCGGTTTACCTGGACACTGAGACCACCGGCCTCAACAGCACCGATGAGATCATAGAAATCTCCATCATCGATTCCGACGGCTCACCGCTTGTAGAAACCTTGGTGAAACCCAGCCGCCCTATCCCAGCCGAAGCCACAGCCATTCACGGCATCACCAATGAAGAAGTTTCCACCGCGCGCACCTGGCCCGCCGTCTGGCCTCAGGTCCGTGGCGCGCTTTTTGGACGGCTGGTCGTCATCTACAACCAGGATTTCGACCTGCGCCTCATGGCTCAATCTCACGCTCGCTACAACCTTCCCTGGAAGGAACGCCTGAACACTTTTGACCTGCTCAAGTTATATGCCGAATTCCGCGGCGAATGGGATCCGCGCCGCCGCGCTTACAAGTATCAATCCCTGGCTGCCGCGGGCCGCCAGTGCAACATCACCCTGCCCAACGCCCACCGCTCCACCGCCGACACCCTCCTCACCCGAGCCTTATTGCACACCATGGCAGGACTACCCTTCTAGACTCCGCCCATCCCCCCTGACGGAGCGCCATGTAGATCAATATTAGAGGTAATTTTATGCGGTATAAAGCTCCCCCCATTCCTTCATCGGAGATCACCCCGGAGTGGGTGTATCTCTCACGGCGCAAGTTCATGCGCCAGGCGCTCGTCTTGGTGGCCGGATCAGCCCTGGCTGCCTGCGCCCCCGCTTCTTCCGGTTCTGGTGACCTCCCGGCTGAGGCAATCACACCCCTCCCCGACACGCCCAACACGTTCGAGCAAATCACAAACTATAACAACTTCTACGAGTTCACCACCGATAAAGAACGGGTCGCCCCCATGTCGGCCAACCTCATCACTTCACCCTGGCAGGTTTCAGTCGAGGGCATGGTCAACAAACCCGGTATATATGATATCGACGACCTTCGCAAGCAGTTCTCCGCCGAAGAGCGCATCTATCGAATGCGCTGCGTAGAAGGCTGGTCGATGGTCATCCCTTGGAATGGTTTTCCCCTCAACCAGCTTCTCCAGGTCGTCGAACCCACCTCCACCGCGAAATATGTTCGCTTCACCACCCTCTTTGACCCCCAGCAAATGCCCGGACAAAACTCCGGCTATTTTGCCTGGCCTTATGTCGAAGGGCTTCGCCTGGATGAGGCAATGCACGACCTGACCCTCATGGCGATGGGCCTTTACGGGAAAGACCTGCTTCCCCAAAACGGAGCCCCTCTGCGCCTGGTGGTGCCGTGGAAGTACGGATTTAAGAGCATCAAATCCATTGTGAAAATCGAACTCACCGACCAGATGCCCGTCTCCCTCTGGATGGATGCTGCCCCCAATGAATATGGCTTCTATGCCAACGTGAATCCGGACGTATCGCATCCGCGCTGGTCACAAGCCTCCGAACGCCGCATTGGTGAAGGCGGTCGTCGCCCGACTCTGTTCATGAACGGCTACGCCGATGAGGTCGTCAATCTTTACGCGGGCATGGATTTGGCCAAGAACTATTAACCGCGTCGATCCTCACCACGCCAATTCCCAATGAGCCCCCTTATGGCTTTTCCAAAGTCACTTGACTTTTGCAAAAGCCTCGCTCTTTCGT